>NZ_JAAKUM010000001.1:0-527495 GCF_049175135.1 Aeromonas sp. 600724 | reverse complement strand
GGAAAAGGCGTAAATATCAAAGTGTGTTTGTATGAGGCCCTGGGGCGCCCCATGCAACACGTAATTGGGACATAGCCAAGAAAAAGCCCGTCACGTTGGTGACGGGCTTTTACTGTTGGTACCCCGAGATGCCGTTGCCGGTTTGGGCCCTTGAACCGTCGGTTCAAGGCGGGGATCGGATCTGACCGCAGGCTTCTCGGTCGTGCCGAGCATGCGCAATAGCCAGAAGGCAGATCCCCTGTTTGGTATGAATATCGGCTCGGGGACTTGAACCGGCTGACAAACATCCCAGGGAATTTTAAAACGGTTTGCGATTAGGGCTGTTGCCCCTCTTCGCTGGCATCACCATATTGTCCGTGCTCGATCAGGGCCGCTTCGATGGTGCGCTGCAGCATCTTGATCCGCTTGTCCATGGTCTCAGAGTATTGGTGGTTCTTCTCTTTTTCAAGGCAGAGCTCATGACAGAAATTGAGCGCCGCCATGATAGCCAATTGCTCGTTGCTGGAGACTTTGGAGCGTTGACGCAGGTCGATCAACTTGTCGGTCAGCTGCTCGGCGGCCTGGCGCAGGGCATCCTGCTGTCCCAAGGGACAGGATACCTTGTAGGGACGTCCCAAAATGACGATTTCTACGGCCTCTGTGCTCATGCCTTCCTCAATACGGCGGAGCTGATTTCCGCCTTTATCCACGTGGACAACTGGGCGGGACTATATAGCGCAGATGCATAAGTTTCAAGGCCTTGCTGGCTCTGCAAGAGGGAGAATGCTAGGATCCTGACCATTAATTCTGCAAATTTGACTGAACTTTGAGCGGATCCTCGATGAGCAAAACGAACCCCCTTAAATATGCGGCAGTGGCCGACATCATGGAACAACATGAGCTGATGGCCAGCGCAGTAGAGGCCCATGGTGTGATCTGCGGTCTGGTGTGCGGCGGTGTGGCACTGGACGACAAGAGTTGGGTGCCCCATTTCAACGATCTGGTGAACGACGGTTTCGGCCTGCCGGCCCCGGTGCGCCAGGTGATGACCGATCTTTATCACAATGTGGTCGAGAGCTTGATGGCCCAGAAGGGCGTCGAGCTGCTGCTGCCAAGTGATGATGCTCCCCTCGACGAGCGCATCGATTCGCTGGTGGACTGGTCACAGGCGTTTCTGGCCGGTTTCGGCGTGGTGCAGCAGGAGTTGTCGCGCGCGTCGGAAGAGTTGCAGGAGATGATCCAGGATATCGCCAGCATCACTCAGGTCTCTGCCGAGTTCGATCAGGAAGATGACGAGAACGAAGCCTCCTTCCTGGTGCTCTACGAACACGTCAAACTGGGGGTCATGATGGCCTTCGAAGAGTTTGGCAAGCGCCCCGATACCCCGAGCGCGCCGCCGACCCTGCATTGAGGTGCGGGTCAACGCGACCCTTACTGAATCTGCAAGAGCGCCTGATGGCGCTCTTTTTTATTCCCTTGTGGTGGCTAACCCTGTGAGGCGCAACCGGTTTTTTGCCGGTGACCTCGCATTCGGCCAGCGGCTTTGTGATAGCATGAGGCAACCTTTTTCACTTCTTCCTCTCTGCTTATGTCTCAATCTGATGTGCGACAGGTCGATGTCACCCTGGTCGGCGGTGGAATGAGCGGTGCCGTGCTGGCCCTCTCGCTGGCAGCCCTGCTTCGATCCGATGGCTCCCCCCTCGAGATCCTGCTGCTGGAGGCAAGCGTCCCCGAACAGCACACCCATTCAGGGTTCGACGCCCGCGCCATTGCGCTCTCGGCCGGTACCTGTGATGCGCTGTTGCGACGCGGACTCTGGCCGCTATTTGCCCCCCATTGCGCTCCCATTACCCAGATTCATGTCTCGGATCGGGGCCACTTCGGTCAGGCTCGCCTGTCGGCCGCTGAATACGGTCTGCCCGCGCTGGGCCAGGTGATCGAGCTGGCAGCTGCCGGTCATGAGCTGCAACGGGCGATGGCGGCCTCTCCCAATATCCGGGTCTGCTGTCCGGCTCGGGTGAGTGAGATTGCGCCCGATGAGGAGAAGGTGACCCTCACCCTCGAGAGCGGTGAACAGATTGAGACCCGCCTGCTGGTGGCGGCAGACGGCGGCAACTCCTTTGTGCGTCAGCACTTCAAGTTGCCGGTGACCCGCCACGACTTTGAGCAGCACGCCATCATCGCCACGGTCAAAACGGCGCAAGACCCTGAGGGACGCGCCTTCGAGCGTTTTACCGAAGGGGGGCCGCTGGCCCTGTTGCCGATGCAGGATGGGCTCTCCTCGCTGGTATGGAGCGTCGGGCAGCATGAGGTGGATGAGCTGATGGCCCTCGATGAGGAGGCGTTTCTTGCCCGTCTGCAGCAGGCCTTTGGCTGGCGGCTCGGTCGCTTCGAGCGATGTGGCGTGCGTAATGTCTATCCGCTCATTCTGACCGCCTGCGACTACCCGCTGGCCCAGCGCACCGTGCTGGTCGGTAATGCCGCCCACGCGCTGCACCCGATTGCCGGACAGGGCTTCAACCTCGGGATGCGGGATCTGGACCTGCTTACCGGCGCCGTAGCCAAGGCGTTGGCAGAGGGGGAGGATATCGGTAGCTTCAAGGTGCTGAGCGGCTACTGGCAGCAGCGTCAGCGCGATCAGGCGCAGACTGTCTGGCTCACCTCCTCGCTGGCCCAGCTCTTCTCCAATGGTCACGACCCGCTGGTGGCGGGGCGCAATCTGGCGCTCACCCTAATGTGGCGATTCCCGTGCCTCAAGGCGCCGCTTGCCTCGCGCACCCTGGGCTTTGTCGCCGATGTGTGCGGCAACTAGCCAGCACTTGTTGAGTGGAACCTGTTGACCGGAAGATGGTGACCGCCATTCGTTGATCAAAACCTATTGAATAAAGAGGTGATGCCTGCGGGCGTCCCCTCGCTGGCCAGCCGGTCAGCCCTGAAAGGATGAGATGATGCAGATGCAAAATGTGGATGTGGTGATTGTCGGTGGCGGCATGGTAGGGCTTGGGCTCGCTGCGGCCTTGAAACATAGCGCCCTCAAGGTGCTGGTGGTGGAGGGACAACTGCCCGATCCGCAGCTGGGGGAGGTGGCCGATAATCGGGTCAGTGCCCTGAGTCTGGCCAGCCAGCAGATCCTGCGCCATGTCGGCGCCTGGGACGGCATTGAAGCGCGCCGCCTGCAGACCTACGACAAGATGGCGGTGTGGGAGCAGGACAGTTTCGGCCATATCGACTTCGATGCCGCCAGCCTGCGTCAGGCCAACCTCGGCCACATCGTCGAGAATCGGGTGATCCAGCTGGCGCTGCTTGAGGCGATTGAAGGTGCCAGCAATATCCAGCTGCTGACCCCCGCCAGAGCCAAGAGCCTGCAGAGCGGCCCGGCGGGCGCCTTGCTGCTCCTTGAAGATGGTCAGGCCATCTCTGCCAAACTGGTAGTTGCCGCCGATGGCGCCCACTCCTGGGTACGCCGTCAGGCTGATATCCCGCTCACCAGTTGGGATTATGGCCACCACGCCCTGGTGGCGACGGTGCGCTGCGCCGAACCCCATGAAGCGGTTGCTCGCCAGATCTTCACCCCGGATGGCCCGCTCGCCTTTTTGCCGCTGTGGAAGGAGAACCTCTGCTCCATCGTCTGGTCGCTGCCTGCGGCTCGTGCCGAGGTGCTCTGCGCCTGTGACGACGAGCAGTTCAACCGCCAGCTCACCACCGCCTTCGATGCCCGGCTCGGTCTGTGCAAGGTGGAGGGGCCGCGCAGCGCGATTCCTCTTACCGCCCGCTATGCCCGCGATTTTGCTCGCGAGCGGTTGGTGCTGGTGGGAGATGCTGCCCACACCATCCACCCGCTGGCGGGGCAGGGGGTCAACCTTGGCCTGCTGGATGCTGCCGCGCTGGCGGAGCAGATCTTGCAAAATCATGCCGCGGGCGAGGATATCGGCCTGCTCGCCAACCTGCGCAGTTACGAGCGCTGGCGCAAGAGCGAGGCGGCTCGCATGCTGGCGGCGATGGAAGGGCTCAAGCGGTTGTTCAGCGGGGCCAACCCGCTCAAGAAGCTGGTGCGGGGCGTGGGATTGCGCGCGGCCAATCTGCTGACGCCCTTCAAGGAGGGGGTGATCCGCGCTGCCATGGGGCTGGAGGGAGAGTTGCCCGCATTGGCCCGTCCTGACTGGGCTGTTGCTGCGACCAAGGGCAGTGCCATGCAGGCCAAGGGTGAAAAAAACTAATATTACTCGCCGTTTTTGACAACAAAAGTAATCCGACAAGGCTGATGACCCGTTTTGGGTGTCAGCCTTTAATTTTGCTCTGGAGCGAAACGTTTTTCTGCAAATTGTGACGAAACGGTAAAAATCAAAATTTAATCTCGCATGAGTCGGCTTATGGCTGTTTTTATCACTGCATTTATCTTAGTGTCTGGAGTCAGTTTTACGGGAGGGGATTAGTTTTTTTTGAGCGGCACGCTCGCCTGCTTGTCATATAATCCGCTCCGTTCAAGGAATCCCTCTTGCCTGGCAAGGGCAGGAGCGAGCACACACTTTTGGATCCGGTCGCTTTTTGTTGCACGCAGTGCAGTCAGAGCGGTGGCGCGGGTCGCAAGGGTGGTCGCCAAAGCGAAAAGGCTTTTTGCTAAGGAAAGAATGCGATGATCCAGACTACTGTACTGCATCCCAAACACCTGGAAGCCGGCGCCAAGATGGTGGACTTCCACGGTTGGGAAATGCCCATCAACTACGGCTCCCAGCTGGAAGAGCACCACGCGGTGCGCAGCGATGCCGGTATGTTCGATGTCTCCCACATGACCATCGTCGATTTGACCGGCGAACGGGTCAAAGCCTTTCTGCAACACCTGCTGGCCAACGACGTGGCCAAACTCACTGTCCCCGGCAAGGCCCTCTACAGCGGCATGCTCAATCCGGAAGGCGGCGTGATCGATGACCTCATCACCTATTACCTGACCGATACCTTCTACCGGCTGGTGGTCAACTCCGCTACCCGCGAGAAGGATCTGGCCTGGATCCGCCATCACGCCATCGATTTCGATATCACAGTAACCGAGCGTCCTGAGCTGGCGATGATTGCGGTGCAGGGCCCCAACGCCAAGGTCAAGGCTGCTGCTGTGCTGAGCGCCGCTCAGCGTACCGCCGTGGTGGGGATGAAACCCTTCTTCGGCGTGCAGGCTGGCGATCTCTTTATCGCCACTACCGGCTACACCGGCGAAGATGGTTATGAAATCGTGGTGCCGCAAGAGAAAGCCTGCGAGCTGTGGCAAGCGCTGCTGGATAACGGCGTGGCCCCGTGTGGTCTCGGTGCTCGCGATACCCTGCGCCTCGAGGCGGGGATGAACCTCTACGGTCAGGATATGGACGAGTCAATCTCTCCACTCGCCGCCAACATGGCCTGGACCATCGCCTGGGAGCCGAGCGATCGCAACTTCATCGGCCGCGACGTGCTGGAAGCGCAGAAAGCGGCGGGCAATCAGCCCAAGCTGGTGGGTCTGGTGATGGAAGAGAAAGGGGTGCTGCGTGCCGGCATGCCGGTTACCTTCACCGCGGCAAACGGTGAGAAGCGGGAAGGTGTGATCACCTCCGGCTCTTTCTCCCCCACCCTGGGCTACAGTATTGCCCTGGCGCGGGTGCCCCGCGATATCGGTGAGCTGGCCGAGGTGGAGATCCGCAAGAAGCTGGTCACCGTGAAGGTCACCAAGCCCGCTTTCGTCCGTAACGGCCAGAAGCTGGTTTAATACCGTTTTGGGGGAGGGCAGTGCCTCCCCCATCCCTTTTCATATTCGTTTTTAAACGCGACTCAAAGATCAAAGGAAGCACAAATGAGCCATATCCCGAGCGAACTGAAATATGCCACTTCCCACGAGTGGATCCGTGTTGAAGCCAACGGCGAGGCCGTGGTCGGTATCACCGAGCACGCCCAGGAGCTGCTGGGTGACATGGTGTTTGTCGAGCTGCCGGAAGTGGGCAAGCAGGTCAGTGCCGGTGACGACTGCGCCGTGGCCGAGTCGGTCAAGGCGGCCTCCGATATCTACAGCCCGGTGAGCGGCGAGATCATCGCCGTCAACGAAGAGCTGGAAGGGAGCCCCGAGCTGGTCAACTCCGACCCCTACAGCGCTGGCTGGCTGTTCCGCATCAAGCTCGATGACGAGAGCGAGCTGGCCAACCTGCTGGATGCCGAAGGCTACCAGAACGTGGTGGACGAAGAGTAATGCCCCCGGGCCCTGCCAACACAGCAGGGCCCCTTTGTATGACCGCCAGCCGGGCAAGCACCGGCCGGTGGAAGGGTGAAGTCGTCCGCGCCTGCCGTTTGCCAGCCTAGGAGCCTAGGGGTAAACAGGCCGGTTCGCAACTAGGCGATCCCCTCTCGATGCTGCCGCAGCATCCGGTGCCGCCCCCTGTCTGCGGGACCCAGAACATGAGTGGAGTCGGTATCAACCGACGATCAGGAACATCAGGTCTTGGTTATCAGGATGTCATGCCAGGACTTATTTATCAGGAAATAGGGAAATGACCCAGTCACTGTTTGAACTCGAGCAAAAAACCGATTTCATCCGCCGTCACATCGGGCCGGGTGAGGAAGATCTGCGCGCCCTGCTGGCCGTGGTGGGCGCCGAGAGCCTGGATGATCTGATTGAGCAGACTGTCCCCGCCGCCATTCGCCGGCCGGGTCCGCTCGGCATTGGCGCCTCCATGACCGAGGTGGAAGCGCTGGCCAAGCTCAAGGGCTATGCGGCTCAGAACAAGGTCGCCAAGAGCTACATCGGCATGGGCTATCACGATACCCACGTGCCCCACGTCATCTTGCGCAACGTGCTGGAAAACCCGGGCTGGTATACCGCCTACACCCCGTACCAGCCCGAGCTGGCGCAGGGCCGTCTCGAAGCCCTACTCAACTTCCAGCAGCTGACCCTGGACTTGACCGGCATGGATCTGGCCAGTGCCTCCCTGCTGGATGAGGCAACCGCCGCCGCCGAGGCGATGGCGCTGGCCAAGCGGATGGCCAAGTCCAAAGCCAACCTCTTCTTCGTGGCCGACGACGTGCACCCGCAGGTGATCGACGTGGTCAAGGAGCGAGCGGTTCACTTCGGTTTTGACGTGGCCGTCGGCCCGGCCGCACAGGCCTGCGCCGAAGAGGTGTTCGGCGCCCTGTTCCAGTACCCCACCACCACGGGTGAAGTGAAAGACTTGCGGGCCCTGATTGCTGCCGTACAAGCCCAGAAAGGGCTGGCCTGTGTCAGCGCCGACCTGCTCTCCCTGCTGCTGCTCAAATCCCCGGGCGAGCTGGGTGCCGACGTGGTGCTGGGCTCGGCCCAGCGCTTCGGCGTACCCATGGGCTACGGTGGCCCGCACGCCGCCTTCTTCGCCACTCGCGATGCCTACAAGCGCTCCATGCCGGGCCGCATCATCGGTGTCTCCAAGGATGCCCGCGGCAAGGCCGCGCTGCGCATGGCGATGCAGACCCGTGAGCAGCATATCCGCCGCGAGAAGGCCAACTCCAACATCTGTACCGCTCAGGTGCTGCTGGCCAACATGGCGAGCTTCTACGCCGTCTACCACGGCCCGGTGGGACTGAAAACCATCGCCTCCCGCGTGCACCGTCTGACCACCATTCTGGCGCTCGGCCTCAAGGCCAAGGGCGTGTCCCTCAAGCATGCCAGTTGGTTCGATACCCTGACCGTGCAGACTGCCGACAAGGCTGCGTTGATCGCCAAGGCCGAGGGGCTCGGCATCAACCTGCGTGCGGATCTGGACGGCGCGGTGGGCGTGTCCCTCTCTGAAACCACCACCCGTGGCGATGTGGCCGAGCTGTTTGAACTGTTCCTGGGCACAGGCCACGGCCTGGACATCGAGGCCCTCGACCAGGCGGCCCAGGCCCATCACGCCATCCCGCAGGATCTGCTGCGCACCGACGCCGTGCTGACCCACGAGGTGTTCAACAAGTACCACTCCGAGACCGAGATGCTGCGCTACATCCACCGTCTCGAAGCCAAGGATCTGGCCCTCAACTACGCCATGATCTCCCTGGGCTCCTGCACCATGAAGCTCAACGCCACCGCCGAGATGATCCCGGTGACCTGGCCCGAGTTTGGCAAGCTGCACCCGTTCGCCCCGCTGGCCCAGGCCAAAGGCTATCAGCTGCTGCTGGCCGACCTTGAAAACTGGCTGGTGAAGGTGACCGGTTACGATGCGGTCTGCATGCAGCCCAACTCCGGTGCCCAGGGCGAATACGCCGGCCTGCTCGCCATCAAGAAGTACCACGAGTCCCGCGGCGAGGGGCATCGCGACATCTGCCTCATTCCGGCGTCCGCGCACGGTACCAACCCGGCCTCCGCCCAGATGGCGGGCCTGCGGGTCATCGTCACCGCCTGTGACAAGTCGGGCAACGTGGATCTGGACGACTTGCGCGCCAAGGCCGCCGAGGCGGGTGATCAGCTCTCCTGTCTGATGGTGACCTACCCCTCCACCCACGGGGTGTACGAGGAGACCATCAAGGAGGTGTGCGACATCGTTCACCAGCACGGTGGTCAGGTCTATCTGGACGGCGCCAACATGAACGCCCAGGTGGGCCTCACTGCTCCGGGCTTTATCGGGGCGGACGTATCCCACCTCAACCTGCACAAGACCTTCGCCATTCCTCACGGCGGTGGCGGCCCGGGCATGGGCCCCATCGGCGTGAAGAAACACCTGGCGCCGTTCGTGGCCGGTCACGCCGTGGTCAAGACCGACAAGGAGAGCCGCAACAACGGCGCCGTGTCGGCGGCACCGTTCGGCTCGGCCAGCATCCTGCCCATCAGCTGGATGTACATCGCCATGCTGGGGGACGAGGGGCTGAAGAAATCCACTCAGGTGGCCATCCTCAACGCCAACTACCTGGCCAAGAAGCTGGGTGAATCCTTCCCCGTGCTCTACTCCGGGCGCAACGGTCGGGTGGCTCACGAGTGCATCCTGGATATCCGCCCGCTCAAAGAAGCCTCTGGCATCAGCGAGATGGACGTGGCCAAGCGGTTGATGGACTACGGCTTCCACGCGCCGACCATGAGCTTCCCGGTAGCGGGTACCCTGATGGTCGAGCCGACCGAGTCAGAGTCCAAGCGCGAGCTGGACCGTTTCGTCGAGGCGATGACTTCCATCCGCGCCGAGATTGCCAAGGTGCAGGACGGGCAGTGGAGTCTCACCGACAACCCGCTGGTCCATGCCCCGCACACCCAGGATGACGTGATGGACGCTGAGTGGTCCCGTGGCTACAGCCGCGCCGAGGCGGTGTTCCCGTCGGAGGCCGTGCGCGCCGCCAAGCTGTGGCCGTCGGTCAACCGTATCGACGACGTCTACGGCGATCGCAACCTGTTCTGCTCCTGCATTCCGACCGAGGATTACGCCAAGTAAGTAGCGTCCAGGAGCAACAGTTAAGCCGTATAAACAACAGGGTCACCCAGACGGGTGGCCCTTCGTTTACATGGACTTTATCTGCATGCTGCTATCCGAATGTCCGGCTTAGGTCCTTGAGCTGGCTCGCTTTGCTCTGCAAGTTGGCACTGGTTTTACTGACCTGATCGATTTTGAGGCTGTTATCGTGAGAAAGTGAGGATATCTGATTGATATTACGACAGATCTCCTCGATCACCGCTTGCTGCTGGGTCGCTGCAGCGGAAACTTGATTGGAAAAATCAGAGACCTTGTCTATTTCGATCACGACCTGATTCAGGTTGCCGGTGCTTGCCCGAGTGGTTGCGAGGCAATCATTGGTTCTGGTCACATTGAGATGCATCATCTCTTTCCATCCCCCGAGGGTTTGCTGGATATGACCAATGCTGCTCTGGATCTGCTCTGTTGCTCTATGGGTTCTGGTCGACAGGCTGCGTACCTCGTCAGCCACCACTGCAAAGCCGCGTCCCTGATCGCCCGCCCGCGCTGCTTCAATGGAGGCATTGAGTGCCAGCAGGTTGGTTTGATCCGCAATCCCGCGAATTTCACTCATGATGCTGCCGATCCGTTCGGACTCGCTCGCCAGCTCGACGGCTGACTGGAAGGCCTGCTCTGCCTGGGTAGCCAGTGCCGACATCTCTTCTCCCGCATCGGAAAGCTGATTGCTGGTGGTGATGCAATGGTTGCGCGCCTCTTCGATCTGCTGGTTGCTGTCCTGAATATTGCGGCTGATCTCTTCGGCAGCTGATGCCATCTGGGTAACTGCGGTGGCGACTTGCTGAATTTGCATATCCTGTGAGGAGATATCCCTGCTGGCCAGTGCGGCCGAACCACTCAAATTGTTGGCCATGGCATTGAGCGAGAGTGTGGTGTCATCGACTCTTCCCAGCACGGTACGGATTCTGGCTTGCCAGAGCTTGATATGGAAATCGGCAATGCTGTGGGGGGCATCCCCCGAGAAGATCAGGCGGCTGATGCTGTCGTAGTCCTGCTCAAGCTGTTGCAAGAATCGCGGTGTGAGGAAGAGCGCATTACGGTTGAACCAGAGGGTGGCCAATAGGGGAATGATGATCCAGAGCGCCTGCAGTGGTGTGAGCAGCCAGAGCGCGCTGATCACGCTGAGCAGCAGCAGGGGTATGGTCATGATGGCCGGAGTGAGCAGGCGCTGCCCCATGTGAATGGCGGAGCCGGTTTCGCGTGCCTTAAGGGTTTTGTACATCTTGTTGGCACGCGCTTTGTGCTCTACGGAGGGTCGGCAACGAACGGATTGGTAACCCACCATCTTGCCATCTTCATAGATCGGGGTGACATAGGCATCAACCCAGTAATAGCTACCATCCTTGCAGCGGTTTTTGACTATGCCCCGCCACGGCTTGCCCGCTTTTAGATGGGCCCAGAGATCGGCGAATGCCGCCTTGGGCATGTCTGGGTGGCGTACCAGGTTGTGATGTTGTCCCAGCATCTCTTCAAGGCTATAGCCTGCCACCTGACAAAACGCCGGATTGGCGTAGGTGATGTCCCCTTTGAGATCGGTGGTCGATACCAACTGGACGTTGTCGGTAAATTCAACTTCGGTATCTCTAGTGTGAGGTGTGTTGGTTACCATGATCAGGCTCCGGTTTTACCATAACGGAATACATCGTCTGAGTATGGCAGAGGCTGCTCATTTTATTGTGTTGTTGCTCATTAACTGTTCTGCGCCTAGCAGGGGCATCTACACATCTTCCATCGCAACGGTTTGGCGGGGGACGCAAGCCAAGTAACATCGCATGACTTATAGCCACGCAGCGATACAGGTAAGGCAATTAAGTTGGGGGCGATTTTATGGAATTATGACGGCACCCTGGTCAATTCGGTGCCGCAGAATATCGATATCGCCAAGCAGATCCTGGCTGAAGTCGCCCCCCATCTGACCGGCGATCTGTTACCTCGTTATCTGCGCAGCGAAGCGGAGTATCACCATGCCAATCACGCCGCCAAGAACTGGCAGGATCTCTATAGGGATTACTACGGTTTGTCGCGGGACGAGATGGTGCTGGCTGGCAGTCTGTGGGCCAAGCATCAGGAGATGAACCGGACCGAGGTGCGGTTTTTTGCGGGGCTGGAGGCGGTGATTGACCATTTCTCTGCCATTTCCCATGGCATTTGTTCGAAAAACGCCTAAAAAACCTTCTCCGGGTGCTTGAACTGCATGGCGTGAACAGCCGGTTCAAGGCTGTGGTCGGCTATGATGACGTGCCCGGAGTGCAGCAAAAACCTCATCCTTTCGGTGACCTCAAATGTCTGGAGTCTATCTTCGGCCCAGCCTGGTGCGAGTCGCTGATCTATATCGGTGACCATGAAGCGGATGTGCAGTTTGCCCGTCATTTGCAAGGGGCGCTTGGCGAGCAGAGCCGCGCGACCCCGGAGCGCTGGGAACACCAACCCGACCATATCGTCCGTGACGTCGAGGGTCTGCTCCCCATCGTCGGGCAATATCTGTAACGCCGGTTGCAGATTGTCATACAGAACATGCAAAACGCCGATCTGTTGATCGGCGTTTTGTCTATGTGAAGCCTGATGGTTTCACACTCAGCTGGCTTAACACTCTGCCTGCTTAAAAATGGGTGGTTTAAAACAGCAGTTGCGTCAGGTAGCCCATCAGGATCGCCATGCCGAGGATCACGGTAAGGAAGGCCGCAATCATCGGGGTTTTGAACATCGATTTGAGCAGGATCACCTCGGTCAGGCTGGCACCGGCACTGCCGATGATCAGCGCCATGACGGCGCCCATTCCCATCCCTTTGCCCAGCAGTACCGATGCCAGCGGGATCACGGCCTCGGCACGGATGTAGAGCGGGATCCCGACGATGGCGCTGAAGGGGATGGCCAGCGGGTTGTCGGCGCCAGCATGGGCGGCGATCCACTCGGCCGGAATAAAACCGTAAATAAACGAGCCGATGAGCACCCCCAGCAGCAGGAAGGGCAATACCGCTTTGAACTGCTGCCAGGCATCAATGCGAGCTTTGCCCCAGGCGGTGGGGAGCTGTGGTGCTCTGGTCAGGACTGCCGTGCCATCGCCGCAGCAGGAGAGGGTGGCCTGTTCTGCCATCTCTGGTTGAGGTGCCGGGCAGCACGCTGCCCCGTTGAGGGGTTTGATTGCGCGAATGACGCCGCGTTGGTTGTCACTGCAATGTGCTTGAGTGGTGGTGCGGGTCGCCGGGCCACAGCCGCTACCGCAAGAGGGGGTGGCCTCTTTGGGGTCGATGACATGGCGCTCGAACCCCAATCTGTCGAGCAGCATGCTCGCCATGACGGAGACGCTGGCGGCGATCACGGCGTAGAGCAGGGTCACTTTCCAGCCGAAGGTGGCCCACATCAAGCCGACGATGATGGGGTTCAGCAGGGGCGAAATAAACAGGAAGGTGAGGGTGGGGCCAAAGCCAGCCTTGGCCGAGAGTAGTCCTCTCAGCATCGGGATGGTGGAGCAGCTGCAAAAGGGGGTGACGGCGCCGAGCAGGGCTGAGAGCAGATAGCCCTTGCCATGGCGCGCCCCCAGCATCCGCTGGATCTTCTCGTCGGGGATCTTCTGACGGATCAGACTGACCCCGGCGCTAATGACCAGAAACAGCACCGACAGCTCGACAGCCAGAAACAGGAACATCTGGGCTGCATCGGTCAGCATGGTTAACCACTCATTCATTGTCGTATCCTCACTTGGTTTCTATATTTCCAAAATAATCGAAATGAATGGCCGGTCAAGATATTTCTGGTATTATCGAAATATCAAATTCGTGGAGGGCGCAGAGATGCAACTGGAAGAGGTCGCCAAGGCATTGAAAGAGCTGGGTCATCCGACCCGGCTGTTTATCTTCAAGCATCTGGTCAAGGCGGGAGAGCAGGGGCTGCCGGTGGGGGAGCTGCAAAAGCAGTTGGCGATCCCCGCTTCCACCCTCAGCCACCATATTGCGGCGCTGGTCTCGGTGGGGCTGGTGAAGCAAAACCGGGAGAGTCGCACCCTGCTTTGCGTCTCTCAATACGCGGTGTTGGAGGAGATCATCGCCTTTTTCCGCGATGAGTGTTGCGTCAACAGCCCGGAGCATCGGCAAGATCAAAGGCAAGAGCTGTCTTCCTGAGGGCTATGGCTGCTAGTAGTGCGGTCAGTTGCGCTGCGCGCAATAAAAAAACGCCGATCATGTGATCGGCGTTTTGCATTGATGTCGCTAGATTCGGGCATTAACCCAGATTGGCTGCGACCTTGCTTTGAGCTTGTCCTTTGCGCTTGATGACAAAGCCAATACCCAGTACCACCAGCCAGGCGGGGATCAGTTCGACCGAGATGCGGAAATCGGGGGTCATATACATGATCACCAGAATGCCAGCCATGAACGCGAGGCAGAGATAGTTGCCGAAGGGATACCAGAACGCCTTGAACTTGGGCTGGACGCCTTCTGCGACCTTGGCCTTGCGGAACTTGAGGTGCGCGAGGCTAATCATCGCCCAGTTGATCACCAGTGCGGAGACCACCAGCGCCATCAGCAGACCGAACGCCTTGCCCGGCATCAGGTAGTTGATCAGCACGCAGAGCAGGGTGGCGATGGCCGAGACCGAGAGGGCCACCAGCGGCACGCCGCTCTTGTTGGTCTTGAGCAGGGCTTTCGGGCCGTTGCCCTGTTTGGCCAGCCCGAACAGCATCCGGCTGTTGCAGTAGACGCAACTGTTGTAGACCGAGAGTGCCGCCGTCAGTACCACGATGTTGAGCACGGTGGCGACCAGATTGCTGTCCAGAGCGTGGAAAATCATTACGAACGGGCTACCGCCTTCCACCACTTTACCCCAGGGGTAGAGGGACATCAGGATAGCCAGAGCGCCGATGTAGAAGATGAGGATGCGGTAGATCACCTGATTGGTGGCCTTGGGAATGCTCTTTTCTGGGTTGTCCGCTTCGGCGGCGGTAATGCCCACCAGCTCCAGACCGCCGAAGGAGAACATGATCACCGCCATCGCCATCACCAGACCGCTGATGCCGTTGGGGAAGAAGCCGCCTTGGGCCCACAGGTTGGTGACGCTTGCCTCGGGGCCGCCGGCACCGGAGAGGAGCAGATAGCCGCCAAAGCCAATCATGCCGATGATGGCGACCACCTTGATGATGGCGAACCAGAACTCCATTTCGCCAAACGCTTTGACGTTGGAGAGGTTGATGGCGTTGATCAGCACGAAGAAGAAGGCTGCCGACATCCAGGTCGGGATCTCGGGCCACCAGTACTGGACATAGATGCCCACCGCGGTCAGCTCGGCCATGCTCACCAGCACGTAGAGCACCCAGTAGTTCCAGCCGGACGCAAAACCGGCAAACTCACCCCAGTATTTGTAGGCAAAGTGGCTGAAGGAGCCGGCTACCGGCTCTTCCACCACCATTTCACCGAGCTGGCGCATGATCAGGAAGGCGATAAAGCCGCCGATGGCATACCCCAGCAGGACTGAGGGGCCTGCCATCTTGATGGTTTGGGCAATGCCCAGAAAGAGGCCGGTGCCGATGGCGCCGCCCAAAGCAATCAACTGAATGTGGCGGTTTTTAAGGCCGCGCTTCAGCTCCTCACAGTCTTGTTTCAAATCCATGGGTCTGTCCTTACGTCTCTGTTGTCTCTGGTCGGTGTTGGGCTCATCCTGAGCAGGCCGCAGTGCGTAGCCAAAACCTGACGAAAGCTGTATTTATTTCGTTACACCATGCCATTTTCAATTTTTAGTGTTGGCTGGCAACCGAAGCAGAATAGTGATAATCCGCCATGAATGCACCTGTTTTCCATCTCTAATGGCCGTGTTTTGTACCAAAGGCAGCTTTTTCATGATCTGAAGAGGCTTCTTGGCAGTTTCTGGTTGATGTTTGCGCAATCGAATTCTGTTTTATTGACATTTTGTATTGTTGGTGTGCTTTTGTGGTGCCAGGCCACAAATGGATGCAAATGATGCCAAACAAGCGAGAGTACAGGGAAGAGTGCAGGGAGTTGGAGTACAGAGAGCGCGAAAGCGTGCTGCAACAAGGGGTTGCCCAGGGTGTACTGGTGGCGCTCTGGTTAGGGATTGCCGCCAGTCCGCTGTTGTTGCTGGTGGCCGCGATTATGTTGCTGGGTTGGCTGTTACTCGGTGATCAGGAGTTGCTGCACTACTGGCAGTCGCTGTTGCTGGTGGGTGGGGTAACGGGGGCGCTCGTTGGCGGCTGGCTGGCGGAGCGGGTTCGCCTGCGCCACGGTTTGCTGGCCTTCTATGCCCGGTTGATGAACAACCCTGAGCTCAATCGTTAGTTAACGCTGGGTGTTTGCCGAGCGCAGCAGAACGGAATCGAATAGCGGCTAACTGGCAGCAGGTGACAAGGGCACAACGCCAAGGTCGACAAGAAGAGGGATAAGCATTTGTGGTGCTTATCCCTTTTTTATCCACGCTTTTCACTGTCATCTATGTGAATTGCAGTTCGCCACAGCTGACTTTCGCCGCGACACTGTAATTTTTATCTTTTGTTGATGCCGATAGCTGTCAAGTTGGCTTAACAGAGCTGGCGGCGCAGACCGGTTGCCTCGAGGACCTTGGCGCTGATCTCCTCCACCGAGTGGGAGCTGGTATCGAGGAAGCGGATCGCCTCCTGGCGAAACAGTCGCTCCACGCAGGCCAGCTCCTGCTCGCACTGTTCGATGGAGGAGTAGCGGCTGTTGGCACGGCGCTGGTTACGGATCTCGTGCAGCCGCTGCGGCGCTATAGTGAGGCCAAACAGCTTGTGACGGTTGGCCTTGAGGGGGGCGGGCAGCTCCAGCATGCCCATGTCCTGCTCGATAAAGGGGTAGTTGGCGGCACGAATGCCGAACTGCAGCGCCAGATAGAGGCTGGTGGGGGTCTTGCCGCAGCGGGAGACCCCGATCAGGATGATGTCCGCCTCATCGTACTCTTTGGTGGTGATGCCATCGTCGTTGGCAAGTGCGAAGTTGACCGCCTCGATGCGATCGTCATAGAGCTTGCGGTTCTCCATGCCGTGGGTGCGGTGGAGGCGGGGCTCGGCTTTGACCCCCAGCTCCTGCTCCAGCGGGCTGACGAAGGTATTGAGAAAGTCGTGGCCGCACGCCTCCGATTTCAGTACCTCTTCCCGTACCAGCGGGTCGACGATGGTGTGAAACAGAATGGGGCGTACCCCGGTCTGGCGAAACTGCTCGTCGATCCGCATCCGTACCTGACGGGCTTTCTCCAGTGTCTCCACAAAGGGGATAGTGATCTGCTCGAAGGCCAGCGGAAACTGGCTCAGTACCGCGTGGCCGAACACTTCGGCGGTGATGGCGGTGCCGTCTGAAACATAAAATACGGTGTGCACGTAGGGCTCCTGTGATACCGCGGGTGGGGTCGCATGGGGTAAGGGGTGAGAAGTATCTCCCGAAACCATACCAGTTTTGTCAACCGGTCTGCTGTGCCCAAGTTGTGAAGTGGCTTGCAAACCTGAATCGTTATCTTTTTGTGTCGCCATTGTAGAATGTTCCGGTCATTCGACCATCCCCAACTCTTGCTCGGGGATTTTTTTGAAAATCAGTAGAAAACGTTTTCATGGTCGTTGGCAACAAAAGAAACAGACAATAACGCACCTGACTTACCCATAACCTCATCGATTAAATCGGGCGCACGAGGTGCTATGGCACCGGTGCCCACCAACCTGGAGACATCCAAGTGCAACAGTACGTGCTCTGGTACGAACAACTCGGAATGCAGGACGTAGAACGAGTTGGCGGCAAGAACGCATCCCTTGGCGAGATGATCAGCAACCTCTCTGGCGCCGGTGTATCCGTGCCGGGGGGCTTTGCCACCACCGCCTTTGCGTTTAACGAGTTTCTGGAGTCAAGCGGCCTCAACGGCAAGATCCACCATCTGCTCGACAATCTCGACGTGGACGATATCGCCGCCCTCAACCGGGCCGGTCAGCAGATCCGCGATTGGGTGATCGAAGCCCCGTTCCAGCCCGAGCTGGAGCAGGCTATCCGGGTTGCCTATGAAAAGTTGAGTGCCGGTGTCGAGGCCTCGTTTGCGGTGCGCTCCTCCGCCACCGCCGAGGATATGCCGGACGCCTCCTTTGCCGGTCAGCAGGAGACCTTCCTCAACGTACGTGGCATCGATGCCGTCATGACGGCGGTCAAGCATGTGTTTGCTTCCCTGTTCAACGATCGCGCCATCTCCTATCGGGTGCATCAGGGCTACGACCACAAGGGTGTTGCCCTCTCGGCAGGGGTGCAGCGGATGGTGCGCTCGGATCTCGCCGCCTCCGGCGTCATGTTTACTCTGGATACCGAGTCCGGCTTCAACGACGTGGTCTTTATCACCGGCGCCCATGGTCTTGGCGAGATGGTGGTGCAGGGGGCGGTCAACCCGGATGAATTCTATGTGCACAAGCCGACTCTCAAGGGGGGCCGCCCGGCGGTGGTGCGCAAGACCCTCGGCTCCAAGCTTATCAAGATGACCTACTCTGACGATGCCGGTCACGGCCGTCAGGTGAAGATTGTCGACACCAATGAGGCCGAGCGCAGCCGCTTCTGCATCAGCGATGAGGAGGTGATGGCGCTGGCGAAACAGGCCCTTATCATCGAGCAGCACTATGGCCGCCCGATGGACATCGAGTGGGCCAAGGATGGGCAGGATGGCCAGCTCTACATCGTGCAGGCACGCCCGGAAACCGTGCGCAGCCGCCAGGAGGCCAACACCCTCGAGCGTTTTGCCCTCAAGCAAGCGGGCAAGGTGCTGATCGAGGGGCGGGCCATCGGTCACAAGATTGGCGCGGGCCCGGCGCGGGTCATCTCCTCCATCAGTCAGATGGACGAAGTACAGCCCGGCGACGTGCTGGTCACCGACATGACCGACCCGGACTGGGAGCCCATCATGAAGCGGGCCTCCGCCATCGTCACCAACCGGGGCGGCCGTACCTGTCACGCCGCCATCATCGCCCGCGAGCTGGGCATTCCGGCGGTAGTGGGCTGTGGCAATGCCACCGATAGCATCGAGGCTGGCCAGCTTATCACCGTCTCCTGCGCGGAAGGGGATACCGGTTTTATCTATGACGGCGAGCTGGACTTCGATGTGGCGGTGACCGAGGTGGGCAATATGCCGCGCCTGCCCATCAAGATCATGATGAACGTCGGCAACCCGGACCGCGCTTTCGACTTTGCCCAGTTGCCCAACGCCGGGGTGGGGCTGGCACGCCTTGAATTCATCATCAACCGGATGATCGGGGTGCACCCCAAGGCACTGCTGGAGTTTGACCAGCAAACCCCAGAGCTCAAGGCCACCATCGGCAAGATGATCGCCGGTTACGACAGCCCGCGTGAGTTCTACGTGGCCAAGTTGACCGAGGGGATCGCCACTCTGGGCGCTGCGTTCTGGCCGGAGCGGGTGATCGTGCGGATGTCGGACTTCAAGTCCAACGAGTACGCCAATCTGGTGGGCGGTCGTGGCTACGAGCCCCACGAGGAGAACCCGATGATCGGTTTTCGTGGCGCATCCCGCTACATCGCCGATAGCTTCCGCCCCTGCTTTGCCCTCGAGTGCGAGGCGATCAAGCGGGTGCGCGATGTGATGGGGTTGACCAACGTCGAGGTGATGATCCCCTTCGTGCGCACCGTGGGCGAGGCGGAGCAGGTGATCGACATCCTGGCCGAGAACGGTCTGCGCCGCGGCGAGCGGGGGCTCAAGGTGATCATGATGTGCGAGATCCCGAGCAATGCCCTCTTGGCAAACAAGTTCCTCGAGCACGTGGATGGCTTCTCCATCGGCTCCAATGACATGACCCAGCTCACCCTTGGGCTGGATCGGGACTCGGGGCTGATTGCCCACCTGTTCGACGAGCGCAACGAGGCGGTCAAGGCACTGCTGTCGATGGCGATTCAGGCCGCGCGCAAGGCGGGCAAGTACGTGGGGATCTGCGGTCAGGGGCCATCCGATCACCCTGACTTTGCCGCCTGGCTGGTGGAGCAGGGGATTGACTCGGTGTCGCTCAACCCCGATACAGTGGTCGATACCTGGCTCTATCTGGCGGAGCAGCATGGCGCCAAGTAAGTCACTATCGACATGAGTGATTAGAAAGGGGGGCCTAATGGCCCCCTTTTGATCGCTATTATCTTATGTTTTGCCCTTGGGCTTATTCCACCAGGCTCATACCGGGGATCTGGCGCCAGTAGCCGTTGCAATCGCTTCCTTGCTGCAAGGAGAGGGGAGCCTGGCCCTGCCGGTTGGCTTTGAAGCGGGCCAGCATCTCCAGCGTCTCCATCCCTTGCGGCGAAAGCCTGACCACATCTACCAGACCTTCCATACCAGCCAGCTCGTTACCCAGGTTGTAGCAGTAGCCGGACTGGGTCTGGATCCCGTTGAGATTGAACACCCGCTCCCCCTCGCGGCTGTTGGCCAGTCGTCCGGTGGGGTAGTTGATGCAGGCGAGCTCGCAGTTGTCCTTGGGCTTGTCGAGGGAGCGGGCGGTGAAGCAGCGCGCCGAGTAGGCGAGCGGCAGATGGCCGTAGGCAAACACCTCCACCTCAAATTGGTCGCGCAGGGGACCCAGATCCTGATTGAGCTGGATCAGCCAGTCACGGGAGAGCTCCACCGGCATGACCCAGCGTTTCATCCCCTGTTTGAGCAACATGCGCAGCACATCGGCGTTATAGGCGTTGATGGCGGGACCACAGACGAAGGGGATCCCTGCCTCCCTGGCGAGTTGCACCGTACCGAGATCGTTGGCTTCGACCATAAGATCGCCATTGTCGACCAGCCGCTTCACCTCCTTGAGCTCGGAAGGGGCGGAGATAAGGGCGAGGGTCGAGAGCACCACCTGCTTGCCGGAGTTGGCCACCTGACGGGCCAGTGCAATCCAGTCATCGACTTTGAGTTCGCGCCGCTTGCTGCAAACGGTCTCCCCCAGATAGATGATGTCGGCCTGACTGTCGGCGGCGGCATGGTAAAAGGCTTCGGTATCGGCCTTGGGCCAGTAGAAGAGCAGGGGCCCGAGAGAAAATTGCATGGGTGGACTCCTTATTGCCACTGACGATGGTAGGCGCCGAGGGTAGTCTGGCTACCTTCGGAGACGCGTGCGAGCTGGGCATCCCACTCGGCTTTGACCTGATAGGCTTCGGGATTGGCCTGATAGGCATCGATGGCCGCACGCCAGACCCGGGTCACTTGCTCCACATAAGCAGGGCTGCGTTGGCGCCCTTCAATCTTGACCGACTGGATCCCGGTCTTGAACAGCTCGGGCAAGAGACCCAGAGTGTTGAGACTGGTGGGCTCTTCCAGCGCGTGGTAGGTCTGGCCATCCACGTCGAAACGCCCCTTGCACAGGGTCGGGTAACCAGCATTTTCGCCCGGGCCATAGCGGTCGATCAGCACTTCGTTGAGTCGCGACTCGAGGCCATTCGGGGTCTCTTCCCAACGGACGAACTTGGCCGGTGAGCAGGCGCCGACGGTGTTGGGGCTCTCGCCAGTCATGTAGGAAGAGAGATAGCAGCGCCCCTCGGCCATGATGCAGAGGCTGCCAAAGGCGAATACCTCAAGGCCAACATCGGTCTCGCGGGCCAGCTGCTTGACCTGATACATGGAGAGCACCCGGGGCAGCACCACCCGTGTGACATTGAATTGCTGCTGATAGAAGCGAATGGCGGCGGCATTGGTGGCGCTGGCCTGCACCGAGACATGGAGTTCCATCTTGGGGTAGTGGCGGCTGGCATATTCCAGCACGGCGAGATCGGCGATGATTAACGCATCGGCGCCGAGGGCCACCCCGCGATCAACCGCCTGTTTCCATCGAGTATCGGCCCCGGGATGGGCAAAGGTATTGATGGCAATATGCAGCTTGCGACCATGTTGATGCACATAATCTACCGCCTTCTCCAGTTTGCTGTCGGTAAAGTTGAGACCGGCAAAGTGGCGTGCATTGGTGTCATCCTTGAAACCGATATAAACGGCATCGGCCCCGTTATCCACGGCGGTTTTCAGTGCCGGCAAACTGCCTGCCGGACAGAGTAATTCCATTGGTACGCTCCGAGAGTGCATATGAAGGGCAAACGAGCCCTGATTGTATGCAGCCATGCACTCCCGCTTTTTGACCTGAGGCAGCTTTATGTGGCTTTACCCTTCTTGAGGTAACCCTGCACAAGTTTGATTTCCAACAGGATCTTGCCACTCTCCCTGTGTTTGAATGCGCAAAAAAAGGGAGTCTATCGTGTTTCAACAACTGCAACGCCGCCTGGTCGAACAGGCTCCGCGCTTCTTGCGCCATCCCCTCAAGCTGGTTCCCTTCAATCTGCAAAAGCAGCTGATGGAGAGTTTGCTGGCCCGGGTATTCAAAGAGGCTATCGAAGATGGCGATTTCGAGTTTCTGGCAGACAAGTGGCTGAAAGTCGAAGTCTCTGATCTGGAGCTGTGCTGGTTTATCAGTGAGCAGAATGGCCAGCTGGTGGTAGCTCGCGAGTGTGACAAGGCCGATGTCTGCTTCAGCGGTACCGCCAACGACCTGATCCTCATCGCTGGTCGCAAAGAGGATCCGGATTCGCTTTTTTTCCAGCGCAAGCTGAAGATAGAAGGGGATACCGAACTGGGTCTTGAGGTGAAAAACTTGATGGACAGTCTGGATCTCGATGGCTTGCCAAGCCTGATGAAGTATCCCCTGATGGATCTGGCGACGTTTATCGAACGCGCCCGTACCGAGTCAGCGCAGGCTCCGGTGCGGACGGCGCCGGGCGGGATCCCGTCTTAAGTGGACAATCACCCCATGGGCATGGCGACGATAATGGTGCCGTGCCCAGAGGCAACGACAGGCCCACAGACAGGGCACCAAGGCGATGAGTGCCGCAGGGGCGGGCAGCTGTGACATGGCCAGCCCCGCAGCCAGCCAGATAAAGGGTTGCGCTTCATACAGCCACTCCGGCTGTAGCCAGCGTTTGCTCGGAAAGATAATCAGATCGGTACGTCGGTAGCTGGAGCGCATCATCCAGGTCACCGCTCCGGCGATAAACAGCAAGGCGCCTGCAAACCAGAGCAGGGGCTGTTCACTCAACGTAATAATGGCAATGGCTGCCAGCAGGTAGAGGCTGGGCAATCTCTCATAGATAAAGGGAGGAAGCATGGCGTGGTGTCTCCTGTGCCGTTTATCGGATATCCATCAAGTTTAGTCCCCCCCTCTCACTTCCCTCATGCTGGTTTGTTATACAAACGGGTAGTTTTGTTCTGAAATGGCTCGGCTTTTACGGTGCCAACATTGTGTTCTCTTATGTTACAATTGCGCGCCATTTTTGACTGAAGATTGACTGGGCATGTTGGATCAGATTCGTATCGTTTTGGTAAACACCTCTCATACCGGCAACATGGGGTCTGCGGCACGAGCCATGAAGACCATGGGTTTGACTCAGCTGGTATTGGTTGATCCGCAAGCCTTGCCGGATGACAATGCCTTCGCCCTGGCGGCTGGTGCCAGCGATGTGCTTGCCAATGCCCGTATCGTCCCGACGCTGGACGACGCAATTGCCGATTGTGGTCTGGTGATTGGCACCAGCGCCCGCTCTCGAACCCTGAGCTGGCCCATGCTCGATCCCCGTGAGGCCGGCGAAAAGTCGGTGGTTGAGGGGATGCAGCACCCGGTTGCGCTGGTGTTTGGTCGTGAGCGCACCGGTCTCACCAACGACGAATTGCAAAAGTGCCACTACCACGTGGCCATTCCGGCCAATCCTGATTACAGCTCCCTCAATCTGGCCATGGCGGTGCAGACCCTCTGTTACGAAGTGCGGATGCGCTGGCTGCAGGGGCAGGCCGCCGAGCCTGAAGAGGAGATGGTCTACCCGAGTGCCGCTCAGCTGGAAGGGTTTTATCAGCACCTGGAACAAACCCTGATGAAGACCGGTTTTATTGCTGATGATCATCCGGGTCATGTGATGAGCAAGCTGCGTCGCCTGTTCAATCGGGCTCGGCCGGAAGCGGCGGAGCTCAACATTCTGCGCGGTATTCTGACCTCGGTGCAGAAAGCGCGCGTACCGGATTAATCCGACTGATTTACTCAACCATATACTTGACTGATTTGGTCGGGTATGTGACCATGTGCCCCATTAAATTGCTTCGCAAGACGGTAAGGCACATGAGACTGACTTCAAAAGGACGTTACGCTGTAACCGCCATGCTCGACGTGGCGCTGCATGCAGAGCAGGGGCCCGTCCCCCTTGCCGATATTTCCGAGCGCCAGGGCATCTCGTTGTCCTATCTCGAGCAGCTCTTTGCCCGCCTGCGCAAACATGGTCTGGTGAGCAGCGTGCGTGGCCCGGGTGGTGGTTATCGCCTCGGGTTGGCCCCAGGCGAGATTTCGGTGGGTCAAGTGATCACCGCGGTCGATGAGTCGGTCGATGCAACCAAGTGCCTCGGCAAGGGCGGTTGCCACGGCGGTACCCAGTGCCTGACTCACTCCCTGTGGCGCGACCTGAGTGAGCGGATCTCCAGCTTCCTCGGGGATATCACGCTGGCCGAGCTGGTACGCCAGGCCGATGTGCGCCGCATTGCCGGCAAGCAAGATGAACAAATGAAGACCGTGTTGTCCCTGGTTGAACGGGCAGAACACGGCGATGTGAGCTTGAAAGTCCAACTATAAACGTGCTTTCCACAGCGGGACTCTGTATGACCCGGACTGTGACGGAGAAAAACATGAAACTGCCTATTTACCTTGATTATTCGGCAACCTGTCCGGTGGACCCGCGTGTCGCAGAAAAAATGATGCAGTGTCTCACCATGGATGGCCTGTTCGGCAATCCGGCTTCCCGTTCTCACCGCTTTGGCTGGCAAGCCGAAGAGGCGGTGGATCTGGCCCGTAATCAAGTGGCAGATCTGATCGGTGCCGATCCCCGCGAGATCGTCTTCACTTCCGGTGCGACCGAATCCAATAACCTGGCCATCAAGGGTGTTGCCCACTTCTATGCCAGCAAGGGCAAGCACATCATCACCTCCAAGACCGAACACAAGGCGGTGCTCGATACCTGTCGCCAGCTGGAGCGTGAAGGGTTCGAGGTGACCTATCTTGAGCCGATGCCCAACGGCCTGTTCACTATCGAGATGATCGAGAATGCCATGCGTGATGACACCATCCTGGTCAGCATCATGCATGTGAACAACGAAATCGGCGTGGTTCAGAACATTGCCGCCATCGGCGAGTTGTGCCGTTCCCGCAAGATCCTGCTGCACGTGGATGCCGTTCAGAGTGTGGGCAAGATCCCGGTAGATGTGGAAGCACTGAAAGTGGACCTGCTCTCCGTCTCTGCGCACAAGGTGTATGGTCCGAAAGGGATCGGTGCACTGTTTGTTCGCCGCAAACCCCGCGTTCGTCTGGAAGCCCAGATGCACGGTGGCGGCCACGAGCGCGGCATGCGTTCCGGTACTCTGCCGACCCACCAGATCGTCGGGATGGGCGAAGCTTTCCGCATCGCAAAAGAAGAGATGGTGAGTGAAGGCGAGCGTATCTTGGCACTGCGCCAGCGTCTGTGGAATGGCATCAAGGACATTGAAGCCGTCTACATCAATGGCGATCTGGAGCAACGTGTTCCGGGTAACCTCAACGTCAGCTTTGCCTATGTGGAAGGGGAATCCCTCATCATGGCGCTGAAAGATTTGGCGGTCTCTTCCGGTTCGGCCTGTACCTCCGCCAGCCTGGAACCCTCCTATGTGCTGCGCGCACTGGGTCTGAACGATGAGCTGGCACACAGCTCCATCCGTTTCAGCATGGGTCGCTTCACCACCGAGGAAGAGATTGACTACGCGGTCAAGCTTATTCGTGACTCCATCGGTCGTCTGCGCGAGATGTCCCCCCTGTGGGAGATGTACAAAGACGGCGTCGATCTGAACACGGTCGAATGGGCTCATCACTGATCCACCGGGTCAGTGAGCAACAGAATTAGCAGGAGTGAGATATGGCTTACAGTGAAAAAGTAATCGACCACTACGAGAATCCTCGCAACGTCGGTGGTTTTGACAAGAATGATCCCAGCGTTGCAACCGGCATGGTCGGTGCGCCCGCTTGTGGCGACGTGATGAAGCTGCAATTGAAGATCAGCGACGAAGGCATCATCGAAGATGCCAAGTTCAAGACCTACGGCTGCGGTTCTGCCATCGCCTCCAGCTCCCTGGTGACCGAATGGGTCAAGGGCAAGACCCTGGACGAAGCGGCTGGCATCAAGAACACAGATATCGCCGAAGAGCTGGCCCTGCCACCGGTGAAGATCCACTGCTCCATTCTGGCCGAGGACGCCATCAAGGCCGCCATCGCCGATTACAAGCAGAAGAAAGGTCTCTAAGCGCCGGAGAGCAGTATGGCTATTACCATGACAGATGCCGCCGCGGCACGGGTTTCCTCTTTTCTGGCTAACCGGGGCAAGGGCATTGGCCTGCGCCTCGGCGTCAAAACCACCGGCTGCTCCGGTCTGGCCTACGTGCTTGAGTTCGTTGATGAACTGACCGATGAGGATCAGGTGTTCGAGCAGCAGGGCGTCAAGATTATTGTCGATGCCAAGAGTCTGATCCATCTGGATGGCACCGAGCTGGATTTCGTCAAGGAGGGCCTCAACGAGGGCTTCCAGTTCAACAATCCCAACGCCAAAGGCGAGTGTGGTTGCGGCGAAAGCTTCAGTGTCTGAGATGTTTGACGTGAATGATCTTTCGTCTGTTGTTGAACGGGTCAGATATGTTTAGTTCAACAATACCTTCTCATGCGCCAAAGGCGAGTGTGGTTGCGGCGAAAGCTTCAGTGTCTGAGCTGTTTGACGTCAATGATCCTTCGTCTGTGGTTGGACGGGTCGCCCATGACCCGTTCAACCACATCTCATTTGCCTGGGGCGAGTGAGGTAGTGGCGAACGTTTCCAAGAGGTTTGCATGAATCATTTCGAGCTGTTTGGGCTGGTTGAAGGCTTCGAGCTCGATACCCGTCAGTTGGCTGATACCTACCGCCAGCTGCAAACCCAATTCCATCCTGATCGTTTTGCCACCGCCCCCGAACGGGAGCAGCTGGCTGCGGTGCAACGTGCCGCCCAGATCAACGAAGCATTCACCACCCTCAAGGCGCCGCTGCGCCGTGCAGAATATCTGCTCTCCCTGCGTGGCACTGATATCCGTGGTGAACAGCAGACTCTGCAAGATACCGCGTTTCTGATGCAGCAGCTGGAGTGGCGCGAGCGTTTGGCCGACCTGAAAGATGACGCAGACCCTGAGCGCGCCATCAAGGATTTTCGCAGCGAGATCAGGCATGATCACCAGATGTTGATGCAGCAGCTGACCGAGTCTCTTGCCGCCGGCAGAGATCTCGTTGCCGCTGATTGCGTTCGCAAACTCAAGTTTGTCGACAAGCTCCTCGAAGAGCTGGAACGATTCGAAGACTCGCTTCTCGAGTCTTGATCCTTTAACGCTGGAAGTTTCATTACCCATGGCATTACTGCAAATCGCCGAACCCGGCCAGAGCGCTGTACCTCATCAGCACAAACGTGCCGTCGGCATCGATCTCGGCACTACCAACTCTCTCGTCGCTGCGGTTCGCAGCGGTCACGCCGATACCCTTTGCGATGAGCAAGGGCGCGACCTGCTCCCGTCAGTCGTGCACTATCAAAGCGACGCCATTCGAGTGGGGATTGATGCCAAGCGCGAAGCGGCACTCGATCCTCACAACACCATCGTCTCGGTCAAACGGATGATGGGCAAGGCGCTGGCCGATATCGATACCCGCCAGCAGCCTTACCAGTTTGTTGCCGCCGACAATGGCATGCCGCAACTGCAAACCCGTCAGGGGCTGGTCAATCCGGTGCAGGTATCGGCCGAAATTCTCAAAAAGCTGGCCGAGCGTGGCGCCCAGACCCTGGGTGGCGATCTCGATGGCGTGGTCATTACCGTGCCCGCCTATTTCGATGATGCCCAGCGTCAGGGAACCAAGGATGCGGCCCGTCTGGCCGGTCTGCACGTACTGCGTCTGCTCAATGAGCCGACCGCGGCCGCGATTGCCTATGGCCTTGACTCCGGTCAGGAAGGGGTGATCGCGGTTTACGATCTGGGGGGCGGCACCTTCGATATCTCCATCCTGCGTCTGCACCGCGGTGTGTTTGAAGTGATGGCGACCGGCGGCGATTCCGCCCTCGGCGGTGATGATTTTGATCACCTGCTGGCGGACTGGATCAAGGAGCAAGCGGGCCTCTCCGGCGAGCTGGATGCCCATCTGCAGCGCGAGCTGCTGGATGTGGCCGCTGCCGTCAAGCATGGTCTGACCGATGCCGAGCAGGTAGCGTGCACCTTTGCGGGCTGGCAGGGATCAGTGAGCCGCAGCCAGTTTGATGAGCTCATCACCCCGCTGGTGAAACGGACCTTGCTGGCTTGTCGCCGCGCCCTGCGCGATGCCGGTCTCGAGCAGGTGGAAGTGCTGGAAGTGGTGATGGTCGGTGGCTCCACCCGGGTGCCGCTGGTGCGTGAACTGGTGGGCGAGTTCTTCCAGCGTACGCCGCTGACCAGTATCGATCCTGATAAGGTGGTCGCCATTGGCGCCGCTATCCAGGCCGATATCCTGGTGGGCAACAAGCCCGATGCCGAGATGCTGCTGCTTGACGTTATCCCGCTTTCACTGGGTCTGGAGACCATGGGTGGCCTCGCCGAGAAGGTGATCCCGCGCAACACTACCATTCCGGTTGCCCGCGCCCAGGAGTTCACCACCTTCAAGGATGGTCAGACCGCCATGGCGATCCATGTGGTACAGGGCGAGCGCGAGTTGGTGGCCGATTGCCGCTCCCTGGCCCGCTTTACCCTGACCGGTATTCCGCCGATGGCCGCCGGTGCCGCCCATATTCGCGTCACCTTCCAGGTGGATGCGGATGGTCTGCTCTCGGTCAGCGCCATGGAGAAATCCTCCGGCGTGCAGGCCGAGATCCAGGTCAAGCCCTCTTACGGGCTGGCGGAGCAGGATATCCTCAACATGCTGAGTGCCTCCATCGAGAATGCCCAGCAGGATATGGATGCCCGCATGCTGGCCGAGCAGCAGGTTGAAGCCGACCGGGTGGTCGAGAGTCTCAATGCGGCGCTGGCCGCCGATGGCGATGCCCTGCTCAATGCTGCCGAGCGTGCCGAGATTGATGCCGCTATCGCCCATCTGCTGACCATGCGCAACAGCGGCGCAACCCATCAAATCAAAGAAGCCATTGAGGCAGCCGATGCTGTCAGTGGCGAGTTTGCAGCCCGCCGGATGGACGCCTCCATCCGCAAGGTGCTGACCGGACAAAACGTCAACAAGGTGTAATATGCCAAAACTGATCATTCTTCCTCATCCCGTACTCTGTCCGGATGGCGCCGCCCTCGAGGGGCAAAGCGGCGAGACCATTCTGGATGTGGCGCTGCGCAACGGTATCGAAATCGAGCATGCCTGCGAGAAATCCTGTGCCTGCACTACCTGCCACTGCGTGGTGCGCGAGGGCTTTGACTCGCTCGAGCCAAGTGACGAGCTGGAAGACGACATGCTGGACAAGGCGTGGGGGTTGGAGCCGGAATCGCGCCTCAGCTGCCAGGCAAAACTGGCGGACGAGGATCTGGTGGTGGAACTGCCCAAGTACACCCTGAACCTTGCCTCTGAACGCCATTAATTACACATGAGTGAATTGCACGTGCAGCATCCTGTGGTGCTTCAGTGATATGGTGGAAGGCCGTGACCCTCGGGGGCACGGCCTTTTTTGTATTCGTTATTCTCTCTTTGCCAATAAGCTCTTTCCCATAAAGAGTGCTTATACATAGTGCCAGTAAAAAGGAAGCAAACACGATGGCTGACATGATGAAGGTAGCGTTATCCACCCAGGCTGCGGCCGCCTATTGGGGCGAGGGCGCCCAGCTCAGTTTCAATGGCGACGAGGCACTGATCCATCTTGGTGCCGCCGGTCAGGAGAAGGATGTTCTGCGCACCGTTCAGCGCGCCGCCCGTCGCCTCGAATCGAGCGGGATCAAGCGGGTGACGCTGGTCGGTGAAGGCTGGGATCTGGAGCGTCGCTACGCGTTCGCCCAGGGGTTCTACGCCGCCAAGGGATCGCGTGAACTGGATTTTGGCCAGCAGAGCGACGCGGAAGCCCGTGAACTGGATGCGCTGCTCAAGGCGGCTCGCTGGGTACGTGACATCACCAATGGCTGTCCGGAAGAGATCTACCCCATGAGTCTGGCGGAATCGGCCCTGTTGCTCATTCGTGGTCTGGCCGGGGATCAGGTTACAGCTCGCATCACCGCCGGTGAAGCGCTGCGCGAGTCCGGCCATATCGGGATCTGGTCGGTTGGCCGTGGCAGCGAGCGCGAGCCTGTGCTGCTGGAGCTCGACTATAACCCGACCGGGGATCGCAATGCACCCGTGGTGGCGGCGCTGGTGGGCAAGGGGATCACTTTTGATTCCGGTGGCTACTCCATGAAGTCCTCTGACAACATGCTGCCGATGAAGTCCGATATGGGCGGCGCGGCCATGGTGACCGGCGCGCTGGCGCTGGCTATCAGCCGCGGTCTGAACCAGCGGGTGAAGCTCATTCTCTGCTGCGCCGAGAACCTGGTCTCCGGCCACGCCTTCAAACTGGGCGACATCCTCACCTACAAGAATGGGGTTTCGGTCGAGATCCAGAACACCGATGCGGAAGGTCGTCTGGTGCTGGCCGATGGCCTGATGGCGGCCTCCGACAGCGGTGCGGCTTATATCCTTGACGCAGCCACCCTGACCGGCGCCGCCAAGATGGCGCTGGGGCGCGATTATAATGCGGTGTTTGCCCTCGATGAGACCGAACAGCAGCGTGCGCTGGCCGCCGCCAAGGTGGAAAACGAGCAGGCGTGGGCGCTGCCGCTGGAACCCTGGCATGCCAGCCAGCTCACCTCGGCCTTTGCCGATCTGGGCAACGTCGCCTCGGCAGAAGGCACGGCCGGTGCCACCACGGCTGCTGCGTTCCTTTCCCGCTTCGTGCGTGATGAGGGCAAGGGTTGGGTGCACCTGGATCTGGCAGCCTCTTATCAGAAATCGGGCAATGATCTCTGGGCGACCGGCGCCAAGGGGCACGGTCTGCGCACAATCGCACGCTGGCTGCAGGAGGTGACCGCATGAATGTCTGGCTGAGTCGTGAATTTGCACCGGCCGAGTGGGGGGAGGGGGCGCTGCTCTCTCACCGTGCCGACGGCATGGTGGTCCATCTGGTGACGGCCAATCCGCTGTTCGATATCCAGCAGGCGGCCCGTCGCCTCTGCCAGCAGGGGATCCAGAAAGTGACCCTGGCTGGTCACTGGGAGCGTGAACAGCAGTGGGCTTTTGCCCAAGGGCTGCAAACCCCCAAGGCGGAGGTGCAACTGCAGTGGGCCATGTCCTCGGAAGAGGACAGAGAGGAGCTGGAAGCGCGTTGGCTCTGCGGCCGCTGGGTGCGCGAGATGACCAATGCCACCCCGGAGCAGTTGGGCCCGCTGGAGCTGGCGGTGGAAGCTGCCTCTTTTATTACCGAGCTGGCGCCGGACAAGGTGAGTCATCGCATTTTGAAAGGCGAAGCGCTGCAACAGGCGGGCTGGGTCGGCCTCTATCAGGTGGGCCGCGGCAGTGCGCGCGAACCGGTATTGCTGGAGCTCGACTTCAACCCGGGGCGTGACCCCAAGGCGCCGGTGGCAGCAGCGCTGGTGGGCAAGGGGATCACCTTTGACTCCGGCGGCTACTCCATGAAGAGCTCCGAGGGGATGCTCACCATGAAGTGCGACATGGGGGGCGCGGCGATTGTCACCGGTGCGCTGGCGCTGGCCATGCTGCGCGGGCTCGACAAGCGGGTGAAGCTGATCCTCTGCTGCGCCGAGAACATGGTCTCCGGCCACGCCTACAAGCTGGGCGACATCCTCACCTACAAGAACGGTACCACAGTCGAGATTGTGAATACCGATGCCGAAGGGCGGCTGGTGCTGGCCGATGGCTTGCAACTGGCGAGCGAGTCCGGCGCACCGCTGATCATCGATGCCGCAACTCTGACTGGTGCTGCCGTGATGGCGCTGGGTGGGCGCTACAATGCTCTGTTCGGCCTCGACAAAGGGTTGGTAAGTCGGGCCATGACCTATGCCGATGCCGAGCATGAGCCAGCCTGGCCGTTGCCGCTGGAGCCCTGGCACCGCCAGCAGTGCCCTTCCCATTACGCCGACACGGCCAACAGCCGTCCGGTGAAGGGGGGCGGGCCGGGTGGCGCCTCCAACGCGGCGGGTTTCCTCTCCCGTTTCGTTGCCAACGAAGGGATGGGCTGGCTGCATATCGATCTGGCCGCCTGCTTCAGTGACAACGGCGATGCCCTCTGGGCGCCGGGAGCCAATACTCTGGGGATGCGCACCATAGCGCGGGCCTTGCTGGCGGAAGCCAAATAGGCGAGACAAGGCACCTTCGGGTGCCTTTTTCATGCTGTTCGAATTGTGAACAAAAGATGGGGTTTTGGCGGCTTAAGGTAACTATCGTGCGCAAGCGCACATATTTTCCGGCTCTGCTCGGTCAAGATGAGTGTGGATGTTGATTGCAAGGGAGTGATGTTTAATAAAAAGTTGCTTGTTTGTGTGTTTTTCCGGTTTTTGTTTACGTATAATCGCCAGCGAACATGGATTCTAACAATAAAACTCTGTAGTTAAGGAAAGATATCAATGGCCATCGAACGTACCTTCTCTATCGTTAAACCGGATGCTGTCAGCAAGAACCTGATCGGTGCCATCTATAGCCGTTTCGAAAGCGCAGGCTTGAAAGTGGTGGCATCCAAAATGCTGCACATGAGCAGTGAACAGGCTGCCGGTTTCTATGCCGAGCATCAGGGCAAGCCTTTTTATGACAATCTGGTCAGCTTCATGACCTCTGGCCCTGTCATGGTACAGGTGCTGGAAGGGGAAGACGCCATCCGTCGCAATCGCGAGATCATGGGTGCTACCAACCCGAAAGAGGCGCTGGCTGGTACCTTGCGTGCCTGTTATGCCGAGAGCATCGATCGCAACGCAGTACATGGCTCCGATGCACCGGCATCCGCTGCCCGCGAAATTGCCTACTTCTTCTCTGACAACGAGATCTGCCCGCGCGGCTGATTTTTGTGGATGATGACCCAAGGGAGCCTCGGCTCCCTTTGTTGTTTTCGCCGTTTACGCAATATCCCTCTATTCTCCAGGTGGAAAGCCAGACCCATTATTTGTACAATGCCGCCCCCTGACGTCGTCAGCCAATAATTGATGAAGTGTTTGAACTGAGGCCATTGATGAGCGAAACAAAAATCAACCTGCTGGATCTTGATCGGGATGCCATGCGTGCCTTTTTCGTCGAACTGGGCGAGAAGCCATTCCGGGCAGATCAGGTCATGAAGTGGATCTATCACTTTGGGTGTGATGATTTCGATCAGATGACCAACGTCAACAAGGTGCTCAAAGAGCGCCTCAAGGCGATCGCCGAGATCAAGGCGCCCGAGATCAGCCGCGAGCAGCGCTCTGCCGATGGCACCATCAAGTGGGCCTTGCAGGTGGGCGATCAGGAGGTCGAGACCGTCTACATCCCGGAAGATGACCGCGCGACCCTCTGCGTCTCCTCTCAAGTTGGCTGTGCGCTGGAGTGCAAGTTCTGCTCCACGGCTCAACAAGGCTTCAACCGCAATCTGAAAGTCTCCGAGATCATCGGTCAGGTGTGGCGTGCGGCCCGCGTGGTCGGTGGCAAGCGTCCCATCACCAACGTGGTGATGATGGGGATGGGCGAGCCGCTGCTCAACCTCGCCAACGTGGTGCCCGCCATGCGTCTGATGATGGATGACTACGGCTTTGGCATCTCCAAGCGCCGGGTGACCATCTCCACCTCTGGCGTGGTACCTGCGCTGGACAAGCTGGGCGACCAGATCGACGTGGCGCTGGCTATCTCCCTGCACGCCCCGAACGACAAGCTGCGTTCAGAGATCATGCCGATCAACGACAAATACAACATCGAGGAGTTCCTCGCCGGTGTCCGTCGCTACCTGGCCAAATCCAATGCCAACGGTGGTCGGGTAACCGTCGAGTATGTGCTGCTCGATCATATCAATGACGATATGCAGCATGCGCACGAGCTGGCCAAGGTGCTCAAGGACACTCCGAGCAAGATCAACCTGATCCCGTTCAACCCCTTCCCGGGCAACCCTTACGGCAAGCCGAGCAACAGCCGTATCGATCGCTTCTCCAAGGTGCTGATGGAGTACGGTTTCACCGTGATTGTCCGCAAGACCCGTGGTGATGACATCGATGCCGCCTGTGGTCAGCTGGTGGGTGACGTGATTGACCGTACCAAGCGAACTATCAAAAATCGGATGCAACAGGATGGGATTTCCGTCAAAATGGTTTAAATGCTAAGCCATTGTATAGACAGGGAATGGATACACGTACATTGATCGTAGTGGCAGCGCTCTGCGCGCTGCCAGGCTGTGTGACCGAGACCACTTACGCTGGCCAGAACTCGACCCAGCGTGAAGTGGGTCCTGACCTCAAGGCGGCTGCCCAAACCCGCCTCGACCTGGGTATCCAGTACCTGCGTCAGGGCAATGCCGAGCAGGCCAAGTTCAATCTTGATCGCGCCCTCCAGTATGACCCCTCCAATCCTCAAGTGCAGATCGGTTTTGCCTACTTCTACCAGAGGGTGGGGGATTTCAAGGCGGCTGAAGAGCATTACAAGAACGCCCTTGCCATGGATCCGTCCAATGCTGACGCAATGAACAACTATGGCGCCTTCCTCTGTGATCGTGGCCGTTATGATGAGGCAGACAAGGCATTCAACCAGGCTGTTATTCAACCAGGCTATGTGAAGATTGCCGATACCTATGAAAATGCGGCACTTTGTGCCCTGCAAAATCGCAGAAATGATAAAGCAACCGAGTACTATCTCCTGGCCTTGGGGTATAATCCGGGCAATCCAAGGTTATTGCTGGACTTGGCCGAGCTTTCCATGAAAGATGGCAAGCTGCCTGATGTGCAGTCCTACCTCGCCCGTTTTGCCGATGTGTCAGACGAGAATGAGGAGAGTCTCTGGTTGAGACTCAGATTGGCACAGGCAATGGACAAGCCGGCATTACTTCACCAATTCGGGACTGAGCTGGTAAGGCAATATCCCACTTCGCAACAAGCCAAGCGTTATTTAGCCAATGACTATTGAACAGCCACACGATTTCCAACAAGACGATTCCCAGGCAGCAGGTCCAGGCCAGCTGCTGCGCAATGCCCGTGAACAGCTTGGCTGGACACGAGAACAGGTTGCGTCCCGCATTCACCTTCGTCTGACCCTGATCGCCGCCATCGAATCGGATACCTACGACAAACATACGTCCCATACCTTTATTCGGGGCTATCTGCGTACCTATGCCAAGTTGGTCGGGATCCCGGAAGAGACCATTCTGGCCGCTTACGACAAGCTGGGTCTGACTCCTCCCGACAATATCGACATGCAGAGCTTCTCCCGTCGCTCTCGCCAGCAAGCCAACGACAATCGGCTCAAGGTAGTCACCTGGCTGGTTATTCTGGTGTTGATTGCGCTCTCGGTCGCCTGGTGGTGGCAGAGTACTTCCCGTCGCTCCGCCGGTGATGAAGCGCTGGCAGCCACCGAGATGAGTGCAACCGGTTCGACTCCGGCTGAACCTGCTATCACGCCGCCCGATGCGATCAAAACGGCTCCGGTGGAAGGCGCTGCCATCGCACCTGCCGCCACTGACGTGACTGCCCCCGCGGTGGTCTCCGATGCGACTGCTACCCTGGCGCCTGCTTCTGCGGCTGTTGCCCCGACCGATGTCAGCGCGGCTGTCGGCACTGCGACCGATGCTGCGGTATCCGGCGCCAATGGCACCGAATCTGAAGAGGCTGTCGTTGATCCGGCGACTGCGCCGCAACTGAAGATGAGCTTCACCGCCGATTGCTGGCTGGATGTGAAGGATGCCAACGGCAAGACCCTGTTCAGTGGTCTGAAGAAGGCCAACGACGAGCTGGTGCTGGAAGGCGCCGAGCCCCTGAAGTTCATCATTGGCGCGCCCATGGCCGTCAAGCTTGACTACAAGGGTCAGTCGTTTGATATGAGCCGTTACAACAACGGTCGTACAGCCCGCTTCTCACTGCCGCAGGAGTAATCTGTTTCCCATGTCTTCTCACGAATCACCCATCATTCGTCGTAAATCCAGACAGATCATGGTTGGTAATGTACCGGTTGGGGGCGATGCCCCCATTACCGTGCAGACCATGACCAACACCAAGACCACAGATGTCGCCGCCACCATCGAGCAGATCCAGCGGATCGAGCGGGTCGGTGCCGATATCGTCCGTGTCTCCGTGCCCACCATGGAAGCGGCGGAAGCCTTCCGGCTGATCAAACAGCAGACCCGCATCCCCATCGTTGCCGATATCCACTTCGACTATCGCATCGCCCTGAAAGTGGCCGAGTACGGTGCCGACTGCCTGCGTATCAACCCGGGCAACATCGGCAACGAGCAGCGGGTGCGATCTGTGGTCGATTGCGCGCGCGACCTCAATATCCCGATCCGTATCGGGGTCAATGGCGGGTCGCTGGAGAAAGATATCCAGGAGAAGTACGGCGAGCCGACCCCCGAAGCGCTGGTAGAGTCCGCCATGCGTCACGTGGACTACCTCGATCGCCTCGACTTTCAGGACTTCAAGGTGAGTGTCAAGGCCTCCGATGTGTTCCTGGCCGTCGGTGCCTATCGCCTGCTGGCCAAGCAGATCGAGCAGCCGCTGCACCTTGGCATCACCGAAGCGGGCGGTTTCCGTGCCGGCGCGGTGAAGTCTGCCATTGGTCTGGGCATGCTGCTCACCGACGGCATCGGCGATACCCTGCGTATCTCGCTGGCGGCGGATCCGGTGGAGGAGGTAAAGGTCGGTTTCGATATCCTCAAATCTCTGCGTATTCGCTCCCGTGGCATCAACTTTATCGCTTGCCCATCCTGCTCACGGCAGGAGTTCGATGTGATCGCTACCGTCAATGCGCTGGAAGAGCGGCTCGAAGACATCATCACCCCGATGGATGTTTCCATCATCGGCTGTGTGGTGAATGGCCCGGGCGAAGCACTGGTCTCCGACCTTGGTCTGGCGGGTGCCGCCAACAAGAGTGCCTTCTATGAAGGGGGCCTGCGGGTCGATCGGCTCGACAACAAGGATCTCATTCCAACTCTGGAGCGCCGCATTCGCGCCCGCGCCGCCATGCTGGATCCCGCCAACCGGATCCCGATGGACAAGGAGTAAGCGAAACAGGGCCACATTGGGTGGCCCTTTTTCCAGGTGACTGATTTTAAATCCCGCATCCGGATTCCCTGATTTTACCTTGGGGGGGAAAATCCCTATAATGCGGCCAAATTTTACCTCTTTTTCTCGAGTATCAACGTGGCAAAACAGATCCAAGCTATTCGCGGTATGAATGATTGCCTGCCGGAGCAGAGCCCGGTATGGCAGAAGGTTGAACAGATCCTGCGCCAGGTCGTTGCCAGCTATGGCTACAGCGAAGTGCGCATGCCGATTGTCGAGCAGACTCATCTGTTCAAGCGCGCCATCGGTGAAGTGACCGACGTGGTCGAAAAAGAGATGTACACCTTTGAAGACCGTAACGGCGACAGCTTGAGCCTGCGTCCGGAAGGGACCGCCAGCTGCGTCCGTGCCGGTATCGAGCACGGTCTGCTCTATAACCAGGAACGCCGGATGTGGTACATGGGCCCCATGTTCCGTCACGAGCGTCCCCAGAAGGGCCGTTACCGCCAGTTCCATCAGTTCGGTGTCGAGCTGTTTGGCATCAACGGGCCGGACATTGACGCCGAGCTGATCATGCTGACCCACCGCCTGTGGCGTCTGTTTGGCATCAGCGAGCATGTCACCCTGCAGCTCAACACCCTGGGCCAGAGCGCTGAGCGTGCCGCTTACCGCGATGCGCTGGTGGCCTATCTGGAGCAGTACAAGGATCAGCTGGACGAAGAGAGCCAGCGCCGCATGTACAGCAACCCGCTGCGGGTGCTCGACTCCAAGGATGAAAAGGTACAGGCCATTCTGGCGGGGGCCCCGCGTCTGTTCGACCATCTGGGCGAAGAGAGCCTGGCCCACTTCGAGGGGCTCAAGCGCCTGCTCGAGTCTGCCGGTATCAAATACGAAGTGAACGAGCGTCTGGTGCGTGGTCTTGACTACTACAACCTGACCGTGTTCGAGTGGGTCACCAGCAGTCTGGGTGCCCAGGGCACCGTCTGTGCCGGTGGCCGCTACGATGGTCTGGTAGAGCAGTTGGGCGGTCAACCGACCCCGGCCGTGGGCTTTGCCATGGGCATGGAGCGTCTGGTGCTGATGCTGGAAACTCTCGAGCTCAACGCCGATATCCGCCCGGCGGTGGATGTTTATCTGGCGATGGTGGGCGAGGGGACCGAGCAGGCTGGCTTCCAGCTGGCCGAGCGTCTGCGTGATGCCCTGCCGGACTTGCGTCTGATGAGCCACTGCGGTGGTGGCAACTTCAAGAAACAACTCAAACGTGCCGACAAGAGCGGCGCGGCAATCGCCCTGATCCTTGGTGAGACCGAGGTGCAAAACGGGGAGATCACTATCAAATATCTGCGTGGTCAGGCCGAGCAACAGACCGTCAAGGTTGACGCCGCCATTGCCCTGCTGGCAGCCAAAGGAGAGTAAGCTGTGGAAGTCTATACCACCGAAGAACAACAGGTTGAGGTTATCAAGGAGTGGTGGAAAGAGAACGGAACCTCGGTGATTGCCGGGACCGTGATCGGTCTGGTCGGTCTGTTCGGCTGGCGCTATTACAACCAGCACCAGCAAGAGACCATGGAGGCCTCCTCCCACTCTTACAACCAGGTGATTGAGCAGCTGGCCAAGGGCGATGCCGCCGGTTTCGAGCAGGCACAGCAGTTTGTCACTGCCAACAAGGGTGACTCCTACGGTGAACTGGCCGCTTTGCAACTGGCTGCCGCTGCCGTCAAGGCGGGCAAGCTGGATCTGGCTGCCGAGCAGCTGGAGCTGGTGGCGACCACGGGTGACGAGAGCATTCGTCCCATCGCGGCGCTGCGTCTGGCCCGTGTGCTGAATGATCAGGGCAAGGCAGATGAAGCGCTGGCCAAGCTGGCAACCATCCAGAATGAGGCCTTCAAGGCACAGGTAGCCGAAGCCCGTGGTGATGTGCTGCAAAAGCAGGGCAAGACCGAAGAGGCTCGTGATGCCTATCAAGCAGCGGCCGATGCTGGCGGCCTGCAGGGTAGCGCCGAGCTCAAGCTGAAAATGGACGATCTGGCCCTGCCGGCCGTTGCGACTGGTGAGGCACCGGATGCGTAATCTATTCAAGATGGTGGCGCTGGGGGCTGCGGTCTCCTTCGCTCTGCAGGGTTGCTCCCTGTTCAGTTCCGAAGAGGATCTCAACCCGATGGCGCCGCTGCCCAAGGTTGAATCTGCCTTCACTGCCGACACCGCATGGTCATCTACTGTGGGTGATGGCATCGGTGACTTCTACTCCCAGCTCAAGCCGGTGGTGGAAGAGGATCGCATCTACGCGGCGGCCCGCGACGGCGATGTCAGCGCTTTTGACCGTGCCAGTGGCGATCGCCTCTGGACTGTCGATCTGGCCGACCTGCCGGTCAACGCCGACAAGCGCAGCGCCCGCCTTTCCGGCGGCCTGGTCTCCCGTTACGGCAAGCTGTTCCTCGGCTCCGAGAACGGGGTGGTCTACGCCCTGAACGAAGAGAACGGTGAAGTGCTGTGGCAGACCAATGTGCCCGGCGAAGTGGTGGCAAGCCCCGCGGTGGAAGATGGCCGCGTGGTGGTGTTGACCACCTCCGGTCGCCTGATCGCCCTCGACACTGATGAAGGCAAGATGCAGTGGTCGCTCTCCGAAGAGCAGCCGCCGCTGACCCTGCGCAGTGCCGGTGCACCTGTGATCACCAACGGCGCCGTGATTTACGGTCGTGCCGATGGCAAGGTGGGCATCGCCCTGCTGAGCAACGGCCAGCCGGTGCGCCAGTCCAAGGTGGCTGATCCGCGCGGTGCCACCGAGCTGGACCGCATGGTTGACGTCGATGCCAGCCCGCTGATTGCCGGTGATGAGCTCTACGCCATCGCCTACAACGGTCAGCTGATGGCGCGCAAGCTGATGACCGGCGATGAAGTGTGGAAGCGCAAGTATTCCGGCTATCGCGATCTGGCGATGACCGGTAATGCCATCGTGCTGACCGACAGCCGCAGCCACCTGTTTGCCATCGACCGTCGCAACGGTCTGGAGCTGTGGTCCAACACCCAGCTGGAAAATCGTACCGTCACTGCACCTGTCATCTTCGGTGACTATGTGGTGGTGGGTGATGTGGAAGGATACCTGTATTGGCTTGATCGTACCGACGGTACCATCAAGGCTATGCAGCAGCTCGATAGCAGTGGTCTCTACGCCGCCCCGCTGGTGGATGGCGAGACCCTGTATGTGCAGAGCCGTGACGGCAAGTTGTACGCCCTCAAGCGTCCTTGATCGTCCGATAATGTGAATATCCGGCTCCTGGTCTTCGGACCCGGAGCCTTTGTCGTCTTGAGAATGAGGCTTTTATGACTCCTGTAGTAGCCCTGGTGGGCCGCCCCAACGTGGGGAAATCCACCCTTTTTAACCGCTTGACCCGTACTCGGGATGCCCTGGTTGCCGATTTTCCCGGTCTGACCCGGGACCGTAAATACGGTCAGGCGAAGTTGGGCGAGCTGGAATTTATCGTGGTCGATACCGGCGGTATCGATGGCACCGAAGAGGGGATCGAGCTGAAGATGGCCGAGCAATCTCTGCTGGCCATCGAAGAAGCGGACGTCGTGCTGTTCATGGTGGATGCCCGTGCCGGTCTGACCGCGGCGGATCAAGCCATTGCCGAGCACCTGCGCAAGGCCCACAAGAAGGTATTTCTGGTGGCCAACAAGACCGACGGTATCGACGGTGATTCCGCGGTCTCCGAGTTCTACGGTCTGGCGCTGGGCGAGGTCTACCAGATCGCGGCCGCCCACGGTCGTGGCGTGCTGAGCCTGCTGGAACTGGCCCTGGCTCCCCATCTGGAGACCCTGGTCGACTCCGCTACCGATGAAGATGCGCAGGATGAGGAAGAGGAGGACTTCGACGAAGAAGCCCTGCTGCGCATGGTGGCTGCCGGTGAACTCGATACCAAAGAGGACACCAAGGAGACCCCGTTCGCCGACCTGCCCATCAAGTTCGCCATCGTTGGTCGTCCCAACGTCGGTAAATCTACCCTGACCAACCGCATGCTGGGTGAAGATCGGGTCATCGTCTATGACATGCCCGGCACCACCCGTGACTCCGTTTACATTCCGATGGAGCGTGACGAGCAGAAGTATGTGGTTATCGACACCGCCGGTGTGCGTCGTCGTGGCAAGGTGCACGAGACGGTTGAGAAGTTCTCCGTTATCAAAACCCTGAAAGCCATCGAAGATGCCAACGTTTGCCTGCTGGTGATCGACGCCCAGGAGACCATCACCGATCAGGACTTGAGCATCCTTGGCTATGTGCTCCACGCCGGTCGCTCCGTGGTGCTGGTGGTGAACAAGTGGGATGGTCTGGATCAGAAGGTGAAAGAGGATGTGAAGAACGAGCTGGATCGTCGCTTGGGCTTCATCGACTTCGCTCGCGTCCACTTCATCTCCGCCCTGCACGGCAGCGGTGTCGGCCATCTGTTTGAATCCATTCAGGAGGCTTACCAGTCCGCCACCCGTCGTACCAGCACGGCCATGCTGACCCGCATCATGCAGATGGCGCAGGAAGATCACCAGCCGCCGATGGTTAATGGTCGCCGCGTCAAGCTCAAGTATGCCCACGCCGGCGGCTACAACCCGCCGCGCATCGTGATCCACGGCAACCAGCTGAACGACTTGCCGGACTCCTACAAGCGGTATCTGATCAACTACTTCCGCAAGTCCCTCAAGATCATGGGCTCGCCGATCCGGGTCGAGTTCCAGGAGTCGGTCAACCCGTTTGAAGGCAAGAAGAACACCATGACCCTGAGTCAGGAACGTCAGCGCAAACGCCTGCTGAAAATGAAGAAGAAATAAGCCCTTGCGGCTGCCCTCACCGGCAGCCGCTTTGTTATCCTCGCCATGTTAAGGTGAGGAATAAGGGGAGGGGGATCTGCCATGGAACAAGACCATGGCAGATCCACTTTCGAGGAGTTGATTATGGAAGCCCTGTTTTGCCCGTCATGCCAGGCTGAACTGGATACCCGCAGCAAGGAGCAAACCTGTGGCCAGTGTCAGGCCAATGTCCGCGTCACGGCCATCTGCCCCACCTGCCAGCAGGAGCTGGAGCGTCTCAAGGCGTGCGGCGCGGTGGATTACTTCTGCAACCACTGCAACTCGCTGATCTCCAAGCGGACGGTACAGTTCAAGGCTGAGCTGGTTTAAGACGATATTTAGGTGAGAAAGAAGATAAAAAACCCGGCGAATGCCGGGTTTATGCTGTGTGCTCTGCAATAAGCAGGGTATAGGATCGATTTCTGCGCCACAGGTTGCGCTTGATGTCATTAAGCTTGAGTTTGCGTCTGGGGCTCCAGCTGCACTTCGCTTTTCTGACCAGACTGATTTTTCTACGTTTTTGCATCTTGGTCTCCTCCCAACTCAGTTGGCCATCCCGGCCTTGGGTCATTGATGGAGCCCATCCGAAATTGCTGTTATTTAATCTCTCAACATAATGAAAACAATGCGATTTCGGATAGGCTCCGATGTGAATCGATGGTAACAGAGAAGTTTGCGTGAAAACAGCCGAATAATGGCTGGTTAGCGCATGGTGATCTGATTGACCACTTCGGTGATGGCGGTGGGGCGCTCGGCCAGCTCGGGCTCGCTGTCGTTGTCGAGACTCTCCCGCTGATGTGCCTTCTGTTGCTCGTTGTCGAGCCAGAGCAGACTCTGGTAATACTGGCGCACGTTGTTGACATAGTTACGCGCCTCGCTGCCACGGGCATAGCCGTAACGTACCTTGCGGTGCCAGCGCGCTTGCTGCAGCAGCGGCAGCACCTCTTTCACGTCGCTCCAGGCGTCAGGATTCTTGCCGAGCTCTTTGGTCAGGCGGCGGGCGTCCATCATGTGGCCGTAACCGATGTTGTAGGCGGTGAGGGCAAACCACACCTTCTCGTCATCGGGCACCGAATCCGGCACCTTCTCCATCATCTGTTGCAGATAGAGGGAGCCACCTTTGATGCTCTCTTCCGGATGAAGCCGGTCGTTGACCCCCATCGCTTTTGCAGTGGGCTCGGTCAGCATCATCATGCCGCGCACGCCGGTGTAGGAGCGGGCCTGCGGGTCCCAGTGGGACTCCTGATAGCTGATGGCGGCGAGCAGACGCCAGTCGATATTCTTGGCGTGAGTCTGGAACAGCGGCTGGTACTTGGGCAGCAGGCTCTTGGCGCGCTTGAGGAAGGTGCGGGTATCGACAAAGTCGAAGTTCTGCACGTGGCCGAAGTACTTCTCGTCGAGCTTGGCGATGGCACCATCCATAAAGCGCTGACCGAAGAAGTCGATGACGCTGGCATAGAGGCTGTCATCGGGCAGCTTGCTCATGGCCCAGGCAACGGTTTGCTTCTGGGCCAGGGTCAGCCCTTCGGTGAGCTCCGGGTAGTAGCGCTGTGTACGGGCCAGCACGGTATCCTGCACCACCGTGTAGTCAATCTTGCCATCCACCACCTGCTTGAGCAGCTCCTCAACATCGGCGTTGTCGCTGGTGCTCCAGGCTAGTTTCGGATTCTCTTTGCTCATCTCTTTGAGCAGATCTTCCCCGGTGGAGCCGGCGGCCACCACCAGCTTGCCCTTGATATCGTTCAACGAAGCCGGCTTGGGCTTGCCGTTGCGATAGACCAGTTTGGGAGAGACCTGATAGAAGCCCGGGCCGAAGCGAAACAGCTCGCGCCGCTCGGGGGTGACCATGATGGCGGCAGCTGCCAGATCGAGTTTGCCCTTTTTCAGCAGGGTGACCAGTTGGTCAGTGGTGTCGACCGGGATGATGGTGAGTTTCACCCCCAACCAGTCGGCATAATTTTGCGCCAGCTCGTAATCGAACCCCTGGGCGAGGTCGTCACGCTGGTAATAGGAGGTGGGACCATAGATGGTGCCAACCCGGATCTCGCCTCGCTGGCGGATCTGCTCCAGCTGGCTGGAGGGGCTATAGAAGTCGCAGCCAACCAGCGTCAGCGTCAACAACAGCCCGATAAACAGTCGAAAAATGCAGCGCAAGTAGGTGAGTACCTTTGTTGAAAAAATCGGCATTTGTCAAAAAAGAGGCACCTTTATACCAGAGAGTGTGCGCAGAGTCACACTGCACGAAGTGAGAAAAACGTTTGTCCGCTGTGAGCCAGATCCCTATAATACGCGCGTCTCAATTCCCCCCCACTTTAAAACTTGGTGAGAAAGGTCATATGGATATCTTGCGTGGTGCCCCAGCACTGTCTGATTTTCGTGTCCAAAAACTGCTGCAACGCTTCGCACAGATGAGAAACGAGAGTGGAGTAGAGAGCGGAGTAGAGATAGAGGATGTCTATGCCGAGTATGTGCACTTTGCCGAGCTGACAAGCCCCCTCTCTCCCCCCGAGCGAGCGACCTTGGGCCAGCTCTTGCGCTACGGCCCGACCATCCCCGAACACACCCCCAGCGGTCAGCTGTTTCTTGTTACCCCCCGCCCCGGCACTATCTCCCCCTGGTCTTCCAAAGCAACCGACATCGCCCACAACTGCGGCCTGAAACAGGTCAAGCGGCTGGAGCGTGGTATTGCCTATTACCTGACCATCAAGGGGCAGGGTGAGTTGAGTGCCGCCCAGCGCAGCGCCATTGCCGCCGTGCTCCATGATCGGATGATGGAAGTGGTGTTTGCCGAGATGAGCGAAGCTGCCGCCCTGTTTGCTCACCACGAGCCGCGCCCCTTCACCCAGGTGGATGTGCTGGGCGGTGGTCGCGCAGCCCTGGCCGAAGCCAACGTGGCGCTCGGTCTGGCGCTGGCCGACGACGAAATCGACTATCTGGTGGAGAACTTCACCAAGTTGGGTCGCAACCCCAACGACATCGAGCTCTACATGTTCGCCCAGGCGAACTCCGAACACTGCCGTCACAAGATCTTCAATGCCGACTGGACCATCGATGGCGAACAGCAGCCCAAGTCGCTGTTCAAGATGATCAAGAACACCTTCGAGCAGACGCCGGATCATGTCCTCTCTGCCTATAAAGACAACGCCGCCGTGATGGAAGGGAGCCAGGGTGGCCGCTTCTTCCCGAGCCCGGCCAACGGCGAATACCAGTATCACCAGGAACAGGTCGACATCCTGATGAAGGTGGAGACCCACAACCACCCGACCGCCATCTCCCCGTTCCCGGGCGCAGCCACCGGCTCCGGCGGCGAGATCCGCGACGAGGGGGCCACCGGTCGCGGTGCCAAGCCCAAGGCGGGTCTGGTCGGTTTCTCCGTCTCCAACCTGCGCATTCCCGGCTTCGAGCAGCCCTGGGAGCAGGATTTCGGCAAGCCGAGCCGCATTGTCAGCGCCTTTGACATCATGCAAGAGGGGCCGCTCGGCGGCGCCGCGTTTAACAACGAGTTCGGCCGTCCGGCCATTCTCGGCTACTTCCGTACCTTCGAAGAGGAGGTGCCGAGCCACAATGGCGTCGAGGTGCGTGGCTACCACAAGCCCATCATGCTGGCGGGCGGCATCGGCAACATCCGCACCGAACATGTCCAGAAAGGGGATATCCCGGTCGGTGCGGCGCTGATCGTGCTGGGTGGCCCGGCGATGAACATCGGTCTGGGCGGCGGTGCGGCTTCCTCCATGGCCTCCGGCCAGTCGGCCGAAGATCTCGATTTTGCCTCGGTGCAGCGCGATAACCCCGAGATGGAGCGCCGCTGTCAGGAGGTGATCGACCGCTGCTGGCAACTGGGGGACGACAACCCCATCGTCTTCATCCACGACGTGGGGGCGGGCGGTCTCTCCAACGCCATGCCGGAGCTGGTGAGCGATGGCGATCGCGGCGGTCGCTTCGATCTGCGCGCCATCCCGAACGACGAGCCGGGCATGAGCCCGCTCGAGATCTGGTGCAATGAATCCCAGGAGCGTTACGTGCTGGCGGTGGCCAAGGAGAAGCTGCCGCTGTTCAAGGCGCTGTGCGAGCGCGAGCGCGCCCCCTATGCCGTCATCGGTACCGCGACCGAAGAGAAGCATCTCACTCTCTCGGATGAGCACTTTGACAACCACCCCATCGACCTGCCGCTGGACGTGCTGCTGGGCAAGACCCCCAAGATGCATCGCGATGTGGTGACCCTGCCTGCACAAGGCAAAGCGCTCCAACTCGATGGCATCACCCTCGGCGAGGCGGCCGAACGGGTACTGCGTCTGCCGACCGTAGCGGAGAAGTCCTTCCTCATCACCATCGGCGATCGCAGTGTGACCGGTCTGGTCAACCGCGACCAGATGGTTGGCCCCTGGCAGATCCCGGTGGCCGATTGCGCCGTCACCGCTGCCACCTACGACAGCTATCACGGTGAAGCCATGTCGATGGGCGAGCGTACCCCGGTGGCGCTGCTCTCCCACGCCGCCTCCGCTCGCATGGCGGTGGCGGAAGCGCTCACCAACCTGGCACCGGCCCACATCGGGTCGCTGAAGCGGGTCAAGCTCTCCGCCAACTGGATGGCCGCTGCCGGTCACCCGGGTGAAGATGCCGGTCTCTATGAGGCGGTCAAAGCGGTGGGCGAGGAGCTCTGCCCGGCCCTTGGCATCACCATTCCGGTGGGCAAGGACTCCATGTCCATGAAGACCCGCTGGCAGCAGGATGGCAAGGAGCACAGCGTCACCTCGCCGCTCTCCCTGCTCATCTCCGCCTTTGCCCGGGTCGAGGATGTACGCAACACAGTCACGCCGCAGCTGCGTACCGATCTCGGTGAAACCGACCTTATCCTCATCGACCTTGGCAACGGCAAACAGCGCCTCGGCGCCTCGGCGCTGGCGCAGGTCTATCGCCAGCTGGGTGACAAGGCGCCGGATCTCGACAACCCGGTTCAGCTCAAAGGCTTCTTCAACGCCATTCAGGCGCTGGTGGCCGATCGCAAATTGATCGCCTATCACGACCGCTCCGACGGCGGCCTGTTCGTCACCCTGACCGAGATGGCGTTTGCCGGTCACTGCGGCCTCGACATCCAGCTTGATCGCATCGGTGGCGAGCTGCTGCAGGCGCTGTTCAATGAAGAGCTGGGCGCCGTCATCCAGGTGCGTCGTGAAGACAAAGAGACTGTGATGACCCTGCTGGCCGGTCACGGCCTGGCGGCTTGCTCCCATGTGCTCGGTACCGTGCGCGAAGGGGATCTCATCACCCTGCAGCGGAGCGGTCAGGAGGTCTATCGCGCCAGCCGCACCGCCCTTCGCACCATCTGGGGCGAGACCAGCTGGCAGATGCAGCGCCTGCGCGACAACCCCGAGTGCGCAGATCAGGAGCACGCGGCCCGTCAGGACGCCACCGATCCGGGCTTGCAGGCCAAGCTCAGCTTCAACCCGGCCGAAGATGTGGCCGTACCTTACATTGCCCGTGGGGTCTCCCCCCGTCTGGCCGTGCTGCGCGAGCAGGGTGTCAACTCCCATGTGGAGATGGCGGCGGCGTTCGATCGTGCCGGTTTCGCGGCGATCGATGTCCATATGAGCGACATTCTTTCCGGTCGCATCAAGCTGGAGGAGTTCCAGACCCTGGTGGCCTGTGGCGGCTTCTCCTACGGTGACGTGCTGGGGGCGGGCGAAGGCTGGGCCAAGTCCATCCTGTTCAACGACAACGCCCGCGAGCAGTTCCAGCGCTTCTTCGAACGCGGCGATACCTTGTCGCTGGGCGTGTGCAACGGTTGCCAGATGATGTCCAACCTGCGGGATCTCATCCCGGGTGCCGATCTCTGGCCGCGCTTTGTGCGCAACCGCTCCGAGCGCTTCGAGGCGCGCTTCAGCCTGGTGGAAGTGCAGGAGTCCCCGTCCGCCTTCTTCGCCGGCATGGCAGGCTCGGTGATGCCGATTGCCGTTTCCCACGGGGAAGGGCGTGTCGAGGTGCGCGATGCCGCTCACCTGAACGCACTGCAGCAGAGCGGTCTGGTAGGACTGCGCTTTGTCGACAACCGCGGCAGCGTGACCGAGCAGTATCCTGCCAACCCGAACGGCTCGCCGGATGGTATCACCGCCGTGACCACCACCGATGGCCGCGCCACCATCATGATGCCGCACCCGGAGCGGGTGTTCCGCACCGTGGCCAACTCCTGGCACCCCGACAACTGGGGCGAGGATGGGGCCTGGATGCGGATGTTCCGCAACGCCCGGGTTCGTCTGGGTTAATCGCGACTGCGCCAGCACATAAAAACAGAAACCGGCCAAATTTGGCCGGTTTTTCAATATGGGCTCTGTCGATCAGGTTTGGCCGTGGCCAAGTTCATGAGGGGTAAACTCTCCCCGATCCAGAATACGCAGACAGGCATCGACCACGGCTTCATCCAGCTGGACTCCCCGCATGGCCATGATATGGGTTCGGGCCTGCGCAATCCCCAGGGCAGCACGGTAGGGACGATCCGATGACATGGACTCCACTATATCGGCGACCGTGAGAATGCGCGCTTCCAGCAGGATCTGCTCGCCTTTTAACCCTGATGGATAGCCGGAACCGTCGAGATACTCGTGGTGCTGGTGGATCATCCGGGCTATGGGCCAGGGCAGGGCGATATCCTTGAGCACCAGATAACCCGCTGTCGGATGCTCCTTGACCAGATTGAACTCCTGGGGGGTCAGTTTGCCCGGTTTGGTGAGGATCTCGACAGGGACCTGGATTTTGCCGATATCGTGCACCATGGCGCCCAGATAGAGACCGCGTAGCGGTTTATCACCCAACCCCAGTTCTCGGCCGATGGCCAGCGCCAGGGTAGCGACATGCTTCTGGTGTCCGGCGGTGTAGGGATCGCGTTGTTCCAGCACGGCAGCGATGGCTCCCAGCGCATCCTCTAGGGCCAGCTCCAGTTGGCGGGCATGCATGGTTTTTTCACGCTGGGCGGCAAGATAGGCCTGCTGGGTTCGACGTGCCTGCAGGCCATAGGTCAGGTAGTCGGCCAGTCCGTTGAAGAGATGCACCTCCTCATCCGTGAAGGCTCTGGCCTGCGTGCTGTGAATAAGCAGTCCGCCTGGCACAGTGGCTTGCCACTGCAATGGCAGCAGCAGCCGTCCCCTCAAGGTGGCGGAGTGGTGGACCAGTTCGGTGCCAAGTGCTTCGTTGCGCATCTCGCCTGAACTGATTGCACTGATCAGGGCTGCGTCCCGGGTGAGCCAGTTATCGCTGGCAAACCAGACGGCCTGACCTGCCTGCGCCAGGATCTGTACTCTGTTCTGATCAGCGGTCTGCAGTACGGTCACCAGGGGAAAACGGCCATCGAAAGTGATGGCATCACAGATCTCCTGCAGTAGTGTCTGTTCATCCCCCTGCTTGAGCATGGCATGGTGGGCGCGGGTTATTGCTTCCAGCGTCCAGGTATATTGCTGGAGACGCTCCTGCTGCTGTTTCTGGTCGGTGATATCTTCGAAAAAGACAGCGACACCGATCACCTTGCCCAGCTCATCGTACAGGGGAAACTTGGTGGTACTGAGCCAGCGGTCTTCACCCCCTTTCAGATATGGTTCTTCGTGATGCCGGGTTGTGCCGCTGGCCATGACCTGGAGATCGTCATCCCGGTAGCGTTGGGCCAGCTCGGCCGGGAAAAAATCGGCATCGCACTTGCCAACCAGTTCGGCCGGGGTGAGGGCCAGATCGTCGGCCAGCAGTCGGTTGCAGGCGATGAAGTGTGAACGGGTATCTTTCAACAGGACGCGATAGGGCAGCTGTTCCATCACCTGATGGAGCAGGGCTGCGGTGGGGTGAGAGCTGACGCCCGGTGGCTGAATGGATGGCGGTAGATCTTTTAACATCATCTTGGTGCAACCAGAGTCAGGTGGTAGTAAAGCGGTAGCCCGCTTGCCAGACGGCGAAACAGGCATCGACCACCTGTTCGTCGTAATGCACACCGGCATAGCGCGTCAGCTCGGCGAACGCATCGGTGAGAGAGAGGGCGCGCCGGAACGGACGGTGGGCCGTCATGGCGGCCAGGGAGTCGGCGACCCGTATAATCCTCGCCTCCAGCGAGATCGCATCCCCCTGTAGCCCTTGTGGGTAGCCGCTACCATCGAGATTTTCATGGTGCTGCATCACTATGGTGGTGATGGGCCAGGGGAAGTCAATCTGTTGCAGGATCTCGCGGCCAGTGTCCGGATGCTGTTTGATCAGTTCGAACTCAACCGGCCTCAGTTCCCGCGGGCGAGTGAGGATCTCCGCCGGGATCTGCAGCAGGCCGATGTTATGCACCATGGCCGCAAGACCCAATCCATCCAGCTGCTCTTGCGGCAGTTGCAGCTGTTGACCTATAGCCAGCGCGAGATCATGCACGCGCCGTTCGTGTCCTGCCGTGACCGGATCTTTGTGGGCAATCGCGGAGGAGAGGGCCGCGATGGTCTGAAACAGCAGGGTGCGCTGGCGCTGCTCGCTTTCCTTGATATGGGTGATGTCGACCAGTGCCCCTATGATTCCGGCCACCTCGCCCTGATGGTCATAGAAGAGATCCTTGAAGTTGAGCACCTGGTAGCGGTGGCCGCTGCGATCAAACAGCGTGTGTTCAAAATATTGCGGCTGCCTGCTGCGCAGCACCTCCATGTCCCTTTGGGTATATTCGTCCGCCATCTCCGGGGGCAGGATTTCGTCCACCCGCTTCCCCTGCAGCTCGGCCTTGCTGATCCCGGTGACCTGGGTAAAGGCCGGGTTGCAGCTGAGAAAGCGCCCTTCGACATCCTTGTAGAACACCGGGATGGGAATGGCCTTGAGCAGGGATTCGTTGAGGCGCTGCATGTCGACCAGCTCGGCCTGCTGGCGCCTGGCGAGCTGTTCGCTGTCCTTGCACAACTGGATGGCGCGCGCCAGATTACCGAGAACCGGGCTGAACAGATGGCAGACCGGCACTGTGTGCTGCTGGGGTTGGGGGGCCAGCAGCAAGATGAGATATCCCCCGTCAACCCTGAGCCGATAGGCAAAGTGGTACGGTCGGCCACCGGGGAGAGGCAAGGTCGTTTGCAGCGCACATTGGTCACCTTCAACAATCCAGGCAGGCAAGGAGAGCAGCGAGCCACTGTGCCGGGATAGCTGATCATCACCAATGACCTTGAGCAGCTCATATCCTTCCCGTTGCTGCTGCAATACCACACCAACCGGTGTGGCACAGTGAAACATAAAGCGCTGCAACACTTTGGTGAGCAGGGCATCGAGTGTGACCTCCCGACCGATGCAGAGGGCGAGATCGCAGACAATGGCCATGGCGTGATCGTTATTCATTGCTAACCCTCGCTGAGACAGAGGATGGCACCGTTGTGAAAGAGCGGGTAATCCCCCGGCCTTACACTTCCTATCTCGCCAAGAGAGAGGGCCCCGACCAGCTCGTGGGCTCCGCTGTGGCTAAAGAGGGTCTCCAGCTCCAGGGTGCTCTGTTCGTCGAAGTGCTGCTGACGGCCGGCGCAGTAATAGATCTCGAGGCGCTCGGGTGTACCGTGCCGGCCGAGCTTTTCGGCCAGTTCGACAGCGTGCTCTGTGGGGCTTTCCGGGGCTTTCAGCAGTGTGAGAATACTGTGGTCAGGCACCTCTCCGACGCAGAGCAGGGCACCTTCGTCGGTAACGGCGACCGGGATCCGCACGATCACATCGCCATTGGCTCGCAGCAACCCCAAGGGCAAATGTACACCGTACCGATAGAACTGCTCTGGTGTGAGGTTTTGCTGGAACTGCTGCCGGATCAGGGATTGATAGCGGCTAAAAGCCGGCTCCCAGTCGATAAAGGAGATCTTGTTGCCTTCACTGCTGGTGGCGAGCATGGGCTGGGCAGTGAGTTGATAGCCGTGCTCCAGCAAGGGGGGACTGTGGGGGGAGAGCAGTGCACAGCTGACCCCATGCCCCAGCAATCTCTGGGTGTCAAACAGGCAGGGCATGGCTGTGAACTGGCCGCTACCTGCATTGACACCCGCATAGTTGACCCTGTCCGCCAGCCTTAGATAGATCCCCTCGAGCAGGGTTGCAATATTGGGGAGCATGGCGTCAAAGGTGAGAAAGAGGGTGGGAACCTTCTCGGTATCCGGCCATTCTGCCAGTCGGGACGCCAACTGCTCGCAGATGATATCGGCCAGTGTATCGGCACTGGCTGTAGGGGAGAGCGAGAGCAGCAGAGGATTGTGGGATGCTGGTCGGGGCAACAGCCAAGCCCCCCTTTCGTGGAAACCGTGCCGACTGACAAGGCGTGGAAAGATGGCGCCGCAGAGTTGAATGTTGAGGCGCTGACACTGCTGCTGCAGATCGGCAACGCGTGCGGCATCCCGCTCGGCTAGCAACACATCGAGTCGTTGCCCCTCATAGGGAAGCAATGCATCGGCCAGTGGATGCGCATCAAATTGATGAAAAGTAGGCTGCATCATCGCTCGGAACTCCATTCCTGCCAGTCATCAATATATCAGCAAGGGGGTTGGATGAATACCGGACGAGACCAACGGCTGCACGGGGTGTGAGATGCCAACACAAAAGGGTCTCTGCCAGCAGGCAATCCACATAAAAAAGAAACCGGCCACATGGGCCGGTTTTGAAGGGGAATGAGCCGGGTTACTGCAACACCACCTGCTGGAACCCTTGTACCAGACTGATGACCGGCTGGGGATAGAGCCCCAGCAACACCACCAGGGCGGCAGAGAGCAGTACCACCACACCACCGGAGGAGAGCGCCCAGTCGGCGCTGGCATCGCGCTGCTGCATGCCCGGTTCGCGCAGATAGAGGGTCACCATCACCTTGAGGTAGTAGTAGAGACCCAGTGCGCTGCCGAGCACGATGGCGCCGGAGAGCCACCAGAGCTGCGCCTCGACGGTGACGCCGATGAGGTAGAACTTGCCGATAAAGCCGAGGGTCATCGGGATGCCCGCGAGTGACAACATCATCACCGTCAGTACGGCAGTCAGATAGGGGCGCTTCCAGAACAGACCGCGATAGCTGTGCAGGGAGTCGGCATCCTTGCCGCGATAGGGGCTCGACATCATGCTCACCACCCCAAAGGCACCCAGGCTGGTGAACAGATACATCAGCAGGTAGACCCCGGCTGCTTCCACCGGCATCTGGCCGAATCGGCTCGCCACGATCACCGCCAGCAGGTAACCGAAGTGGGAGATGGAGGAGTAACCCAGCATCCGTTTGACGTTGGTCTGCACCAGGGCCAGCAGGTTGCCGACCAGGATGGATATGACCGCCATGGCTGCCAGCAGCCAGTGGATCATGGGATCGCTCGCCGCCGGTACCGCCAGATAGAAGCGCAGCAGCACGGCAAAGACCGCCACCTTGCTGACGGTGGCGAGGAAGGTGGCCACCGGTGCCGGGGCACCTTCGTAGACATCCGGGGTCCAGAGGTGGAAGGGGGCCAGGGAGAGTTTAAAGGCAAAGCCGACCAGCATTAACCCCAAACCGCCCATCAGCAGCGGATGGTGAGCCGGGCTCTCGGCCAGGGTCTGCCCCAGGGCAGCAAAGCTCAGGCTGCCTGCCTGTGCATAGAGCAGCGCCATGCCAAACAACAGGAAGGCGGTGGCGGCGGCAGAGAGCACCATGTATTTCACCGCCGCTTCCAGCGAGTGGCGCTCGCGGTAGGCGTAACCCACCAGACCGAACATTGGCAGGGTCAGCATCTCGATCCCGATAAAGAGAGAGGCGAGGTGACGGGAGCAGGCCAGCACCAGACCACCAGCGGTGGCGATCAGCAGCAGCAGAAAGAACTCCTCCCGGTTGTCCGGGTAGGCTTTCAGCCACGATTGACCGAAGGTGCAGGTGGCCAGGGCGCCGATGAGCACCAGTCCCATGTAGAAGACGGCGTAACTGTCCACTTGCAGCAGCGGGGTGACCCCCTGATCTCCTTGCGCCATCACGATGGGCAGGCAGAAGAGCGCCAGATTGAGACCAATGATGGTGACGGTAAAGGCGGTAGTGACACAGCGGCGCCACGCGATGGCCAGCATCAGGGCCGCCATGGCCCCGGTGGTCAGCAGCAGGGGAAGCAGTGCCAGCAGTTGGGAAGCGGAGAAAGTCATTGCAGAGCTCCAGCAGTCGGCAGCAGATACCAGTGCAGCACGTTGATGAGGCTGCTGCTGGCGGTATCAATCACGGGTTGGGGATAGAGGCCCAGCAGAACCAGCAGGCCCGCGATCACCATCATCATGGTCAGCTCGCGGCGATCCAGTCCTTTCAGGATGCTCTCATCCTTGGCGGGGCCAAAGCAGGCGCGCTGCAACATGATGAGAGAGTAGACCGAGGCCAGCACCAGACCGAAGGTGGCGACTGCCGTGATGACAGGGGCAACCTGGAAGCTGCCGACCAGGATCAGGAACTCGCCGACAAAGTTGCCGGTGCCCGGCATGCCGAGCGACGCCACCGAGAAGAACAGCATCACGCCGGGCAGATAGCGCAGACGCCCCCACAGGCCGCCCATCTGGCGCAGATCCCGGGTGTGCAACCGCTCGTAGAGCTGACCGCAGAGGATAAAGAGGCCGGCTGCGGAGAGACCGTGGGCGATCATCTGCACCACGGCGCCCTGCAGGGCCAGCTCGCTACCCGAGTAGATAGCGATCATCACAAAACCCATGTGGGAGATGCTGGTGTAGGCCACCAGCCGTTTGATGTCGGTCTGGGCAAAGGCCACGATGGCACCATAGACGATCCCGATCAGGCCCAGCACCATGGCGTAGGGGGCAAATTCGGCAGAGGCTTCGGGGAAGAGCGGCAGGGCAAAGCGCAGCAGACCGTAGGCGGCGGTTTTGAGCAAAATACCGGCGAGATCCACCGAACCTGCGGTCGGCGCCTGACTGTGGGCATCCGGCAGCCAGCCGTGCAGCGGTACCAGCGGCATCTTGACCGCGAAGGCGATAAAGAATCCCAGCATCAGCAGCCACTGAACGCCCTTGCTCATCGGGGTATTGAGCAGCTCCAGATAGTTGAAGGTGAAGACTCCGGTGGCATGCTGGTGGGTCAGCACCAGCCCGATGATGGCCACCAGCATGATAAGGCCGCTCACCTGGGTGTAGATGAAGAACTTGGTTGCTGCGTTGATCCGTGATTTGCCGTCAGTGACCGAATGGCCCCAGAGCGCAATCAGGAAGTACATGGGGACCAGCATCATCTCCCAGAAGAAGAAGAAGAGGAACAGGTCCAGCGCCATAAAGACCCCGAGCACGCCGCCCAGGATCCAGAGCAGGTTGAGGTGGAAGAAGCCGATGCGTTGCACGATCTCTTTCCACGAACAGAGGATGGCCAGCACCCCGATAAAGCAGGTGAGGATCACCATCAAGAGCGACAGGCCATCCACCGCCAGATGCAAAGAGATGCCAAAGCGGGGGATCCACGGCAGGCGCCACTCGGCGGCCCAGGCGGAGGCAGCACCGGTGACGCCCGCGCTGTCGAGACCCGTGGTGGCAAGGGAGAAGTCACCACTTAGCCAGATGGCACAGGAGAGCAGCAGGCTGGCGCTCATGGAGAGCAGGGCTACCCAGCGGACAAACTGCCCGCCGAGACGCTCCATCTGCCAGCAGAGCAAGCCACCGATAAAAGGAATTAGCAAGATCCAGAGTAAAGTCACGGTATCAGCTCTCGTTCAAGTTCATATGAGATTGCGCTCCCTGTTCCATCAGGGAGAGCAAACAGCCTGGCTGTATGATTGTCCGGTTGTTCATCGCGTTACCCCAGCAGCAACAGCGCCAGCACCAGCACGGCGCCGATCCCCATGGAGGCGGCATACCAGCGCAACTTGCCGGTCACGGTCCAGGCCAGCAGCTGGTTGCCACGCAGGGCAAGCCAGGCGGGCAGGCCCATCATCCAGTCCAGCGGATCCTGCCCGACCAGACGGGTCGCCAGCAGATAGGGCTTGACCCACAGCTGGTCATAGAGCCAGTCAAAGCCCCAGGCGTTGAACCAGAGGGTGCTGAGCAGGCGGCCCGGCGCGCTGTTGGCAATGGAGGTGGCCAGACGGCGCTCACCGAGGAACAGAAACGCGGCCAGTGCAATGCCTGCGATGGCGATGATGCCAGAGGCTACCTCCAGTGCATGGCGACCCTCTTCGATATGGTCTCCCGGGCCTGCGGGCAGTACACCTGCCAGTGGCGGGGTGATCAGCGCGCCTATGCCGGTGGAGAGCACCAGCAATACCAGCAGCGGCAGATGGTGAGCCAGACCGTGGCCCGCATGGGCTTTGGTCTGCTCTTTGCCATGGAAGGCGATAAAGATCAGCCGGAAGGTATAGAGCGACGTGAGGAATGCCCCCGCCAGACCTGCCCACAGCAGCGTGCTTTGGCCAGAGGCTTCTACTTGCCACAGGATGGCGTCCTTACTGTAGAAACCGGAAGTGACCAGCGGCAACGCCGCCAGCGCCGAGCCCCCAACCAGGAAGCAGGCATAGACCAGCGGCAAACTCTTGCGCAGGCCACCCATCTTGAAGATGTTCTGCTCATGGTGGCAGGCAACGATAACGGCACCGGCGGAGAGGAACAGCAGCGCCTTGAAGAAGGCGTGGGTCATCAGGTGGAAGATGGCCCCTTCCCATGCGCCGACACCCAGTGCCAGAAACATGTAGCCAATCTGGCTCATGGTGGAGTAGGCGAGGATCCGCTTGATATCGGTCTGAACCAGCGCGGCAAAGCCTGCCAGCACTAGGGTGATGGCGCCAACCAGCCCGACCAGATGGAGGATCTCTGGCGCCAGCAGGAACAGGCCGTGGGTACGGGCAATCAGGTAGACACCGGCGGTCACCATGGTGGCGGCGTGGATCAGCGCGGAGACGGGCGTCGGGCCTGCCATCGCATCCGCCAGCCAGGTTTGCAGCGGCAGCTGTGCCGATTTGCCGACCGCGCCGCCCAGGAGCATCAGGCAGGCCAGCGACAGGGCAGGGGAGCCCTCGGCAAACAGGGTCGGGGCACGAACCAGCAGCTCGTGGATATTGAGGGTGCCCAGCTCCCGATAGAGGATAAACAGGCCGATGGCGAGGAAGACATCACCCACCCGGGTCACGACAAATGCCTTGAGGGCCGCTGCGCCGTTCTTGCGATCCTTGTAGTAGAAGCCGATCAGCAGATAGCTGCACAGCCCTACCCCTTCCCAGCCGAGGTAGACAAACAGCAGGTCATCGGCCAGCACCAGAAACAGCATGCTGGCGATAAAGAGGTTGGTGTAAGTGAAGAAACGGGAGTAACCCTCTTCACCGCGCATATACCAGGAGGCGAACAGGTGGATAAAGAATCCCACCCCGGTCACCACCCCCAGCATGGTCAGCGACAGGCCATCAAGTGCCAGCGAGAAGCTCGGTGTAAAGTTGCCCACCGCCATCCATTGCCACAGGCGCTGGACATAGACGCCCCCCTCGGGCGGGTTGCCCAGAAAGTCGATGCCCACCCACAGGGTAGTGAGGGCCGACAGGCCAATGGAGCCTACCCCGATCAGCGCCGAGGTACGCTCACCAAACCGGCCGAGGGAGAAGGCCAACACCAGCCATCCCAGCAGCGGAAATAGAAAAGTCAGATATAAGAGGCTCATCCGCGCATCTCGCTCACAGTGTCCACGTTCAGGGTGTGGTAACGACGATAGAGCAGCAGTAACAGGGCGAGGCCGATACTGGCCTCCGCTGCCGCCAGAGAAATCACCAGGATATACATGATCTGGCCATCGGCCTGCGCCCAGCGGCTACCCGCTACCACAAACGCCAGTGCCGAGGCATTCATCATGATCTCGATACTCATCAGGATGTAGAGCAGGTTGCGGCGGATCAGCAGACCGCACAAGCCGATGCAGAAGAGCACCGCGGCCAGCAGGAGGCCGTGCTCCATAGGGATTCCATTCATTGCTGACCTCCTTCTTGTGCAGAGCGGGATGCTGTGCGGGGGACGGAGAGCACTTCACCGCTCTTCTCTTCCCGACCCAGGTGATAGGCGGTTACCAGACCCGCCAGCAGCAGGATGGAGGCAAGCTCCACCGCCAGCACATAGGGGCCAAAGAGCTCGACACCCACCTGCTTGGCGGTCACCTCGGTCACTCCGATCAGGCCCCCGGTCACCCCGAGAATGCCGTGGGCCAGAAAGCCCAGCAGGATCAGCGAGAGCAGGGCGGGGCCCCCCCAGGTCATGGGGGTGAGCCACTTTTTCTCCTGTGCCTGGGCACTCCCCAGGTTCAGCATCATCACCACGAACACGAATAGCACCATGATGGCGCCGGCGTAGACGATCACCTGCAGGGCGCCCGCAAAAGCGGCACCCAGGCAGAAGAAGATCATGGCCACGGCGATGAGGGAGATGATGAGATTGAGCAGCGCATGCATGGGATTGCTGGTGCTGATCACCCGCAGCGTGCTGTAAATGGCCACCAGGGCCGAGGCATAAAATGCCAGTTCCATGATTGACTCCTCAGGGCAGCAGGCTCTTGACATCGATGGGCTTGGCTTCGTTTTCGGCATCCCCTTTCGGCTTGCCGTCGATGGCCATCCCGCTCATGCGATAGAAGTTGTAGTCCGGGTATTTGCCGGGCCCGCTGATCAGCAGATCTTCCTTCTCGTACACCAGATCCTGGCGGCGATACTCACCCATCTCGAAATCCGGTGTCAGCTGGATGGCGGTGGTGGGGCAGGCCTCTTCACACAGGCCGCAGAAGATGCAGCGAGAGAAGTTGATGCGAAAGAACTCCGGATACCAGCGACCATCTTCCCGCTCGGATTTTTGCAGCGAGATGCAGCCGACCGGGCAGGCAACTGCGCAGAGGTTGCAGGCCACGCAGCGCTCGTCCCCGTCGGGGTCGCGGGTCAGCACGATGCGACCGCGGTAGCGGGGGGCCGCATAGACTGCCTGCTCCGGATAGTTGAGGGTTTCACGGGGCCGCCAGGCATGGGAGAAGACCATGGCCAGACTGCGTAACTGGGTGCCGACACCCTGAATAATGCTAACAATTTTCATATTGAGTGCCTCACTGCGTACTTATCAGTACAACTGCCGCGGTGACCAGCATATTGATCAGGGTCAGCGGCAAGCAGACTTTCCAGCCAAACGACATCACCTGGTCAAAGCGCGGGCGAGGCAGGGAGGCCCGCAGCAGGATGAAGAACACCATGAAACAGGCGGTCTTCAGGGCAAACCAGATGAAGGGGGGCAGCCAGGGGCCGTGCCAGCCACCGAAGAAGAGGGTCACGATGAGCGAGGAGATCAGCACGATGCCGATATATTCGCCCACGAAGAAGAGACCCCACTTCATCCCCGCATACTCGATGTGATAGCCGTCGGCGAGCTCCTGCTCGGCTTCTGGCTGATCGAACGGGTGACGGTGGGTGACGGCGACACCGGCAAACAGGAAGGTGACAAAGCCCAGGATCTGGGGCGCCACGTTCCACAAGTTTGCCTGTGCCTCGACGATATCCCGCAGGTTGAAACTGCCGGTCTGGATCACGATCCCCATCAGCGACAAGCCCAGGAACACCTCGTAGGAGAGGGTCTGGGCCGAGGCGCGCAAGCTGCCGAGCAATGAGTATTTGTTGTTGCTCGACCAGCCGGCGAACAGCACCGCATAGACCGCCAGCCCTGCGATGGCCAAGATGTAGAGCAGCCCCACATTGAGATCCGCCACGCCCCAGGTGGGGGTGATGGGCACCACCGCAAACGCCAGAATAAAGGCAGTGAAGGCGATGATGGGGGCCAGGATAAAGATCCGCCGATCAGCGAAGGGCGGGATCCAGTCCTCCTTGAAGAACATCTTGATCATGTCGGCGGCCAGCTGGAGCAGGCCAAACGGCCCCACCCGGTTGGGGCCGTAGCGATCCTGCCACAGGGCCAGCAGACGGCGCTCGATGAAGCTCATGAAGGCGCCAGCCCCCACGATCCCCACCAGCACGACCAGTGCCTTGCCCACCTCCAGCAACAGATCGATCAGCGACTCGCTCATGCGATCACCTCCTGCAGGTTAGTGATTGAGGCTTGTTGCAGGGCCGTCGGCAGGCCGTTCACCCCAAGGGGGAGCCCCACCAGACCGGCGCTCAGCTGCTCGCTCAGGCGCAGACGCAGTTGCCAGTGGCTACCGCCCCAGGAGAAGGAGACCTGACTGCCCCCGTGGAGGGCCAGACGTTGCGCATCAAGGGGATTGAGCACCAGCTCGGGTTCGTTCATCCGGGCCTGAATGACCGGGCTGCGAGCGGAGAGCTCCTCGCCGCCAAACAGCTGGGCATAATTGACCACTTGCAGCGCATCCTCTGCCTTGAAGGGGGAGGGGATGGTAGTAAACCAGCCAAGGGTATCTTCGCTTGCTTCCAGCAGACGGCGACCCGGATCGCCAGCACGCAGTTTGCCACCCACTTCATCCTGGAACTTGTTCCAGGCGGAGGGAGAGTTCCAGCCCGGCGCCCAGGCGAACGGTACTTGCGGCAGCGGCTGACGGGCTCCGGCATACCCTTCCATGGAGAAGTTGAAGGGGGAGTCGGGATCTTGCGCTACCCGCGGCTCGCTGACGTTCTGATCCGCCAGCATGGAGGTGCGACCGCTGTAACGATGCGGCTCACGGGCCAGCCGCATGCCACGGATCCGCAAGCCTGCGTTGGGCGCCGCTTCCAGCATGGTAGCGAGCAGCGGATTGCTGGTGGCGCAGTCATGATTGACCTGGTCGAAGTTCTGCCAGCGCAGCGGCTTGCGTTCTATCGCCCCTTGCAGCGCTGCCAGCCAGCGCCACCCTTCACGCACCTGAATATCGGCGTTGTAGAAGGCGGGCGCATAGACCTGGAAAAAGCGCTGGGCGCGTCCTTCCATATTGACCAAGGTGCCATCGGCTTCGGCAAAACTGGCCGCTGGCAGCACCAGATCAGCCTTGTTGGCGGTCGGGGTCGCCTGATGGTCGATGACCAGCAGGTATTGCAGCCCTGCCAGCGCAGCATCCACCCGGTTGCGCGGCGCGCGGCGGTAGAGATCGTTCTCCAGGGTGACCAGCGCCAACCCCTCTTCTGACTCGATACGCGCAAGGGCGGCTTCGAGCGACTTGTCTGACAAGGTTTGAGCGCCCTGCATGGCCAGACCCAGCGAGTTGGCCTCCTGGCCAACCAGCGCGATGCTGGCTTCCTGTCCACGGTCTTTCAGGGCGCGGGCAATGTTGCTGGCCGCCTCAAGCAGCGCCACCTCGCGGGCAGTGGAGCCTGCAATGATAAGCGGCTTCCTGGCGTTGCCGAGCAGTTCGGCCCAGCGAGCCGCTTGTGCCTGCTGTTCGGGGTCGAGATCGGCCACGGCCGGTGCTACTGGGTCGAGCAGATTGGCGATGGCAAAGCCAAGGCGCGCCTGATCAGCATAGGGGGCGTGCAGCTTGTCGGCCGCCACATCATCAAGACGGGTGGTGTCGAGACTGGTGATGAGCAGCGGGTAGCGCTCGTTCTGACCCAGGGTCTGAACGGCGGCGACTTGCCACAGATCGACCTTCATCTTGCGAGCCAGCTCGCGAGCCTTGCCCTTGACCGCTTGGCGCAGCGCCAACGCGATACGGGCGGCGCTCATGGTGACATCTTCGCCGAGCAGCAGAATGGCATCAGCCTCTTCCATGTCCCGCAGGCTCGGAGTCGGCACGCCGCCCTGTTGCAGGATCTGCAGCATCTTCAGCTGACAGGCCCATTCGGCCTGCTCGACGCCTGCGTAGAAGTTGGCTTCACCCACCAGCTCGCGCAGGGCAAAGTTGCTCTCCAGCGAGGCGCGGGGCGAGCCGATGCCGATGAGGTCGCGGGCCGTGCGCAGGGCATCGGCGGCTCGGTTGAGGGCGCCATCGACCGTGATGGTAAGCTGGTCGTTGCCATCTTTGAGCAGCGGTTGGCGCGGGCGGTCGGCCAGATTGACATAGCCATAGCCAAAGCGGCCACGGTCACAAAGGAAGTAGTGGTTGACGCTGCCGTGGAAGCGGTTTTCGATGCGGCGCAGCTCGCCATAACGCTCGCCCGGGCTGATGTTGCAACCCACGGAGCATTGCTGGCAGATGCTGGGGGCAAACTGCATGTCCCACTTGCGGTTGTAACGTTCGGAGTGGGTCTTGTCGGTGAAGACGCCGGTGGGGCAGACCTCCACCAGGTTGCCGGAAAATTCACTCTCCAGGGTGCCATCCTCGACCCGCCCGAAATAGACGTTGTCGTGGGCACCATAGACCCCGAGATCCTCGCCACCGGCATAATCCTTGTAGTAACGGACGCAGCGGTAGCAGGCGATGCAGCGGTTCATCTCGTGACCGATGAAGGGGCCCAGCTCCTGATTCTGGTGGGTGCGTTTGGTGAAGCGGTAGCGACGGCTGTTGTGGCCGGTCATCACCGTCATGTCCTGCAGGTGGCAGGCGCCGCCCTCTTCACACACCGGGCAGTCGTGAGGGTGGTTGGTCATCAGCCACTCCACCACGCTCTTGCGAAATTCTTTAGCCTCTTCATCCTCGATGGCGATGTAGCTGCCATCGGTGGCCGGGGTCATGCAAGACATGACCAGACGACCGCGTTTATCATCGGCATTCTGATACTGTTTGACTGCACACTGGCGGCAGGCGCCAACGCTACCCAGCGCCGGATGCCAGCAGAAATAGGGGACGTCCAGACCCAGCGACAGACAGGCTTGCAGCAGGTTATCTGCTCCGTCTACCTCGTACTCTTTGCCGTCTACATAAATGGTTGCCATACAACTTCCCTGAAACCTGTTTTGTGAAATCTGTGGTGTCGTTACCAGCGCTCGCCCAGCAGATTGGGCTGGATCCCTTTGACCGGCTTGCGGTTATCACCGCTGCCTTTGATCCCGGCCTCGAATTCGGAGCGGAAATATTTGATGGCGCTGGCCAGCGGCTCGACGGCGCCCGGTGCGTGGGCGCAGAAGGTCTTGCCCGGGCCAAGGAAACCGCAGAGTTGTTCCAGAGTCGCCAGATCGCCGGATTGCCCTTCGCCACGTTCCAGTGCCCGTAGCAGCTTGACGCTCCAGGGCAGGCCATCGCGACAGGGCGTGCACCAGCCACACGACTCGCGGGCGAAGAACTCCTCCATGTTGCGCAGCAGGGAGACCATGCTGATGGAGTCATCCACCGCCATGGCGAGGCCAGTCCCCATCCGGGTACCGACCTTGCCGATACCGGCGGTATACATCTGGGCATCGAGGTGCTCCGGCAGCAGGAAGCCGGTGCCTGCGCCGCCCGGTTGCCAGGCTTTCAGGCGATAGCCGCTCTTCATGCCGCCGGCGTAATTTTCAAACAGCTCGCGGGCGGTGATGCCAAACGGCAGCTCCCAGACCCCGGGGTTGTTCACCTTGCCGGAGAAGCCCATCAGCTTGGTGCCGTGATCTTCCGAGCCCGGCAGCGCCAGCCCGTGATACCAGGCGACCCCGTTGCCGATAATGGCGGGGACGTTGCAGAGGGTCTCGACGTTGTTGACGCAGGTGGGTTTGCCCCAGACGCCGGAAACGGCGGGGAAGGGGGGTTTGGCGCGCGGGTTGGCACGGCGCCCTTCCAGCGAGTTGATCAACGCCGTCTCTTCACCACAGATGTAGCGGCCGGCGCCGGTGTGGACGAACAGCTCGAAGTCAAAACCGGATCCCAGAATGTTCTTGCCCAGCAGACCGGCGGCCTTGGCCTCTTCCACCGCACGGCGCAGGTGGATGGCGGCATCAACGTATTCGCCACGCAGGAAGATGTAGCCGCGATAGGCCTTGAGCGCCCGGGCACTGATGATCATCCCCTCGATCAGCAGATGGGGCAGTTGCTCCATCAGCAGGCGATCTTTCCAGGTGTTGGGCTCCATCTCGTCGGCGTTGCAGAGCAGGTAACGAATGTTCATGCTCTCGTCTTTGGGCATCAGCCCCCACTTCACGCCAGTGGGGAAGCCTGCACCGCCGCGCCCCTTGAGACCGGCATCCTTGACGGTACTGACAATCTCGTCCGGGCTCATCTGGCCGAGCGCCTTGCGCACCGCTTCATAGCCCTGTTTGGCCTGATACTCCTCCAGCCACACCGGCTGGCCGTCATCCCGCAGCCGCCAGGTGAGCGGGTGGGTCTCGGGGGCTCGCGGGGTGCGATTGGCGGTGCCAAGAGAGGCGAGGAGTTTGTTCTGCGGCAGGCTCATGGGTAAGCCTCCAGCGTTTTCAGCAAGGTCACCGGATCGAGGCCGCCATAGGTGTCGTCATCGATCATGATCGCTGGCCCCTTGTCGCAGTTGCCAAGGCAGCAGACCGGCAGCAGGGTGAAGCGGCCATCCGGGGTGGTTTGACCGGGGCCGAGGTTCATCACCTCCTTGAGACCGGCCAGCAGATCTTCATGGCCATTGATGTAGCAGACCATGCTGTCGCAGACGCGGATGATGTGACGCCCTACCGGCTGGCGGAAGATCTGGCTATAGAAGGTGGCAACCCCCTCCACGTCGCTGGCGGGAATGCCGAGCTCGGCCGCGATGGCGTGAATGGCGCCGTCGGGTACCCAGCCTCTGGCCTGCTGCACGATCTTGAGCGCTTCGATGCTGGCGGCGCGGGGATCTTCGTAGTGGTGTTTCTCGTGTTCGATGGCATCGCGTTCAGCCTGGCTCAGAACGAAGTCGTCCTGTTTGCTGCTGCATGCCCCTTGCCCCTGTGGGGTCTGATTATTGTGACACTGACATTGCTGGCTCATGACTTGACCTTTGGTGGCTTGTCCTTTTACTGCTCGTCCGGCGATCCCGATTCCCGGCCATGGCCGGGAGGGCGGATCACTTAACGGTCCACATCCGACATAACAAAATCGATACTGCCCAGATAGACGATGAGGTCCGACACCATGCTGCCTTTGATCACCGAGGGGATCTGCTGCAGGTGAGCAAAGCTCGGGGTGCGGATCCGGGTCCGGTAGCTCATGGTGGAGCCGTCACTGGTCAGGTAGTAACTGTTGACCCCCTTGGTCGCCTCAATCATCTGGAACGACTCGGCAGCGGGCATCACCGGGCCCCAAGACACTTGCAGGAAGTGGTTGATCAGGGTCTCGATGTGCTGCAGGGTGCGCTCTTTGGGCGGTGGGGTGGTGAGGGGGTGATCCGCCTTGAAGGGGCCCTCCGGCATGTTCTTCATGCACTGCTCGATGATCGACATGCTCTGGCGGATCTCCTCGATCCGCACGGTGGCTCTGTCGTAGGCATCGCCATTGCTGCCGACCGGCACTTCAAAGTCGAACTGATCGTAACCGGAGTAGGGGCGCCACTTGCGTATGTCGAAGTTGAGGCCGGTGGCGCGCAATCCGGCCCCCGTGGTGCCCCAGGACAACGCCTGCTCGGTGGTGTAGGCAGAGACGCCTATGGTTCGACCGCGCAGAATGCTGTTGCGCATCGCCGCTTTTTCGTAATCCATCAGCCGCTTGGGCAGCCAGCTCAGCAGGTTGTCCTGCACCAGCCGTTGCCATCCCTTCGGCAGGTCGTGGGCCACACCGCCGATACGGAACCAGGCCGGATGCATGCGGGCACCGGTGATCGCTTCGATGATGGTGTAGATCTTCTGGCGGTCGGTGAAGGTGAAGAAGACCGGGGTCATGGCCCCCACGTCCTGGATATAGGTACCGAGGAACAAGAGGTGGCTCTGGATGCGGAACAGCTCCGCCATCATCACCCGGATCATGTCGACTCGCTGCGGCACCTTGATGCCAGCCAGCTTCTCGACCGCCAGCACATAGGGGAGGTTGTTCATCACCCCGCCCAGATACTCGACCCGGTCGGTATAGGGGATGTAACTGTGCCAGGATTGGCGCTCGCCCATCTTCTCGGCACCACGATGGTGATAGCCGATATCTGGCACGCAGTTGCGGATCTCCTCGCCATCGAGCTGCAACACCAACCGGAAGGCACCGTGGGCAGAGGGGTGATTGGGACCGAGGTTGAGGAACATGTAGTCCTCATTCTCGTTGCCGCGGGCCAGCCCCCACTCTTCCGGTTTGAACAGCAGGTTCTCCTGCTCCATGTCCTGTTTGGCGGCATCGAGCATGAAGGGATCGAATTCGGTAGCGCGCGCCGGGTAATCCTTGCGCAGCGGGTGACCCTGCCAGCTCTTGGGCATCATGATGCGGGTCAGATGGGGGTGGCCATCGAAGGTGATGCCCATCAGATCCCACACTTCCCGCTCGTACCAGTTGGCATTAGGGAAGTGGTTGGTGATGGTGGGCAGATGCAGGTCACTTTCGGCCAGCGCCACTTTCAACATCACATCGGCGTTACGGTCGATGGAGATGAGGTGATAGAAGACGGTGAAATCGCTCTGGGGCAGACCGTCGCGATGGCTGCGCAGCCGCTCATCGGTGGCGCTGAGATCAAACAGCATCACAAACGGGGAGGGCACCTTGCGCAAAAAGCCCATCACATCCTGCAGCAGTTCGCGGGGAAGCCAGACCACCGGCACGCCGGTGCGCGTGGTCTGCACGGTGAAGTGCTCGGCCCCGAAGTGGGCAAACAGTTCGCCAATGACTTTGGCATCCTTGTGGTCGCTGGGCTGCCACTGGGCCATGGCGTAATTGCTGGGAAAATCACGAGTCAGTTTCATGGTCAGATCTCATCCGGCGTGCGCAGGTTGGTCACATTGATCCGTTCGCCGCGCTTGCGCTCTTTTTCGGCCTGCATCTGGGGACGGTAGATCCCCTGATCGCCCACTACCCAGGAGAGGGGACGGCGCTCTTTGCCGATGGAGTCCTGCAGCAGCATCAGGGCTTGCAAAAAGGCTTCGGGACGGGGCGGGCAACCCGGAATGTAGACGTCGACCGGCAGGAACTTGTCTACCCCCTGCACCACTGAATAGATGTCATACATGCCGCCGGAGTTGGCACAGGCCCCCATGGAGATCACCCACTTGGGTTCGAGCAGCTGTTCATACAGGCGCTGGATGACTGGCGCCATCTTGATGAAGGGGGTCCCTGCAATCACCATGAAGTCGGCCTGACGGGGCGAAGCGCGGATAACTTCGGCGCCGAAGCGGGCCACATCGTGGGGGGAGGTGAAGGCGGTACACATCTCCACGTAGCAGCAGGAGATGCCGAAGTTGTAAGGCCAGAGGGAGTTTTTGCGGCCCCAGTTGACTGTGTCTTGCAGCACCTCCTCGAGACGGCCCATCATGATGCCGCGCGTCGCTTCTTGCGCCAGTGGGTCATCGACGGTCTGGCGCTGCTCCTGGGGGTAGCGCTCAACGGGTGCATCCGGGTCAATCCGGGTCAGGGTGTACTTCATGGTGCAACCTCAAGGAAAGGGTCTGTGGTTCAATCACTGTTTTTGTTGTTCAACTGCGGTTTGCGCGGTGACCAGTCCAGTGCGCCGATGCGCCAGAGGTAGATCAGGCCGATAAGCAGCAGTCCGATGAAAATGGTGGCTTCAATAAAGCCGACCCAGCCGCTCTCCCGCACGGAGACAGACCAGGCAAACAGGTAGAGCGCCTCGACGTCGAAGATGACGAAGAACATGGCGACCAGATAGAACTTGGCGGAAAAACGCAGGCGGGCACTGCCGACCGAGTCGACACCAGATTCAAATGGCTTGTTCTTGGTGCGGCCGTAGGCGCGACCTCCCAGCAGGGCGGCGAGACCTATCATCACCAGACAGATGGTGATGGCACCGATGACATAAATGGCAAAAGCCCAATGTTGAGCAGAAATATCAGCAAACATAGAGGTTTTTCCTAACCAAATTAATCAAGCGACTTAACAATAATGTTACGCATTATGACACTTTCGCACTGATTTACATGTCATTTTTACGGGTTAATTATTAATCGGTTAACCGGTGATTAAATTTTGTTAAGAAGCGCACTTTTTTGTTGGTTATGGCGGGCGAGAAAGGCCTAGAAAGCGCAGAGAGCTGCTCCTCGTCATCACCTGAAAGGGGTAAATGCCGCGGGCGAAGCCGGATCAGATCGGTATCGCGGGCAGGGGGCACAGGCGGGAGAAGAGCGTGATGGCGGGTGAGGTAGCGGGGGCGGCAAGAGCAATAAAAAGAGAGGCTTTCAAGCCTCTCCTGTCATCGCGTTCCGGTTTCGAGCGTGGGGCGGTCAGGGTTTATTGGCGACCAACAAGACCTGATCCGGGTAGGCGCCAATGGAGCGAAGACCGATATCTCCCGAGGTGATATCCAGATACGCCCGCTGACCATTGGCGGAGGTTACCGTGCTGCTCATCAGATAGACATAGCCCTCATTGACCTCTTTACCGCCCCCCGCCATGGCGCGCGGGAAAATGGCTTCATTGAGAGAGGGCTTGTAGCAGGCGTGCTCGACCAGGGTCGCCAGCTCCTTGATGTCGGGCAGGCGCCACTGGCTGATACCGCCGAAGTGATAGAGAGCATGGCTGCTGTCACTGCGGATCCGCTCCGCCACTTGCAGCCCCTGCTGCCAGTAGTAAACGGTCGGTTCACCCAGGCAACTGCTGCCACTCCATGTCTGCCCCAGTTTGCAGCGCATCCAGGTGAGGCCGGTGTGTTGATCCGTGACGGTGCCGTTGCCATGGTCAAGAAAACGGGCAGAGGGGGCGGTGCGATCCATGGTGTCATCACAAATGGCAGCACCGTGGGCCAGGGGGGCCATCAGTGCCAGCATGGCGAATGAAAAGCGATAAAGGCTCATGATATTCCTCGGATTATTGGGGAGTGGCGACCAGTCGTACCTGCATCAGCTCGATATAGGTATCTTGCTGCACCAATGCGGGATAGGTGGTGCCCGCATCTTCTCCCAGGAGCAGGACTGTGCGTTTGCTGATGGGGCCACCGGAGAAGCGCTGGGCGGTGTTGCTGGTGGCGCTCCAGTAGTAGCCATGGTAGGTGTCATCTTCCGAGGAGGCGATATCCGGGAAGTAACGGGTATCCACGATGATGCGCTGACCCAGCGGGTCCTTGGCCAGGCTACCGTAGTGCATCAGTGACATCAGCTCACCCATGGTGGGCAGCCGCCACTGGCTGATGCCGCAGCGCTGCTCGCCATTGAGCCACTGCTGATACGCGCGGGTGGTCAGCATGGAGGTCAGCGCCTGTGCCCGGGCGAGGGCCGCCAGATCTCCTTCGGCGGTGAGCTGTTCGATCCTCTTATGAATATGCTGGTAGGCCGCTTGCTGCTCGCCTGCGGTCGCCTTGAACTGCTCATCCTCATAGGCAAAGGGTCTGCTTTTCCAGGCCGGGCTCAAGGGATCATCCGATTTGACCTCCCACACCAGACCGGTATTGAGATCCTTGACGCACTGCCAGCTCGGCGCGTTGTCGGGGAGAACCTGACCACGATCATCGAGCTTGCGATAGGCAAGTTGGGGACGAGTGCGATTCCAGCTGGCATCTTGTCCCGGATAGTCGTCGGGCTCCTGTTCCAGCAGCGGATCGTTGCCATCGCTGAAGGTGGTGACGCCGGTGACGGTCAGCAGGTTGCGTGGCTGCTGCTGCACCAGCAGGGTCAGCAGTTCGCTTTGGGTCTCTTCGGCAAACTGGCCGTTGCGCTGCCACTCCTGAGCCAATTGCCCCAGCATCAGGCTGATGGCGCGATAGCTGGTGGTGAGCAACTGGGTCTCCTTGGCGTTGGCAAGTCGTGCGCGGGCCTGTTGCTGCAAGCTGATCGCCACCTGCTGCAGCGCCTGATCAAACTGGCCGAGGCCCGCGAGGGCCACGTGGTCGCCGCCCGGTTGCAGTGGCGCGAGATCAGCCAGCAGCTGCGTCAGTGCGCGATCGGCGGCCACCCCTTCGGCAATGCGGCTCTGCCATAGGGTGCTGAGCAGGGTCGGTTGCAGCCGTTGTGGATCCCCTTTGGCGGCCGGATGCGCCAGCAGCAGACCTTCGCTCCTCGGAACGAACAGCAGGGGCGAGTTGACGATGTTGGCCGAACGGCTGACCAGGGCCACCGCTCCTTCGCCGCTGACGGCAGGGTCGGCAGGATCACATTGCCAGTTCTGATCCAGATCGGCGCACAGGGTACCGGCAGTCGGCAGGGCGACATCGACCCGGTAGTCCGGGATCGCCAGTGGTGCGTTATCTTCCCCGCCGCCACAGGCGCTGAGCAGGGCTGAGAGGGTTGCAATAACCAGTACGGATGGTTTCACTTCACATTCCTTGATTCGGTCACAGGTTCACGGGGGCGGTAACCCCCGTGGTACAGGATTCAACGGCGCGGGGTGCTCCGGCGCCAGAGGGCCAGCAACAGCAGCAGGGGGGAAGCCGTGCCGCCCCCCCCTTCATCCTGCTCAAGGGGAATGATGCCGGTGTTGGGCAGGGCTTCATCCTTGTCGCAGCGGGCGCCTACTTGCTGGGCGACCCGCCAGTTGCGCAACTGACCGGTGTCACCGGCGCTGGTGTCGTTGATCTCCAGCAGCCAGCGGCCAGCGAGCGGTTCGCCGTGCAGCTTGTCCAGCGATTCGAACGGTACCAGTTCACGGGGAAACTCCCCCTTGAGCCGGGTATGGCTGGCGTAACCCTTGTTCCACAGGCTGATCCGGGTGCCGTAAGGGGAGGTGAGCCAGATCTCCAGCTGCTCCAGTTTGCTGTGCTCCAGATCGAGGGCAACTACGAATCCGCTGTCGATGCGGGCCTTGCTCTCGGGCAGGGTGAGAGTGAAGCGGGACAGGCCGTGCCGTTCATCGCTCACCGCATCCTTGATCTGGCCACCCTGGCCGATGGCCCGCTGCCAGAGCGGTTCACCGATCGGCAGTTGCAGGTCAAGGCGGGTCTGGCGCTCGGTGGGGCTGGGCAGGGTGAGCTGGAACTGCAGCGGCAAGGTGACTGCCTCGCCACAGGTCAGGTTGCTCGCAGCTTCCAGCGGCAGGGTCCAGCGGGCGGTGCCATCGGCGTTGAGCTCTCCTTGCCAGTGACCGTCACCCATGAGCCCCTTGCTCGGGAGCAGGCTGGCGTCAGCCACGGTCAGGGGGCGGCCGCTCTGGTTGGTCAATTCGATGGCGAGGCTCTTTTTCTCCCCGGGCAACAGGTAGCTGTCATCGGCAAGGCGGGCCGCGATGGGCGTGGGCAGCAGGGCGTGATGGCGGAAGGCCTGCTCCAGCAGCTTGCCATAGCTGCGATCCGGATAGAGGCGGTTGGCGGTATCCACGGTGACCCGCGCCAGCTGGGGCATCCGCACCTGCGGGCCGAGGCCGAAGTGGGATTCAATCAGCAGGGTATCGAACTCGTCACGGGCTACCTCGCCATACTGTTCAACGGCCTGGCGCAGCGCGGTGAAGAGCGGGGTGCCCCACAGCTGGTCGCCGTTGCTGCCGTTGATGGTGAGGTGAGCCGGATAGAGGAAGCCCGGATGATAGCGCGCCCGCAGATCATCGAGCTGACGGGGAGTCCGGCCGCTGATCCTGGCATCCCAGTTGAAGACCATGAAAGGCTCGAATTGGCGAGCCTCTGGACTACGCTGGCGCCAGCTGGCGGCCAGATAGTCGCTAAAGCCCTCGCCGATGGCGCCCCAGTCACCCTCTTCTCCCATGTCGGGCAGGATATGGTGCTGCACCGCATGGCCAAACTCGTGCCAGATCACCATGGGATCTTCCGCATCGGGTACCCCTATCCGGCCAATCTCCAACCGGCGCAGGAAGGGGTCATAGAGAGAGTTGTCCTGCTCCCCGGCATCGGTATCGATGGCCAGGGGGCCGCCCATCAGCGTCGGGTAGCCAAGGGATTCCACATGGCGCTGGGCCAGATCCAGATGGTAGTAGCCATTGATATCGAGGAAGGCGGGCTGCTGGTGATCTAGCTGGAAGCCATCGGCATCAGGGCTGCTAAAGGGGGCAGTTTCCGGCGCCGTGCCATCCACGACCCGGGCGCGTGGGCCATTTAGCTGGTAGGTGTCATCCACCTTTTGTACCGTGAGCGGCACGGTGCAAAAGGCCCGGTTGTCCAGCACCAGATCGTGGCGCCACAGCAGGTTGCCATCTTGCAACTGGGTGCGTGGGTCGAGGGCAAAGATGCGGGCCTGCACCGTGGCCGCTTCCCCTGCCAGCGGGACCGCTTCGGCACGGGTGTTGGCCTCTTGCAGCGTGCGCCCCAGCAGGGCGCTGCCATCGCAGGTGACAAACAGTTGCCAGTGGCTGCTCTTGCTGTTGCCCGGCTGGCTTTCCACCGCCAGCAGACGCCAGGCCGCAGTCAGTGTGTCGCCATCCTGCCAGTACCAGGGCTGGGCCTCGTCACTGCCGGCGAATTGCCACACCGTACCATCCAGCGTGGCGGTATAGGCATCCACCCCGGCGCGGCTTGCTTCATCACATGGAGCCGCCTGTGCCTGCATCAGCCGGGTATTGTGATAAAGGCGCCACGGGCGACCCTGCTCATCGAGACTGACGGCGGCCATCAGGCCGGCGATCGGTGCGCCATTGAGCTGCTGGCGATAATGCAGATAGTGGCCCAGCTTGCCTTGGCGCTGATAGGCTGGGGCATCACTCAGGGTGACGCCGAGCTGCTGTTCGAGCCAGAGGCGGGGATCGGCCGGGGCGTCCTGTTCGACAAAACGCAGTTCGGTGGCCTGAGTGGAAAAGCCAGCCAGCCCCAGCAAGAGGGCGGGCAACAGGGGTTTCATAGTGGTACTCCCAATCAGCGGCAGGGTCATTGGTTGATCCCCGCCAGATTCAACAAGAAGGCAAATTCACGAGCCCGATCGCCGCCACCGGCGCGGTGGCCTCCCTCCAGTTCGGTCAGCAGCAGGTAGGGGCCGGAGCCCGTGCTGTGCTCCCGCAGGCGGGCCAGCCACTTGACCGGCTCCCAGTAGGGGACCTGGCTATCGTGCAGGGCGGTAGTGACCAGCAGGGGCGGGTAGGGGGCGCGCTGCAGGTTGTCGTAGGGGCTGATGCGGCGCATCGCCTGATACTCTGCGGGCTTGGCCGGATTGCCCCACTCCTGATACTCCTGACGGGTCAAGGGGAGGGCAGGATCGCTCATGGTGCCGAGCATATCGACGAAGGGAACCTGCAACACGGCGCCGCTAAAGAGTGTCGGTTGCTGGTTGAGGGCCGCAGCAACCAGCGTGCCCCCCGCGCTGCCCCCCATGGCAAACAGGGGCAGGGGAGCAGAGTCGGGCGACCAGTGGCGCAGGGTGTTGCCGGCTGCGATAAAGTCGCTGATACCGTTCTGCTTGTTTATGCCCCGTCCGTCGCGGGTCCACTGCTCCCCCAGCATGCCGCCGCCGCGCACATGGGCGATGGCGTAGACAAAGCCCCGATCCAGCAGGCTTAACAGCTCTTTCTGGTAGTAGGGGCGCATCGGCGTGCCATAGGCGCCATAGCCGTAGAGCAGCACGGCGCGAGGGGCCAGATCCTTGCGCCACACCAGCGAGACAGGCACCCGGGTGCCATCGGCAGAGGTGATCCAGCGCCGCTCGCTCTGATAGGGCAATGCTTTATTGCCTGCGGTGTGCTGGTCGTTGATCCAGTGGCCGCTGGTCAAATCCAGCCAGCGTTGGCCGGGGGGCTGACTCAAGCCCTGACTGCGCACCAGAATGCGGTCGCTGGCCGGGTCATGTTCTCCTTGCAGCCAGCCGGTACCGGCGCCACTGGCCAGCGGCAGGCGCTGGCGTTCATGGCCGTTGCGATCGAGCAGGGCGAGCCAATCCTCCCCCTGCTGGCGAAACTGCACCACCAGATGGCGATCAAACAGTCGCCACTTTTCGGGATCGCCGAGATCTTCCCCGGCGCTGGGCCAGAGGCGCTGCCACTCACCGAGCGGCGTGCTGGCTGAATAGAGGGCAAACGTCCCCTCCCGGTTGCTCTTGATCACCCAGCCGGATTGGCTGTCCAGATAGTATTCCACCCCGCGCTGGCGGGGTTTGACCCGCTGCGGCTTGCCCGAGTCGAGCAGGTACTGCTCCGAACTGTCGTGGTTGTTGCCCTGCAACACCAGATGTTGGCCATCCGTGGTGCGATAGAGGCTGAGCAGCCAGGCGGGATCCTGCTCCTCATAGAGAGTCTGCTCCTGGCCATCCTGCCAGCCGCGCAGCTGCCAGGGGCGCAGGGTGTAGCGCTCGTTGGCGATGGTGTAGAGGGTGCGACCATCTTGTGACCAGGCGAGATCAGCGCTGCGCTGCGCCAAACTGGCCAGCGCCTTGCCGCTTTGGAGATCGAGCAGGGTGACCTGATAGTCGAGATCGCCGCGCCTGTCTTCGGCGATGGCCAGCGTGCGGTTATCCGGGCTCAGAGCCCAGCCGCCCGCTTCGTAATAGCCCTCACCCGCTCTGGCGGGAAGCCGTTGCTGCACCTTGCCACCGTGGCGTTGCCAGAGTGAGCCATCCGGGCGCAGCAGCCATGCCTGATCGCCGCGGACAAGCCAGTTCTCTGGCACAGATTCCCCCGCCGGATGACGGGCAAACTCGGCGCGCAAGGTCGCTTCCAGCGGCTGCTGGGTGGCGAGTTGCTGCTCGCTCCAGCGATTTTGCTGCTTGAGCAGGGCGAGAATGGCCGGGTTGCTACGGCTCTCGTCCCGCAACCAGAAGTAGGGATCCTGGCGTACGGGATTGCCTGAAATCAGGTGCGATTGGGACGGGATCGGCGGTGGCAGGGCCTCTTGCGCCCACGCCAACGGGGCGGCCAACAGGGCCGCCATGATTGCATGATGTTTCATCACATCCCCACGAAACGGTAGCTGAGGCTGGCTGACAGGTAGCGGCCGCTCTGGCTGTAGAGGGAGGTATCGCTGCCAGCCGGAAGTCCGGCCACATCCTGATAGCGGACGTAGCGGGTATCGAGCAGGTTGCCGATGGTGGCATTGACCTTGAGCGCCTCGGTGATCTGCCAGTCGCCGGTGAGATCAAGGCTGAACCAGCCTGCGCTGCTCTGACAGGCACCGTTGTAGCCAGTCTGCGCATTGGCGCACTGTGGCACCTTGGTCATGGCGGCGGCATAGTTGCCACTGAGCTCAACCCCCCAGTCGAGCTGTTGCCAGCGCAGGGTGGTGTTGCCTTCCAGCGGTGTCTGGGTGCGCAGCGGCTCACCGCGGTGATCCTTGCCATCCATCCAGGCCAGATTGGTCGAAAGCTCCCACTCGTCGCTCAGCCAGAGGCTGGCGGCCAGCTCGGCGCCCCAGGTTTCTGCTTTGGCGACGTTGCGATACTGGCGCAGGAAGACACCGTCATCGAGGCGAAAACCGGTCTGGCGCCAGTCGATGAAGTTGTAGTAGCGGTTGTAGAAAACGGCCGGTTTGACGCTCCAGTTGTCGCTTTGGCCATTCACTCCCCACTCCAGACTGTGGCTGGTCTCCTCCTTGAGGTTGGGGTTGGCAATGATCTCGAACGGCGGCATGGCAAAGTAGTGAGGAATGTTGCCGTAAACCTGATCGTAAGCGGGGGCGCGGAAGCCGTTGGCATAGCTGAGCCAGCTGCGCCATGTTTCGTTGAAGCGGTAACTGGCCGCCACACTGGGGGAGATGTGGTCGCTGTGGTTCTCGGCCAGATTGCTGTCCGGTGCGCGCAGGCGCTGGCGGTCAAAGCGCAGGGTCGGGGTAAACTGCCAGCTGCCCAGATCGATCACATCGCTCAGCCAGATGCCATCGCGGCGGGTCTCTGCCTTGCTGAAGGGGGCTTTCTGTCCCTGGGTGGTGATGCCATCTTCCAGGGTCATATTGCTGACCGGCCGCTCGTGGTTGGCCTGCTCCAGCTCCACACCGTAGCTGAAGGTGTGATCCAGCGAGCCGGTGCTCAGCTTGCTCTGCAACTCCAGCTCGCTGCCAAGGCGCAGCTCCTCGAACGTGGAGAGGGTGCGCTGGCTGCGATATCTGGGATAACCGCTCAGGGCATCGTTGCGCAGCAACTGGCGCTGGTTGGCTTCGTTGCGGGACTGATTGCCAAACAGGCTCCAGTTGAGGGTCTCGACCATGCCCAGATCGCTGGCTTCCCAGCTGAACTTGCCGCCCTGGGTGCGCTGATCGCCATCTTCCTTAAAACCGACCACGTCCCAGCTGCCATCGGGTTGGGGCACCGCTTTTGGCCCCATCTGGCGTTTGGCGTGATCCTCGTAGTAGTCCAGCTCCAGCCGCAGAGCGTGATGGGCATTGAGGGGGAGGCGGCTGCTGGTGGAGGCACTCATGCCATCCAAATCAGCCGGAATGCGGTTCTCTTCAAAGTTGGCGGTTTCGTTGCCACGCCAGCCGGAGAGGCGTAACAGATGTTCGCTCTCCAGTGCCCGCACCGCGCCGGTCATGCTGAGCTTCTTCTTGTTGCTGTCGCCACCGTAGAGGGTCTTGGCCGCCAGATAGCTATCTTGCTGTTGCAGATAATCTTCCGGCTGCTTGGTATTCATCACCACGGTACCGCCGATGGCATCGGAGCCATGCAGGGAGGAGCCGGCCCCCTTGGCCACCTCAATCTGTTTGATGTCATCGAGATCGAAGTTGAAGCGACCCACCTTGTCATTGATGTTGTCGGCGCCAAAGCCGTCACTGACGCGCACCCCATCCTTGATCAGCAGGATACGGTTGCCACCGATGCCGCGCACGCTGATGTTTTGCGGTCGCCCGGCAGAGCCGGTGACCGAGACACCGGGGATCTTGCGAAACACATGAGTCAGCTCGCTGGCGACCTGACGGTCCAGCTCTTCCTGGGTGATGACGGTGATGGAGCCGGAGACATCGGAGAGTTTCTGTTGTACCCGTTGCCCGGTGACAATGATGGTGTCGTCGCTGCGCGCCTTCTCCACAGGGGGAAGATCGGCCGCGCCAGCGGAGGCACACAGGAGTGCCGGCCATGCCTGAAGCAGTTTGTTCATAATGATAATTGTTTTTATTTAAGCCTGAGGGGCGGCATTATTGCAGAGGCCTGACCACTTGACAATAAATAGCAATCATTATCATTAAGATCTTATGGTGTTGATATTATTGAGTTATTTGTTTTTAAAAAGAGGCTCCCGCGCGAAGCGGGAGCGGGGGGATCAGGGCTTGAGCAGTTGCAGCGACTCTTCTGCGGCCTTGCCTTGGGAGAGGGTGATATCGACCCGGCGGTTCGCCTGGCGATGTTCTGGGGTGTCATTGGCAAAGCGGGGTTGGGTGTCGGCAACACCCTGAGCGATGACTCGTCTGGCATCCAGCTGGGGGTTGGTCAGCATGGTCTGCACGATGGAAGAGGCCCGCAGCACCGAGAGCTCCCAGTTGTTGCGATAGAGCTCCACCGGCGCCTGGGAGTTGTCGGTATGACCGGTGACCACTACCTGCCCCGGGATGTTGGCCAAAATGCCGGCGATCTTGTTGACCAGCGGGATGAACTGGGGCTGCAGGAACGCCGAATCGGCGGGAAACAGCGCCTTCTCGCCGATGCGGATCACCAGCTGACTGCCAAGCTGCTCGACCTCCAGATCCTTCGATTCAATCTGGGCCTTTAGCTGCTGCTCCAGCTTCTGCTTGGTCACCTGCACCCACTCCTGCTCCTTGGTCTTGTGGGGCCAGGCTTCGGTGGCGCTCGGTTTTTCCGAGGCACCTATGGTCTCGTTGAAGGGGTCCGATGCCGCCATGGGGGCATCTTTCTCCAGCACTGTCTCCTCTTTCGGGCTGCTCGGCGTAGTTTTTGATTCTGGCTCGAGAATCCCTGTGCCCCCCTGCATCAAGGGGGAGCCGGCAGGCGGGGAGATGAGGCCGATTTTACCCAGCGACTCGATAAAGCCCTGGATAAGCACCCGGGTTTCGGACTGTTTGGCCATGGCAAAGGAGTAGAGCACCACAAACAGGGCGAACAGCAGGGTCATGAAATCGGCATAGGAGACCAGCCAGCGTTCATGGTTCTCCGGTGCTTCAGCCTTTTTCTTTTTCGCCACCGTGACCTCCCAGATAAGGTTCGAGGGTAACTTGCAGGCGTGCCTGGGACTCGCCATCCACGATGCAGAGAATGCCGGTCAGGGTCATCTCCTTGTAGTGGCGGATCTGGTGGGCAAACCCTTTGTAACGGTTGCCGAACGGCAAGAAGATCAGGTTGGCGGCGGATACCCCGTAGATAGTGGCGATAAAGGCCACGGCGATGGCGCCGCCCAGCTTGTCGGGGGCATCCAGCAGACCCATGGCGTGGATCAGGCCAAACACCGCGCCGACGATCCCCATGGTCGGGCAGTAGCCGCCCATGGCTTCGTAGAATTTGACCGTCTGTTCGAGATCTTCCTGCTCGAACTCGATCTCGTTCTCCAGCACCTCGTGTATCTTGGTCTTTTCGTAACCATCAACCATCATCTGCACCCCTTTCTTCAGGAAAGGATCCTTGATCTCGTCGATCATCCCTTCCAGCGCCAGCATGCCGCTGCGGCGGGCGTTGCCTGCCAGGGTCTCCAGCAACTGGGCCTGTTCATGCATATCGAGCTTGAGGGGGGAGAGCAGCCATTTGAAACGCTTCATGGTGCTGCCGACGACGGAGAAAGGGAACTGGGTCAGCGCAGCACCTATGGTGCCACCGATCACAATGAGGAATGCGGGCAGATCGAGCAGTGCACTGGGGTGCCCCCCCTCGATCATGTTGCCGCCAAGGATGGCGATCAACGCCAGCACCAAGCCAATCAAGCTCATTTTTTACACGTCCCTGTATGGTGATAATCGCTAGTGTAGCTAGTTAAGTATCAGTTTTTCAAAATGATATCCAATCGCTGAGCAATTAATCGGCGTGGTATGTGGCAACGGGTGTGGCGCACAACGCTGGGGGTGCTGAGTGCTGTTATGGCATCTGTGGCTAGAGACTGATCCCATAAGAGCAAGGAGCGAAACAAGCAGTGCGCAATCATCCAGATCCGGGAATCCATGTCGCCCAATAAAGAGCTTCTCCTCTCGGGACCATGTCCTAGTGATTAGGTGAACGTGCTTATAAAGAAGGCGACCATAAGGTCGCCTTCTTGTTTCGTATTTTGCAGAGCATGGTTCGATGCCAGAGTGGCTATCAGAGCACCATGGCGGCAATCCAGCCGAAGATCACCAGCGGGATGTTGTAGTGAATAAAGGTGGGCACCACGCTGTCCCAGATATGGTCATGCTGGCCATCGGCGTTGAGGCCGGAGGTGGGGCCCAGAGTTGAATCAGATGCAGGTGAACCCGCATCCCCCAGCGCGCCTGCGGTACCGACCAGGGCGATGATCGCCATCGGTGAGAAGCCGAGCTGCAGACAGAGCGGCACATAGATGGTGGCGATGATGGGCACGGTGGAGAAGGAGGAGCCGATCCCCATGGTGATGAGCAGGCCAACCAGCAGCATCAGGAAGGCGGCGATCCCCTTGTGCTGACCGATGCCGGAGGCGACCACCTGAACCAGAGAGTCGACCCCGTGGGTCGCCTTCATCACGGCGGCAAAACCGGCGGCGGAGATCATGATGAAGCCGATCAGCGACATCATCCGCACCCCCTGGGTGAAGGCATCTTGGCTTTCGCGAAACTTGATGACGCCGCCGCAGGTGAAGATGACAAAACCGGCTAGCGCACCCAGTACGATGCTGTTGGTCATCAGTTGCAGCCCCAGCGCTACGCCAATGGCCAGCAGGGCCACCCAGATGTGGGTGAGGTTGAGCTCGACCGCTTCGGGCTCGGCATCCAGGATCTTGGCCAGATCGTACTGGCGCGGTTTGCGATAGCTGATGAATACCGCAATCAGCAGGCCCAGTACCATACCGGCAACCGGAATGGCCATCGCCAGCGGGATCTGGCTGGTGGTGATGGGCACGCCGTTATCGATCAGGTTCTTGGCCAGAATGTTATTCAGGAAGATGCCACCAAAGCCGACTGGCAGCACCATATAGGTAGCTGTCAGGCCAAAGGTGATGACACAGGCCACCTGACGACGGTCGATCTGCATCTGCGCCATCACATGCAGCAGCGGCGGGATCAGGATGGGAATAAAAGCGATGTGAACCGGGATCAGGTTCTGGGACGAGATAGCCACGGCCAGCACGGAAGAGAGCAGCAGGGTTTTGACCCACATGATGCGGGTCGAGCTGGCATCCTTGCCCAACTGGCTGATCACCTTGCGGGCCAGCAGGTCGGTGATCCCGGAGCGGGAGATGGCAACTGCAAAGGCGCCCAGCATGGCGTAGGAGAGGGCAATCTCGGCGCCACCGCCCAGGCCACCGCTGAAGGTGGTGAGGGTATCTGTCAACGACAACCCGCCCACCAGACCGCCCGCAATGGCACCCAGCGCCAGGGAGACCACCACATTGATCCGCAGCAGACTGAGCACTAGCATCAGCCCGACTGCGATAACAACTGGATTCATTTGATTTCCTTATAGTTTGTTATTGCTGTCTGTCATGTGAAGGGGAGTTAGTTTGCGAAAAATGTGACAAATGTCGAGAAAAAAATCAGTCAAACCCCTCATATTGCAGCAGCATGTGGCACAAGGTTGCTCAACCTGAGGGTTTGTGACCTGTTTGTCTCCGCGCATCCCGCGCTCAGCGGTGGATAGTGACCTTGATAGCGATTTCCGGTGCGCTGTGCAATCAATCACTTCCCCAAAAAGCGAAGGCTGCCAGTGGCAGCCTTCATCCGTTTATTCTTGTCCCTCATCATCGGTAGGGGCATCGGTTGTGTCATCATCCGGATGCGCAGGCGGCCAACCCCCCATGCTCTTCCAGCGGTTAACGATATGACAGAACAGCTCTGTGGTGCGTTCGGTGTCATAGAGGGCAGAGTGCGCCTCTTTATTGTCAAACGGGATGCGGGCGCTCTGGCACGCCTTGGCCAGCACGGTCTGACCCAGCGCCAATCCGGAGAGAGCCGCGGTGTCGAAGGTGGCAAACGGGTGGAACGGATTGCGCTTGAGGCCAGCGCGCTCGGCGGCAGCCATCACGAAGCCGTGATCGAAGGTGGCGTTGTGGGCCACTATGATGGCGCGGCCGCAATCCTGCTCCTTCATCCCCTTGCGGATCCCCTTGAAGATCTCGGTCAGTGCCTCTTTTTCCGAGACAGCGCCACGCAACGGGTTGTAGGGGTCGATGCCGGTGAACTCCAGCGCAGCCTTTTCCAGGTTGGCCCCTTCGAAAGGCTCGACATGAAAGTGGAATACCTGATCGGGAACGAGCCAGCCCTGCTCATCCATTTTCAGGGTGTAAGCCGCGATTTCGAGCAGGGCATCGGTCTTGGCGTTGAACCCGGCTGTTTCAACATCGATGACGACGGGGTAAAAACCACGGAAACGGCCCTTGAGGGTATGAACTGCGTCGGTCATGGGATCTCGGTCGGGATAAAATGAGGCGGCATTATGGCAAAAAAGCACAGGCTTGTCCTCCCATCCCACGCAGTTGGCCGCGGCAAGATGGCGCGCGATTCAATATCTGTGCAGCCACCAGCGGGCGGCAATCAGCGCCGTGAGCGTACCCAGCAGGGCGCTGGCCAGCACATCCACCGGCCAGTGCATCCCCATCACCATGCGCGACAGACCAACCCCCAGCGCCCACAAAGGCAGCAGCCAGACGCCTGTGGGGGCGCGGGCCAGCCAGATAAGGCCGAAAAATTGGGCCAGGCTGATGGCGGCGATACTGTGGCCGGAGGGGAAGGCGTAGTTCACCTCGGCCTGCCAGTGGTGGCCGAGCCACTCAGGCAGGGCCAGCAACTGGCTGGCGGCATGAACCTGTTCACTGCGCACATCGATGCTACTGGCGTAGAAGTGCTTGATGGCCGGGATCAGCGACTGACTCTCCAGCCAGATCAGATAGGGTCTGGGCTCTTCGGTCAGGTGTTTGATCAGGCTCTTGAGCACCCAGTCGCTGGCGAGCAGGGCTGCCAGCGCGCATCCCAGCGCAATGAAGGGGGACAGCTTCAGTTTGAGTTTGTAGCGGGTCAGCAACAGCAAGAGGGCGCCACTGACCCCGATCCCGGGAATATCGACCATGCGGGTGAGGGCGTATGACCACCATAGCCAGCCTGATTGCAGGGAGTCGATCAGAAAAGGCTGCCAAGGCAGGGTGGCGAGCAGCAGCAGGGGCAGGATCAGCAGGGCAGTGAATCCAAGCACCTGACTGCGGGTGAGTGAGGAGACAGAGAGCGACGAGAAATGTGGCGGCATGGTGGGTGTGGTCGATCGCGAAAAAGAGGGGCATTGTGCCACCGTGACATGCCCGGACAAAGCCGATCAGCACGTTTGTTACCTCTGCTTACACATTTGTGGCGACATCCTCGGTTTGAACAGCAGGAGAGAGTGGCCACCGAACAATGTGGTCCCCTTTCGCGCCTGATTGCATCACAGGCTGAAATCTCGGGCGGCTTTGCGCTAGAATGGCGCCCCCGTGGCGGTTGTGACCAAAGAGAGCCCGATGAAGATAGTCGTTGATGAGAATATGCCCCATGCCGTGGAACTGTTTGCCGAATTTGGCGAGGTGATCGCCTTGCCCGGACGGCAGATGCAGGCCCGCGATCTGCTGGATGCCGATGTGCTGCTGGTGCGTTCGGTCACCCGCGTCAACGGCGATTTGCTGGCGACCAGCCCCAAACTCGGGTTTGTCGGCACCGCCACCATAGGCACCGACCATGTGGACAAGGCGCTGCTGGCAAGCCGCAATATTCCCTTCTCCAGCGCCCCCGGTTGCAACAAGTATTCGGTGGGGGATTATGTGCTCTCAGCCCTGCTGGTGCTGGCGGAGCGTTACGAACTCGAGCTCTCGGCCATGACTCTGGCGGTGATTGGCGCGGGCAATACCGGCGAGTGCGTGGCTGGCAAGGCCCAAGCGCTTGGCATGAGGGTACTGCGCTGCGATCCACCCAGGGCGCGTAATACCCCCGATGCGGGCTTTGTCGATTATCAGACCGCTCTTGGTGCCGATATCGTCAGCTTCCATGTGCCCATTACCCGTGAAGGGCCGGATGCCACCTACCATCTGCTCGATGCCGAACAGATTGCCGCGCGTCCTGCCGGGCAGATCCTGATCAACGCCTCCCGTGGCGAGGTGTGGGATAACCGGGCCCTGCTGGCGCGCCAGTTGAGCGATAAGCCGTTGCGACTGGTGATGGATGTGTGGGAGAACGAGCCCGAGCCACTGGCTGCGCTGGTGCCCCATACCGAGATTGCCACCCCCCATATCGCCGGTTACAGCCTGGAGGGGAAGGCCCGCGGTACCTGGATGCTCTATCAGGCGCTCTGCCAGCAGTTGGGACGCCAGCCTCGTCAGGATTTGAGTCGGCTGTTGCCTGCCCCCGATGTTCAGGCGGTGATGCCGGGCCGCGCACCGGATCAGGCGCTGATCAAGCAGCTGGTGCATCTGGTCTATGATGTGCGCCGCGATGATGCCCGTTTCCGGGCCCGACTCGGCTTGCCCGGCAGCTTTGACGAGCAGCGCAAACACTATCCAGAGCGCCGTGAACTATCCTCCCTGCAGGTTGAGGGGGCGTTTGCCGACCAGGCGCTGGGCGAGCTGGGATTTGCGCTGTCACGCCCCTGAGTTGGGGACTAGGAGTTGGAAGATAACCGGAAGGGGTGAGCCGTACTGGCTACCTCGAACCCATTTTTTACTGAGCTGGCGCAGATGCTACTGCGCCAGCTCAGCCATATCAGGCAGCGTCATCTCGCCGTGCGGGAGCCTGCCGACCATGGTGCCAGCCGGCGCCATTGCAGCATTATCAGAGGAGAACAGAATGAGCCAGCAGTTTAACGTAGCGGTATTGGGTGCCAGCGGCGCCGTGGGTCAGGCGATGATCGAGATCCTGGAAGAGCGCGAATTTCCGGTAGCGACCCTCTATCCGCTGGCTTCCAGCCGCAGCGCCGGTGATACCGTGCGCTTTGGCGGCAAGAACCTCGAGATCCTCGATGTGGAGGAGTTTGACTGGAGCCAGGTGCAGATCGCACTCTTCTCCGCCGGTGCCGAGGTATCTGCCAAGTGGGCGCCGATTGCTGCCGAGCACGGTTGTATCGTCATCGACAACACCTCCTGCTTCCGTTACGACGAAGATATCCCGCTGGTGATCCCGGAAGTGAACCCGGATGCGCTAGCCGATTTTCGCAATCGCAACATCATCGCCAATCCCAACTGCTCCACCATCCAGATGCTGGTGGCCCTGAAGCCGCTGCACGACGAAGTGGGCATTGCCCGCATCAATGTGGCCACCTATCAATCCGTGTCAGGCTCCGGCAAAGAGGGGGTCAGCGAGCTGGCGGGTCAGACCGCTCATCTGCTCAACGGTCGTCCGGTGGAACCGACCCTCTATCCGCAACAGATCGCCTTTAACCTGATCCCGCAGATCGACAGCTTCACCGACAACGGCTACACCCGTGAAGAGATGAAGATGGTATGGGAAACCCAGAAGATCCTCGGCGATGCCAGCATTGCCGTGAACCCCACCTGCGTGCGGGTGCCGGTCTTCTACGGCCACGCCGAGGCGGTACACGTCGAGCTGCACCAGCCGCTCGATGCCGAACAGGTCAAGGACCTGCTGCGCAGTGCGCCGGGTGTGACCCTGTTTGATGACGAAGGGGACTATCCGACCCCGGTGCGTGACGCAACCGGCAAGGATGAGGTGCTGGTGGGTCGGGTGCGTCAGGATATTTCTCATCCGAGTGGTATCAATATGTGGATCGTGGCCGATAACGTTCGTAAGGGCGCGGCAACCAACAGTGTACAGATTGCCGAGCTGCTGGTTCGCGACTATCTGTAAGGCTGGTCAGATGCCACAGATGGGCAGCAGGGAGTGCTGCGCATCCGGCCTGTGATAAATCGGGGGTGTGACCCATGCCGCACTCCGTCACTTCAAGATTCTGTTGCGATATCAACTGATTAAGTTTTTTCCTACACTCAGAGTCAAGTCGGGTGCTAAATGTGTCGGACTACTGGCTTGCGACGCGAGCCTGATTTATATTGAACCGACTGTTTTGGGGTAACTATCCAGACTTTTCAATGTGATAGGGCCGTCATACGAAGGAACGAATATGGGACATTCCCGCATAACATTGGCAACGCTACTCGCATTGGGTCTGCTGGGCTCCGTCCAGGCTGAAGACGCTGCGCGGGAGCCTTTTTTTGTCGAGCTAAAAGGCCCTGACGAGCCCGCACCTCCAGCCGTCAATTCCCAGCCGCTGGCGCAACCGGTCGCCAGACCCGTGGCGCAACCGGTACGTGCAACCGCCCAGCCGGTGGTACGTCAGGTCACGGCCAATGCCGGTAGTTATGGCCCTGTTCGTCCAACCGATACTCTCTGGAGTCTGGCGAGCAAATACCGTCCCTCCAGTAGTGTCAGCGTCTACCAGACCATGGTGGCGATCTACGAGAAAAACCCCCGCAGTTTTGCCGATGGCAATATCAACCACATTCTGGTGGGGTCACGCATCCTGTTGCCGACCGTGGCCGAGGCGAGCGTCATCACCGATGCCCAGGCGCGTGCTAAGTTCCGCAGCGACAACGCCAGCTGGAAGGGGTTAAGCCCCAAGTATCTCGCCGAGAAGCAGGCCCATGGCGCCAAACCGGCGGCCAAGCCCGTGAAGGTTGAGACTGCCAAAGCCGAACCGGTGAAAACCGCGCCAGCTCCCTTGCCTGCGGCAAAAGCGGCACCCATTCCTGCTCCTGTCGTAGCACCGCAACCGTCTGCTGAAACCAAAGATGTTGTCAAGGCGAGCGAGCCTGCGCCAAAAGAGGCGGTGGCCCCAGTCCCGGCGACGAGCGCCGCAGCAAGCACCACACCGGCGCCTCTGCCTTCCGATCTGGAAAAACCGGTGGGCAAACCGGCCACCGAGATGGCGCTGGCGCTGGAAGATGCCAATGCCCAGCTCGGTCAGGTGACCGAGATGAACCACAGGCTCAAACTGCGCTTGCAATCTCTCACCGAAGAGGTCGAGACCCTCAAGGCCCAGTTGCAGGATCAGACCGCGCTGCAAAAAGAGCTCGCCGAGCTGAAGGCCAGACCTGTCCCCCCCGTGGTGGCAGAGCCTGAACCCAAGCAGCACTGGCTGATGGAGCTGCTCTCCTCACCGCTCAACCTTGCCATGATCATCCTGCTGCCGGTGCTGCTGGTATTGGCGCTGGTGACCCTGTGGCTGCGGGCCCGTGCCCGTCGCGAGCTGGAGGAGCAGGAGAAGAGCCTCTCCGAGTCCACCGCCATGATGATGGATCAGGAGCAGAGCGAGTTTGACGATCTGCTGAGTGTCGATGTGACCGACAACGAGCCGGTACGCCCGGTGCCGGATCTCAATACCCCTGATGGCTTTATGCCGGTCGAGCCAGATGAACCGGCTAAAAAGCCGGATGTTGATCTGGTTTTCAGCGACGATGGCGAGATCGATCTGCAAGGTTTCGAGCCGGAGCGAATGGCTGCCCAGTCAGCCAGTCGTGACCCGGATCTGGTGCCGGATCTCGATCTCTCGCTGGATGAGCCTGTCGCGTTGGCCAATGAACCCGACATGGATCTGGCCAGCGAGTTCAATCCCAAGTCCAGGGATGCTGATGAGCTCATGAGCGAAGAGGAGCTGCAGGCAGCCCTGTTTGCCGAGCTGGATGCGGATCTTTCGGCTGATCTGGAACCGGAGTTGAGTGCAAGCAGCAAGAGTACGGCTGCTGATGATCTGGCCAGTTTTGATCTGGGTGATTTTGAAAATGAGCTGGATAAACCGGCTGCGGGCGAGGGCAATAATGCCATCGACTTGAGCGTGGATGGTTCGGCTGATGATATGTTGGCCGAGTTGGGGCTTGAGCCAACCAAAGGCAAGGAGACCGAGCTCGATCTTGAGTGGGATCCCAACGAACTGGCGCTCTCCGATTTCGAGGATGCCTTTACCGAAGTGGAGTCTCATCCGGCAGAATTGCAGCCAAGGGAACAGGCCCAGGCAAGCGGTTACGTCGAGATCGACAAGCTGCTGGCCGATGCGGATGCCACCGCGCCGGAGCAGGAGCCCTATCAGGGTCTCTCGCTGGACGTGGGGCTCGATGGTTTCCCCGAGGTGTTGCCTGAATCCACCGGCTTTGATGTGGATGCCGATGACGGCGGTGTGGGGGCCAAGCTGGATCTGGCCCGCGCTTACCTCGAGATCGACGACAAGGATAGCGCCCGCGAGCTGCTGCAAGAAGCGGCAGAGCAGGGCACCGAGCATCAGCGTGCCGAGGCAGAAAAACTGCTCAAGCGGTTGGGGTAAAATTGTCCCTGTCGCGGGATCAGCAAGAAGGGGGCAGCCATTGGCTGCCCCCTTCTTCATGGCAATTTGCACAGGGTGAATTCTCCGCCCATGCAAGCCAATCAGGCGGTTTGTGGGACTTTTCGAGTTGAGCGCGTATAATCCGCCCCGTTTCTTTCACTGCGTTTCACAACAAGACAAGTTTATCCATGCGAATTGCCCTAGGTATTGAATATGACGGCAGCCGGTATTTCGGTTGGCAGCGTCAGCGTGAAGTGATCAGCGTGCAGGAGGAGCTGGAGAAGGCCATCAGCCGGATCGCCAACCACCCTGTCTCCATCCAGTGTGCCGGGCGCACCGATGCCGGCGTCCATGCGACCGGCCAGGTGATCCACTTCGATACCGAGGCGAACCGTGCCGAAGGGGCCTGGACCCTGGGTCTCAACTCCAACCTGCCGCCGGATATCGCCGTGCGCTGGGTCAAGGAGGTGGACGAAACGTTCCACGCCCGCTTCAGCGCCACCGCCCGTCGCTACCGCTACGTCATCTACAACCACAACTTCCGTCCGGCGATCCTCGGCAGTGGCGTCAGTCACTACCACGAGACCATCGATGCCGAGTTGATGCACCAGGCGGGCCAGAGCCTGCTGGGGGAGCACGACTTCAGCACCTTCCGTGCCGTTGCCTGCCAATCTAACACCCCGTGGCGCAATGTGACCCATCTGTGCGTCAGCCGCTCCGGCCCCTACATCGTGCTCGACATCAAGGCCAACGCCTTCCTGCACCACATGGTGCGCAATATCACCGGCTCCCTGCTGCTGGTGGGGCAGGGGCTCAAACCGGTGGAGTGGATTGCCGAGGTGCTGGCTGCCAAGGATCGCAATCTGGCCGGGCCGACCGCCAAGGCCGGTGGCCTCTATCTGGTCGACGTAGATTACCCGGCCGAGTTTGCTCTGCCGCAGTTGCCGCTCGGCCCGCTGTGGCTGCCGGACTCGGCACCGGGTACGACCAGTTTTTAGTAACTGCGCCCGAAAAATTGTGGTTTAATGACCCGTCATTTGTTGCCATCGAGCTATTAAGTCATTGAACAATCTAGGCTCGATGCGTTTTGTCAGGCACAAAAGCATTAAGGAATTCCATGAGCTGGCTTGAGAAGATTCTTCCCAAGAGCAAGATCACTGCACCCCGTCGTCACAACATTCCGGAAGGGGTGTGGACCAAGTGCAGTGCTTGTGAACAGGTGCTCTACCGGGCAGAGTTGGAGCGCAACCTCGAAGTGTGCCCCAAGTGTGATCATCATATGCGCATCAGCGCTCGCGCCCGTCTCGAGAGTTTCCTCGACGAGCAGGGTCGTACCGAGATCGGTGCCGAGCTGGAGCCGCAGGATGTACTGAAATTCAAGGATTCCAAGCGCTACAAGGATCGTTTGTCTGCCGCCCAGAAAGCGACAGGAGAAAAAGATGCGCTGGTGGTCATGAAAGGGACCCTCAAAGGGGTGCCGGTTGTCGCCTGTTCCTTTGAGTTCTCCTTTATCGGTGGCTCTATGTCCTCCGTGGTCGGTGCCCGCTTCGTGCGCGCTGTCGAGGAGTGCATCAAGGAGGGCCGCGGTCTGGTCTGTTTCTCCACTTCTGGTGGTGCCCGCATGCAGGAAGCCCTCTTCTCCCTGATGCAGATGGCCAAGACCAGCGCGGCGCTAGACCGACTCTCCAAGGCTGGCCTGCCCTTTATCTCTGTGCTGACCGACCCCACCATGGGGGGCGTTTCCGCCAGTCTGGCGATGCTGGGTGACATCAATGTGGGCGAGCCCAAGGCGCTGATCGGTTTTGCCGGCCCGCGCGTTATCGAGCAGACCGTACGCGAGAAACTGCCGGAAGGCTTCCAGCGCTCCGAATTCCTGCTGGAGAAGGGGGCCATTGACCTGATTATCGATCGTCGCGACATGCGTAACCGTCTGGCCAGCCTGCTCGCCAAAATGCTGAATACTCACGTCATCGAAGAGTGAAGATGAGTTCAAACATGCAACAATCCCAAAGCCGGTCGCTTGTCGACTGGCTTTCTTATTTGGAGCAGATCCATCCGGTCAATATCGACATGGGTCTGGATCGGGTCGGTGCCGTTGCCCGGCGTATGGGGCTGACCCAACTGCCGTTCAAGGTGATCACGGTGGCGGGTACCAACGGCAAAGGCTCCAGCTGTGCCATGGCGGCCAGCATTCTGATGGCCGCAGGCTATAAGGTCGGCGTCTACTCCTCTCCCCATCTGCTGCGCTTTACCGAGCGGGTGCGGATCAACGGGGCCGAACTGGCCGACAGCGATCACTGCGCCGCTTTTGCCGAGGTGGAAGCGGCTCGCGGCGAGATTGCCCTCACTTTCTTCGAGTTCGCCACCCTGGCCGGCTTGTGGCTGTTTCGCCGCGCCGCGCCCGATGTGCTGCTGCTGGAGGTGGGGTTGGGTGGCCGGCTCGACGCCACCAATGTGGTGGAGTCCGATGTGGCGATGATCACCTCCATTGCCCTCGATCACTGCGACTGGCTGGGTGATACCCGTGAAGCGGTAGCGGTGGAGAAGGCTGGGGTCTATCGCGCCGGCAAACCCGCCATCAGCGGTGAGCCCAATCCACCTGCGACTATCGCGAGCGAAGCGGCGCGTCTTGGCGCCAACCTGCGTCAGGTCGGTATCGATTTTCGTGGCGATGAGCACGAGAACGGTTGGGATTATCACGGCCTCAACCAGTGGCGGGATCTGCCAAAACCGGCGCTGCCGCTGATGAATGCGGTCACCGTGCTGGCGGCGCTGGAGTCCCTCGGCTTGCCACTGCCGGAGTCCGCCATTCGTGACGGGCTTGCCAATGCCCGGCTGGCTGGCCGGATGCAGCAGTTGCAAAGTGCGCCGCTGGTGATCGTCGATGTGGCCCACAATCCCCATTCGGCGGCCTATCTGGCCGCGCAATTGCGCAAGATGCCCTGCACAGGTGTGCGCCGCGCCGTGGTCGGCATGCTCAAAGACAAGGACATGGCGGGATCCCTTGCCGAACTCGATGGCCTGATCGGCGAGTGGTATCTGGCCAGCCTCACCGGCCCGCGCGCCGCCACTGCTGCGCAGCTGGCTGCGGCGCTGGGGGAGGGAAAGGGCCCTGCCAGAGAGTTTGATGATGTCAGCGCCGCTTATCAGGCAGCGTTGGCCGCATCGAGTCCGGACGATATGGTCATTGTGTTTGGTTCGTTTTACACTGTCGCCGACATTCTGGCGGGTGTCGCCGTCTAGGCCACACCCTGGCTCCCCGGCCTTCGGGCGGGGAGCCAAATCGCATATTGAGTTACGTAAAGGTAGGATTCAACTTGGCCTCGAAGTTTCAAAACCGTCTGGTGGGCACCGTCATCCTGGTGGCCCTGGTTGTTATTTTCCTGCCGGACTTGCTGGATGGTCACAAGCTGGCACAAAAGGAGGAGGCCTTTGCCAAGATCCCGCTGCGCCCCGAGCTGGAGCCTGCCAAGCCTGCGCTGCAGGTCTCGGCAGCCAGCAGCTTGCCCGCCGATCATCTGGCCAGCCAGCAACAGGCCTCTGCGGCCCAGCAGTGGCAAGTGGAAGAGGTGGCTGACCCCATGACCCTCGCCGGTCAGGGCAACGGTGCGCAGCCGGCGACAACCCCTGCCGCACCGGCACCGGTCCAGCCGCAACAGAATGCCCAACCCAAGCCACAGCCCAAGCCGGAAGTGGTGGCCAAAAAACCTGTCGAAGCGCCCAAGCCTGCACCCAAGCCGACGCCAGCCAAACCGGTTGAAGTGGCCAAGGCGCCCGCGCCGGCCAAGCCGCAGGCGGGTCAGATCAAGTCCCTCGACGATCTGATTGAAAGCAAGATGACCCAGCCGACCACACCCGCGCCTGCTGCGGCACCGGCGCAGGGTAGCTGGATCCTCCAGCTTGGCGCCTTCAAGAATGTCGACAGCGTCAACGCGCTGGTGAGCAAGCTGCGGGCGGCGGGCTACTCTGCCCACACCTCGCCGCGCACACCGGTGCAGGGTCAGCTCAACCGGGTCTTTATCGGACCGGATGTCTCCAAGGCCAAACTGCAGGGGATGCAGGGGCGGATTTCCCAGATGACCGGCCTCAGTGGCTCGGTGGTCTCCTACAACCCGTGACGGCTTGCCGTTGGCAATGGCCCTCTGAAACAAACACCGCGCCCCGTGCGCGGTGTTTTTTTATCTGGCCGTCGTGATTTTTAAGGTCGACGTCGTACAGGCCACCACCCGGTTGGGATTTACGGGGAGTTGGGTTAGTCTGAGCCCTCTGTCACCCATAGGAGTTCAAGATGATCCTCTCGACAACCCCCACTCTGGAAGGCAAGAGCATTCGTGAATACCGCGGCATCGTGGTGGGCGAAGCCATCCTTGGCGCCAATATCTTCAAGGATCTCTTTGCCGGGATCCGCGACATTATCGGTGGCCGCTCCGGCGCCTACGAAAAAGAGCTGGCCCGTGCCCGCGAGATTGCCTTTGATGAGCTCAAGGAGCGCGCCTCTGCGCTGGGGGCCAATGCGGTGGTCGGCATCGATATCGACTACGAGGTGGTGGGGCAGAACGGCAGCATGCTGATGGTCAGTATCAGTGGTACCGCCGTGCTGGTGTGATGCGCCACGCAAGGGTTGCCTACAACTGCCGTCGCAGGCAGGGTCACGGATAAAGTGGATAACTGCTGGCTGCCCATGGGCCGACAACCCGGTTGTTGGCCCTTCTCGTTTATTGATCAATTTCTGCCGTTGCCATACCAGTCGAGCTGGTCGGCCAGAGTGACCACCGAGCCGATGATGATGAGGCTCGGGCTCTTCACCTGACGGGCCAGTTCGGCCAACTGCTGCAGCTCGCCGCGCACCACCCGCTGACTGAGCTGGGTGCCTTGCTCCACCAGCGCCACCGGGGTGTGGCCGGGCATGCCGTGGGTTTGCAGCTCATCCTGAATGCGGGCGGCGTGGGCCAGCCCCATGTAGAACACCAGAGTCTGGCGGCGGGCCGCCAGCGCCGACCACTCCTGGGCGATATTGCCCTCCTTGTCGTGGCCGGTGATGAACTGCACCCGCTGGGCATGATCGCGGTGGGTGAGGGGAATGCCGCTGTAGGCGGCGCAGCCTGAGGCTGCCGTAATGCCCGGTACCACCGAGAAGGGGATGCCCGCCTCGGCCAGGGTTTCCAACTCCTCGCCGCCCCGGCCAAAGATAAAGGGATCGCCCCCCTTGAGCCGCACCACCTGTTTGCCGAGGCGAGCCTGATCCAGCAACAGCTGGTTGATCGCCTGCTGGGGCACACAGTGGCGGCCCGCCTCCTTGCCAACAAAGATCCGCTCGGCATCCCGGCGAACAAGCGCCAACACCTCCTGCGAGACCAGCCGGTCATAGACCACTACATCCGCCTGCTGCAACTGCTGCAGACCGCTCAGGGTGAGCAGCCCCGCATCGCCGGGGCCCGCGCCTACCAGGGTGACGCTTCCCTTGCTCTGCGGTTGCTCCTCGAGTAGCTCAGCGACGCTCTGCTCGGCCGCCTGTTGCTGGCCGCGCGCCAGTTGGCGGGCGAGGCGGTCTTGGCTAAAGAGCCGCTCCCAGAAGCGGCGGCGGGCCAGCTTGTCCGGAATGAGTTTGACCCGCTCGCGCAGCTTGCCCGCCAGCGCCGCGAGCTGGCCGAGGTGTTGCGGTAGCATGGCTTCAAGTTTTTCCCGCAGTTGGCGGCTTAGAACCGGCGCCGCGCCTGCGCTGGAGATGGCCACCATCAGCGGCGAGCGGTCGATGATGGCGGGCATGATGGCGCTGCAGTAGGCCGGAGAGTCCACCACGTTGCAGAAGATTTGGCGCAGGTTCGCCTCGTGAAAGACCTGATGATTGACCTCTTGCTGGTTGGTGGCAGCGATCACCAGCCACTTGCCATCGAGCAGTTCGGGATGAAAATCGGCGGCGCAGAGGGTCAGGCGACCCTGCTCGGCCCAGCTCATCAGCTGGGGTTCCAGATGGGGGGCATTGATGGTGATCTTCGCCTTGGCATCGAGCAGCAGGCGCGCCTTGCGCACCGCCACCTCACCGCCGCCGACGATCAGGACCGGCTTGTGTTGCAGCTGACAGAAGAGAGGGAGAAAGTCCATAACAGGCTCCGGATGCTGGCCCGCTCGCAATGCCGCGCCGGGCGAGATAGCAGGGCGCGCCGTGACGCACCCCGGATGGTCGGGGGAAAGATCCCCCGACGGGAATAAAAAAGGGGAAGGGTGATCTACGCCCGGGCCAACGACAGATCCCCACCGGTGTCGGCCACTTGATCACGCTTCCCCAAACGAGGTTTTTCCTATGGCACTGCTTTGACGTGCATGTTGGCGACGTACTGATCTTCGGCCCAGAAGATGCGGTCAGCGACCATGGCTTCCGGATTGAGGGTGACGCCGCGCAGCACCCGCTCCTTGAACTTGTGATAACCGGCCCGGTCGATAAGGTGACCCATGTGCAGATAGATGGGTTTGCCATCCAGCATCTCGGTCTCGAACTCGAACAGGTTCTTGATCACCGCATGCAGCACCTCTTCGGTGACCCAGTTGAGAAACAGCTTGCCGGTACGGGGAGTCTTTTTGCTGGTGCGTCCTCCCAGCTTGACCATGTAGAGCTGCTTGGGATCCCGCTGCCAGGCCAGGGTCGGGCAGGCCAGTACGCACTCGCCACAGCCGATGCACTTGCTCTCCTCCTTGACCGCCTTGCCATGCTTGATGGCGAGGCAATCCACCGCGTGGTGGCTGCATGCCTTGACGCAGGCGCCGCAGCCGATGCAGCGCTCGGCATTGAAGTGGATTTTGGCGATGCCGAGGATGCCGAAGTCGGCCATGTTGGCCTTGGCGCAGTCGTTGGGACAGCCGGCGATCACCATCTTGAGGTGATAGGGGTTGGGGTAGAGGTGTTTCTCCATCCGCTGAGCCAGCCCGGTGCAGTCGATATTGCCCTTCTGGCAGATGGTGTTGCCCTGACAGGCGACGATGTTGCGCCCGCCGATGGTCTGGTAACCGGCGCGGGTGTCCTCAACCTCGATGCCGCAGGTCTCCACCTCGATCTCCTTGATAAAGGGTTCGAGGGCGGCGTTGACCTTGTCCATGTCCTGATACTTGATGCCGGGCATCGCCAGCTTCTGGCGGGTAGTGAGGTGGATCAGGCCGTTGCCGTACTGTTCGGCGATCTGCTGGGCTACGGCCAGCAGGTGGGCGGGCATGATCCCGCCGGGAATGCGCACGCTGATCATCGCCTCACCGCGCACCTTGGAGAGACGGTATTCGTTCTTGGCGCGGGCCTTGATGATGTCGATATCGAGACTCATGGTGTTCTCCCTTAGTCGATCAGATGCTGGGCCTGGTCAAAACGAAAGACTGGTCCATCCACGCAGATATAGGTGTCGCCCATCCGGCAGTGGCCACACTTGCCCACGGCGCAGGCCATGCGGCGTTCGTAGTCGACCCAGATGCGATCCTTGGGGATGCCGCGCTCAAGCAGGGCGAGCACCACGAAACGGATCATGATGGGAGGGCCGACCACGATGGCTTGGATATCCTCGCTATCCGAGATATCCAGCTGGTCGATGTAGTCGGTGACCCGGCCGATGCGAAACTGCTCGCTCTCCTCACCCTCATCCAGGGTGACGATGAGATTCTGGCGCTCGGCCCAGAGCGGCATCTCGTGGCGATAGAGCACCGCCTGCTCGTTCTTGAAGCCGAGGATCATGTCGAGGGATTTCACCTCTTCCGGGTGTTTGCTGAAGCGACGCAGCAGCCCCTTGACCGGGGCGACGCCGGTGCCGCCCGCCACCACGATGAGGTGCTGGTTGCGATAGGCCTCCAGCGGGTAGCCGTTGCCATGGACGCCGCGCATCCACACCTTGTCGCCCACATCGAGGGCAAACAGCGCATCGGTGACCTTGCCGACTTTGCGGATCAGCAGATCCACGTAGCCATCGCCATAGTCGGAGACCGAGATGGGCGCTTCGCCCACGGTGGGCAGGGAGATTTCGACAAACTGGCCGTAGTGGACATCAAAGTCGCGGGAGACCCGAAAGTTCCACTCCAGCTCAGTGTGGCGCTCGATGGCCAGAATGGTGTAGGCCTTGGGCAGCAGGCGGTTTTCGACCACGTCCTGCTGCGGTTCTGCTGTTGCGGTTTGCTGGCACTGGCACATATCAGTTCGCCCCCTGCGCGTTGTCGGCTGCGATGGTCTGTTCGACCACATCGGTCATCTTGTTGATGATGTTGCTAAAGGAGATGTAGTGAGGGCAGCGATCGTCGCAGCGGCCGCAGCCGACGCACATGTGCTCCTCCCCCTGACGGGCCTTGTAGTCGTTGACCTTGTGCAGGGCGCGATAACGCAGGCGCTCGCCATGTTTGGCGCGAAAACCGTGGCCACCGGCCATGTCGCTGAAACCATCCACCATGCAGCTTGCCCACTGGCGACGGCGTTCACCCTGCTTGGGGTTCTCCGCATAGGTGAGGTCGTGCACGCTGTAGCAGCTGCAGGTCGGGCAGGAGGTGGTGCAGCGGCCGCAGCCGATGCAGCGGCTGTCGTACTCGGCCCAGACCGGATGGGCGGTGAGGATCTGGCGGATCCGCTGCGGGTCGTCACAAACGCTGTCCGGGGTGCGTACCTTGACCGGGTTGCTCTGGACATATTCCGGGGTGAAGTCATCGGATTCACCCAGTTCGGCAAAGTAGCCGAGCAGCTCGGGATCCTTCACCTCGATGCGGGCACCCTCATCGCTCAGACGAATGGCGGCGGCGTAGTCCCGGGTCTCGTTGCTGCCCATGGAGACGCAGAAGCAGTTCTCGAAGCTCTCGCGGCACTCCAGCAGCACCAGCTTGAGCTTGCTCCGAAGCCGGGCGTAGTAGACGTCGCTGTTCTGGCCGTTTTTCAGGTAGACCTGATCCAGCCTGCGCAGAGCGTGGATATCACAGCTGCGCAAGAACAGCAGGGTGGGCTTGGCCTCCACCTTTGATTCGCGCAGCTCCAGATTGTCGAAGTGGAACAGGGTCTGGGTGATGGGGAGCACCACCTCTTTCGGGGAGAAGTGGGACTTCTCCTGCCACACCAGCTCGGCCGGATGGCGGATGCTGTGGTAGGTGACGTTATCGGTGTCGGAGAAGCGGCCGCCCCGATATTCGGCCGCGGGCGCCATGATCCGGTAATCGGGCAGCAGCCGCTCGAACAGCTGCGCCAGCGCGGGATGGGTGAGAAGAAACGACATAAATAAACACCTTGTATGAGGGTGAGATGCCCTGGCATAGGGATGAGGCGCGGGCCGGTCAGGGTGTCTGGCACCGGTTCTGGCCGCGCTTGCCTCGCCACGGTCTGTTTTTATGACTCATGTTGCTCAACTGACCCGATTGTTATTGTGTTGGCGGCGCGAGCGTCGCGGCAGGTCGGGTCATGCCTGTAAAACCCTTATCAATTGAGCAGGGCGGCCTGATAGCCTGCGCACTTGCCCATCACGTATCCCATCTCCAGCTTGTTGATATCGCGGGTAAAACGGGAAACGGGGAAGTAGTCGGCCGGGGCGATCACCTCGATCTGGCAGTCCTCCGGCGGATTGGCGATAAAATCGAGCGCCTCGTTGTAGCTGCGATCCCGCTGCTCCAGCGCCTGTGCCAGCGCGGGGCGGGTCTTGAGCAGGGTACGGATCATCCAGGGGAAGGGCATCGGCTTGAGCCGATAGCCAAGGGGCTCGGAGAGGATCACCGTCAGGTGACGGGCACCGCGGCGGTAGGCCTCGATCACCGGGATGGAGTCGGCCACCCCGCCATCTGTCATCGGTACCCCGTGCACCTCTGGGTATTCGTGGGAGGCGAGGGGAATGGCGCAGCTTGCGGGCAGCACCTCGTTCATGTTCTCCGGCTTGACCCGGATGTACTCCGCCTTGCCGGTCAGGGTATTGGTCACCACCGCATAGAAGGGGATGCCGGTCTCCCGGTAGGCGTGAATGTCGAGGGGATACTTGCGGCAGCTGGTGTTCCACAGCCAGTGGATGTCCACCAGATTGCCCCCCTTGGCAAAGCGCAGGGGGTCCATAAACTGCTGGCTGCACGCCAGTTTGGTCAGGATCTCGTGGCTGCGGCCATGCTGGCTGGCGAGATAAGCCAGCAAGTTGGTGGCCCCCGCCGAGACGCCGATGGCGAAGTCAAATGGGCGATAGTCATGCTCGATAAACGCATCCAGCACGCCGCTGGCAAATATGCCGCGCATGGCGCCGCCTTCTACAACCAATGCGCTGGGGGATGCGTTTTTGTTCATGACAGGCACCTCATTGATAAGTCAGAGAGAAAAAGTGGGAAAGAGAACGTCCGGGCTGTCAGGCCGACCGTTCTGACAACCAACCGGGGTTGGCCATCGCAATGAGGTCATTCTAGGAAGGGGATGGTGTTTAGAATATCTGTTAATAATGAATCAAGTGTTTTGTATTTCTAAACGATGGTGATAAACCCGTTGTGATCAAAGGGGTTGTGTAGGAGTCTCAACGACTCTGTGATGGCTGGATATTGGCAAGGATGAGTGTGTCATGACGTTATTGGTTCCCCCGCTGCTTAAACGTGGCGATACCATCGCTTTTTTCTCCCCCTCCAGCGCGGCGACCGCTTGGGCACCCAACCGTTTTGCCCGCGCAAAAGCCTTTCTTGAGGGGCAGGGCTTTAGGCTCAAGGCGGGCAGCCTCACCGGCCAGCAGGATCACTGGCGATCCGGCTCCATTGCCGCGCGGGCCGAGGAGCTCAACGCCCTTATTCGCGACCCAGAAGTGCGCTGCATCATGTCGGTGATTGGCGGCAGCAACTCCAACTCCCTGCTGCCCTACCTCGATTTTGAGGCGCTGAGGCGCGACCCCAAGATCATCGTCGGCTACTCAGACGTGACGGCGCTGCTGCTCGGCATCCATGCCCAAACTGGCCTGGTTACCTTTTATGGTCCGGCGCTGGTGGCCTCCTTTGGCGAGTTGCCGCCGCTGGTGGATGAGACGCTGGCCAGTTTTTTACAGATTGCGTTGGCCGATGAAGCTGGCTTCCCCTGCACGCTGCCCACCCCGGCAAAGTGGAGCGATGAACGGCTGGACTGGGAGAACCAGACCCGGGCCAAGCAGTGCCAGCCCAATCGGCTGATCTCGGTGGGCTCAGGCCGGGTTGAGGGACGGCTGATTGGCGGCAACCTCAACACCATGGCGGGGATCTGGGGCTCCCCCTATATGCCGCCCATCGAGCGCGGTGACATTTTGCTGCTGGAGGACAGCCTGAAATCTGCCGAGACGCTGGAGCGCTCCTTTGCCCATCTCAAGCTGTGCGGGGTGTTTGATCGGATCGGCGCGCTTATCCTCGGCAAGCACGAGTTGTTCAACGATCAGGGTAGCGGCAAGCGCCCCCTCGATATCCTGCTGGAGGTGGTGGGGGAGCCGAACTTCCCCATTCTGGCGGAGTTTGACTGCGCCCATACCCACCCCATGCTGACGTTGCCGCTGGGCATCGAGGTGGCACTCGATCTCGACCGCCAGCAGCTCACCTTGCTGGATCCCTGGTGGGATGACTGTTGAGGCTATGTTGCCGAGGGAGATGAAGCACACATGCTATGTGCTGAAGAGGATTGATGAATGCTCGACACCGCCCATCAAGGGTAGTTTGTGGCAACAAGCGCGACTCGGGAGCGCGCTTGTTGCCATTGGCTGGATTACCAGCGGTAGGTTTTCAGCAAGGCCTCCAGTTTTTGACACTGCTCGACCAGCTGGATACTGGCGAGGTTGGCGGCATGGGCCTGACCCAGAGTGTCATTGGACGTATTGCGAATGTCGCTGACCGCGTGATCCACTTCGCTGCAGACCCTGTCCTGCTCTTCTGCTGATTGTGCCATCTGGGCGTTGAGGTCATTGATGCTGGCGATGCGTCCAATGATGTTTTGCATGGCCGCCAGGGTTGCCTCTGTCTTGCTGATGCTCTCACCGGCTTTGCTTTTTGCATCCCCGATCACCACAACGGCGCTTTGGGCCTCGTTTTGCAGGGCGGCGATCATCTGGGAGATCTCCTCGCTGGCGGCGCGGCTACGGTTAGAGAGGGCCCGCACTTCATCGGCTACCACCGCAAAGCCACGGCCCTGCTCGCCGGCCCTGGCCGCTTCAATGGCGGCGTTGAGGGCCAGCAGGTTGGTCTGATCGGCAATCCCCTTGATCACCTCAAGCACACCGTCAACGGCGAGGCAGCGGCTATCGAGTTGCTGGATCACCTGATCCACCCGATCAATTTCTGCCGACATCTCGCCCATATCTATGATGGAGTGCTGGGCGAGGCGGCTGGTATTGGCGGCATCCTGATTGGTGAGGGCGGAGAGCTCGGCGCTCTTGCGGGCATGTTCGCGCACTTCGTGGGAGCTTGCCGCAAGCTCGCTTACAGCGGCGGCAACCTGAGTGGTCATCGACTCTTGCTGACGGGCCGAGTTTTCTGTCTGGGTCGCCACCTGACGGATCTGGCTCGACTCCTGATAGAGCTGATGGGTCGCCCCTTCTACTTCCTGCAGGCTGTGCCTGAAGCCCTGCACCATCTCATTGACGGCACGGGTCATCTGGCCCAGCTCATCCTGACTCTGGTTGAGCAGGGGGATAGCGAGGTTACGCTCTTTGGCCATCTGGAGCATGGTACGTTGCAGTTGCCGCAGCGGGTGTTTTACATAGCGTTGCAATACCCACCACAGCAGGCCGAAACCGAGGCTGAAGACAAGGGCCAGACTGCCGCTCAGGATCAGGTTGTTGTGGCGGATCTCGCCGAAGGTGTGGCTGAGGTCATAACTGATCCGCACTGCCCCCATTACGGTCCCTTCATTGACCTGGTGACAGGTGAGACATTGGGTGCCGCGATACTCCTTGTAGGCTTTGAACGGTTTGATCAGGGTGAGCCGGTTGCCCTGCTGCTCCAGAATGGCTTCGCCTTGATTGATAGCACGCTCATCGAGGGGATCCTGCGCTTTCTGGTCTGGGTGACCCGGGCCAAACAGGTTGCTGACGGCAGGGGCGCGGATCAGGCGAGCCTCGACGATGCCCGCTTCACTCTTGAGTTTGGTCTGCACTATCTGCCGGTTGGCCATGCCACCTGTTATCATCAGCACGTTGACCTGATCCATATAGGTGTTGGCCATGCTCTCAACCTTCTCCTCTGCCAGCCGGATGGCGAGATCCCGTTGCAGCCAGGCAGAGAGCTCGAAGCTGAGGCCAAAGGTGGTGCTGATGACCAGCGCAAGAGGGAGAAAGATTTTCCAGTTCAGGGAGAGGTTATGCATAGTCGGGGCGTTCCATGCGTTGTTGTGTTTTATCTGTTCCAGCTTCATCTGAGCGTAGGCGAGGAGAGCAAGAATGATGGTTCTCTATCGGCACACCATAACCGCTCTTTAGTAAATAATCTGTTAAGCGGATCGGTAATGCTGGTTGCCAAAATGACTTCGACGAGCTGCACGGCTCTGCGGGTTGATCCAGAACAAAATGCCAGTAACGATAATCGTTATCATTGTCATTATTTGCTAAATAGTGACCACCATGAATCTGACCCCTTCCATGACCGGTATCTCCTCGCCGGATCCCCTCAAGTTTGCCTTTAGCGCCAAGACCTCGGCCCACGCCAGTCGGGGAGGGATGCGCCCCTTCCCGCTGGATGAGGCTGGCTGGCAGAGCTGGTGGCAGCGAGAGAGTGAAGCTGAGGAGCGCGCCCTCTACATCCATATTCCGTTTTGCCGCAAGCGCTGCAGCTTCTGCAATTTCTTTGAAAATGGCGCCAACCCGGCGCGGATCAACCGCTATGTCAACGCTCTGTGCGCCTCCCTTGCGCAGGCGGCTGACACCCCGCTGGCGCAGAGCCTGCCATTTTCAGCCGTCTATGTGGGGGGCGGTACGCCGACCGACATGAGCGCCGACGAGCTGGCCATGCTGGCCGCCGTGATCCGCCGTTTTCCGTTGTCGGCCGATGCCGAGGTGACGCTGGAGGGGCGGCTCAACGGCTTTGATGATGAGAAATGGCAGGTGGCGCTGGCCGGGGGCTTCAACCGCTTCTCATTCGGGGTGCAGAGCTTTGATACCCGGGTGCGTCAGCAGGCGGCCCGTTTCGATGACAGGGAGACGCTGCTGACCCGTCTGGGTGAGCTGACCCGGGATGATGCGGCTGTGATCGTGGCGGATCTCATCTTTGGTCTGCCCGGTCAGGATGATGCCGTGTGGCAGCAGGATATCCGCGATGTGATGGCGAGCGGTGTACACGGGGTCGATCTCTATCAGCTCATCGCCATGCAGGGCACCAATCTGGAGCGGGCGCAGGAGAAGGGCACCCTGGATTGGCTCGCCGATGGCCAGCAGCGGGCGGCCATGTATGCCTATGGCGGGGCGCAACTGGAAGCCCACGGCTGGGAGCGTCTCTCTTGCAGTCACTGGCGGCGCAGTCCGGCCGAGCAGAGTCGTTATAACCAGATGGCCAAGCGCGGTGCGGAGATCCTCCCCTTTGGCGCCGGTGCGGGGGGCAGCATTCTTGGCCACGGCTTGATGTATGGACGGGATCTGGCCCCCTGGCACGACGCGCTGGCCAGCGGCAAGCGGGCGCCCGGGATGGTGATGGGGCGCAATCCCAATGCAAGGATGGACGGTCTGCTGCGCGGTGCCCTCGACAGTGGCGTGCTGGCGCTGGATCGTCTGCCGGTCTCCTTGCGTGCTCATCTGATGTCGCTCTTCTCGGCCTGGCAGCAGCATGGCTTGGCTGAGATAAGCCATGAGCGACTGCAACTCACCCTTGCCGGACGCTTCTGGAACGTCAATATGCAGGCTGGCTTGTTCGAGTTCCTGCAGCTCAATCCGCTCGATGGTTCAGCGCCGCCCAGCCATGGTACCGCCGCGGTGCGCCATTCGCTGGTCTGAGCCCGAGTGGAGCATTTGCACGGCTCCGTGTGATCCACAACGAAAGAGGGAGCCTTGCAGGCTCCCTCTTTTGGCTTGGCAGTTAGCGTCGTGCGAGCTTACTCGTCGCTGCTCTCCTGATAGCTGTCGCGCATTGCTTTGGGCAAGCGGCGCATTGGCGCAAAGCCGATATCCTCGCCCACCACTTCCCGCTTGCGGGACTTGTTTTGAGGAGACTGGGCGGGCTTCTTGGAGGCATCATCCTTGGCTTTGCCCTTGCCTGCGGCAGGTTTGCCTTTGGCATTGCTCTTGGCGTTGGCATGGCCGCGAGCCCGGGGCGGGTTCTGCACCGGCTTGCTGCCCGGCAGAGTCTGGCGACTCGGCTTGCCGCTTGGCTCATACCCTTCCAGGATCTCCACGGTCAGGGATTGGCCGATCAAGGCTTCGATAGCCTTGAGCTGACCCAGCTCGTCCTGGCTGACCAGCGAGATTGCCTCGCCGCCACGACCGGCGCGGCCGGTACGGCCGATACGGTGGATGTAATCCTCCGCCATCTGGGGCAGTTCGAAGTTGATCACGTAGGGCAGTTGATCGATATCCAGACCGCGGGCGGCGATATCGGTTGCCACCAATACCCGAACGTCGCCACTGCGAAAATCGGCCAGCGCCCTGTTGCGGGCTCCCTGACTCTTGTCACCGTGGATGGCGACGGTGTCGAGCCCATCTTTTTGCATCTGTTGGGCCAGGCGGTCGGCGATCTGCTTGGTGCGAACAAACACCAGCACCCGCTGCCAGTTGCCACGGCCAATCATGTGGGAGAGCAGCTCGCGGCGCCGCTCCCGATCCACCTGAATGATGCGCTGGTTTACCTGCTCGGCGGCAGTGTTGCTCGGATCCACTTCGATCAGGGTGGGGTCGTTCAGCAGATCATCGGCCAGTGCCTTGATGTCGTTTGAGAAGGTGGCAGAGAAGAGCAGGGTTTGCCGCTCTGCAGGCAGCGCCTTCATGATGCGGCGGATGTCGTGAATAAAGCCCATGTCGAGCATGCGATCCGCTTCATCCAGCACCAGCACTTCCAGCTGGCTCAGGGTCAGGGCGCCCTGGGTCAGCAGATCCAGCAGACGGCCTGGGGTGGCGACCAGAATGTCCACCCCCAGCTTGATGGCGTCCAGATTGGGCTTGATGCTGACACCGCCATAGGCGATCAGAGTCTTGAACGGCAGGTGGTGGGCATACTTGATGATGCTCTCGCCCACCTGTGCCGCCAGTTCGCGGGTCGGGGTGAGCACCAGGGCGCGCACCTGACGTCGGCCGCGGCCATGGTTGGCCAGCAGACGCTGCAACATCGGCAGGGTGAAACCGGCCGTTTTGCCTGTGCCTGTCTGGGCACCGCCGAGCACATCCTGACCAGCCAGAATAGCCGGAATGGCTTGCTGCTGGATGGGGGTTGGCTGTTCGTAACCCAGCTCCTTGACGGCCCGCAGGATGTGCGGGGACAGACCCAGTTCGTTGAATGACATGTTCGAGAGAAACTCCTGAGATGAGCCTTTGGCTCAACGGGCAGCCAGCGTATTGGGGCCAGCCACGATATGGAAATGATAACGGGGGCGTAATATAGCAAAAGAGCGGCCGCTGCGCAGTAGCTGTTGTACCGGCCGCTCTTTTGTATCGCGAAAAGCAATCAGAGCAGGTCGCGGATGGGGGTGACCAGACTCTCCGGCTTGGTGGTGGGAGCAAAGCGGTCAACCACCTTGCCATCACGGTCGATCAGGAACTTGGTGAAGTTCCACTTGACGTTTTCGAGCCCCAGCAGCCCCGGTTTCTCTTTCTTGAGCCATTGATAGAGGGGGTGGGCCTGTTCACCGTTGACATCGCACTTGGCCATGATGGGGAAGCTGACCGGATAATCGAGAGAGCAGAAGCGAGCGATCTCGTCCGCATCCCCCGGCTCCTGATTGCCGAACTGGTTGCAGGGGAAGCCCAAAATCACCAGCCCCTTGGGGCCGAGCTCCTGATAGAGCGTTTCCAGCCCTTCATATTGGGGAGTAAAGCCGCAGCGACTGGCCACATTGACCACCAGTACCACCTTGCCCGCCAGTTGAGTCAGCGGGTAGGGGCTTCCATCCAGTTGTTGCAAAATAAGGTCGGGCAGAGGCATAAGCAGATCCTTCTCGTGGTTATCCGTGGAGTGTCAGGTCGGTTGTGGCGATGAGCGCCGGCCTAACGACATGATGGTGATGTGGCTACGGTATCGGTTGGCTCTTTTAACGGCAAGGTGAGAGCAAGGATCCGTCCCCTTGATTGCAAGGGCCATCACAGTTTCGACAGCCAATACGCTCCTTGGCAGAGCGGGATCACAACTGTCGACAAAAACGCGGGGCGGCGGGCAGCAACTCGCGTATTGATGTTGGGACTTCTCAAGAGAAGCAAACCGGTTTGTGACTTTGCCGGTAAGTCGCTACAAAGCGCCCTCTTTCTACTCATTGTGAGCCAATCTTGGACTATCAAGCTGCCATGGATGCCATTTACACCCGGGGATGGGTGATAGTGGATGATTTTTTGACTGCCGCCGAGGTGGATGCCCTCAAAGCCTGTTTGCCAAGCGAATGGCAACCGGCCGGGATCGGCCGTGACGCCCTGCATCAGGGCAATCCCGACATTCGCCGTGACCAGATCCACTGGCTGGAGCCCTCCCTCGGTGCGCCGGTGGCTGACTACCTCGCTCGGATGGAGTCCCTGCGTCTTGCCGCCAACCGGATGCTGATGCTGGGATTGTTCGACTACGAGGCCCACTTCGCCCGCTATTGCAGCGGGGATTTTTACGCCACCCATCGGGATGCCTTTGCCGGTCGCTCCAACCGCCGTCTTACCACCGTTTTTTACCTCAACAACGACTGGCTGCCCGAAGCGGGTGGAGTGCTGCGCATGTATGACAACAAGGAGCAGTTTCTGATGGATGTCAGCCCCAAGGGGGGCCGGCTGGTCATGTTTCTCTCCGAGGAGTTTCCCCACGAGGTGCTGCCTGCCAATCGCGAGCGCTACAGCATTGCCGGCTGGTTTCGGGTCAATGGCAACGGCATGGGAAGGGTCGATCCCCCGCGCTGAGGGGCAATGTGTCCCGATTTTGACACAGGGGAGACTTTTCACTGCAAGAAGTGGGGTCATGGGTCTCCCATCAGCTGACAAGGGTTGATCTCCCTTGCTACACTGGCGCGCACTTATGTTCGTATCTGGCTTCGTCCGGTTTTTATGGTGGTTGGCTTATCAAATGGTCATGACGAGGCCGCTTTTCCCAAGGGATCACATCTAATGAAGAACATGCATGTCTTGCTGCTGTGCGGCGGCGGTGGCTCCGAGCACGAGGTTTCTCTGCGCAGCGCCAATTTCCTCGAGCAACAACTGGGCCTTCTGCCCGGTGTCGAAGTGACCCGCGTCGAGATGTTCGCCGATCGCTGGCTCAGTGCCGATGGCCGCGAGTGCAAGCTGGGTCTCGACAAGCTGCTTTCGTTTGACAGCGTGGCCCGTCCGGTGGATTACGTGGTGCCCTGCATCCACGGCTACCCGGGTGAGACCGGCGATCTGCAATCCTTCCTCGAGCTGGCCGGATTGCCTTATCTCGGTTGCGATGCCGAGGCGAGCAAGATCTGCTTCAACAAGATCAGCACCAAGCTGTGGCTCTCCGCTATCGGTATTCCCAACACCCCGTACCTGTTCCTGACCGAGCAAAATGAGGCGGCGCTCGCCGAGGCGAAGGCCGCGCTGGCCAAGTGGGGCAAGGTCTTTATCAAGGCGGCCTCCCAGGGCTCTTCCGTTGGCTGCTACTCCGCCAGCAACGAAGCGGATCTGGTGAAAGGCATTGCCGATGCATTTGGTTACTCCGAACAGGTTCTGATCGAGAAAGCGGTCAAGCCGCGCGAGCTGGAAGTGGCGGTTTACCAGTATGGTGACGAGCTGGTGGCGACGTATCCGGGCGAGATCTGCGTGCCGCAGGACAAGTTCTACACCTATGAAGAGAAATACAGCAGCGCCAGCCATACCGAGACCGCATTGCGTGCCGAGGGGCTGACCCAGGCGCAGGCCGATGCGATCCACGAGTATGCCCTCAAGGCATTCCGTCAGCTGAAACTGACCCATCTCTCGCGCATCGACTTCTTCCTGACCGAGGAGGGGGAGATCCTGCTGAATGAAATCAACACCTTCCCGGGCATGACCTCCATCTCCATGTTCCCGAAACTGCTGGAGCATCACGGTCACCGCTTCGCCGACTACCTTGAGCAGATCCTTCGCAAGGCCAGCTAAGCGTGCTCTCCCGCTCGCGGGATGAAGCAGAACCCAATAAAAATCCCCGCCAATTGGCGGGGATTTTTTTATGTCTTTATCAAGCGGGGCAGGCCAGCTTGAAGGGATAAACAGGCGGGTAGAGGATGACTCTTCCCCGCCTGTTGCTACCTGTGGGTGTTACCGGCGGTTAGCCGCGAGCAATCCGAAAGCGCACGCTGCGGGAGTGGCAGGGCGCCAGTTCGCCAAACTCGCCTGCAGCCAGCTCAAGGGGCAGGGGCTGCTCGTCCATCCGCACCGCTTGCCAGTCGCTCAGGGTGTGCTGGCTGGCCACCTTGCCACCCTCCAGCACCGCTTGCTCGCTCGGGTTGTAGACCCGGATCACCAGCGCCTCTTCATCCTCGGCCTTTTTCAGGGCGCTCAGCACCGGACCGGAGGGATCCATGGTGAGCAGGCTGAAGTGGAGCGGGGTGGTGAAGCTCGCCTTGTTGAGCTTCATGGCATCGAACGGGATCTTGTTGTAGCAGCGCACCGGGGTGAGATAGCTGCGCGCTGCCTGCATCACGTTGGCGCTGATGTGATCACCGGCAAACGCCAGCAGGCTGAAACGGCAGCTGAGCTTGCCGCGCACCTGGGAGTCCGGGGTCGGCAGCTTGATGCCGGAGGGGCGACCCGGGCGCAGCAGCAGCTCCTCTTTACCGAGCACGCCGACCCCGCGCAGCAGGGTGAGTGACAGGGTGTCGCACTGCTCGCCGATCACTTCAAACTCGCGCAGACCGTCGCTCAGCACCGCCAGCCCCTGCTTGCCATCTTGCAGGGCGACGAAGTTCATCAGCTGCCAGACCGGAATGGGGGCCTCTTTCCACCCCTCCGCTTTCCAGTTCGCCATGGCGCTGTCGCGGGTGGGGCGGGTGATGCAGCCAAACTGGTTATCGGAGACTACGGTGTCGCTCGGGAAGGGGGTGGGGATCAGCACTCGCACCCTGTGATCATCGGCCTGATTGTCGAGCTCCAGCTCGATGTCGATGCGTGGGCTCTGGTGCGCCAACGTGATGCGGCAGGTGACATCGAGGTGGCCGTTGCACTGGCGGTTGGCGCGCTCGGTGAGGTTGGCCGGCACGGCCATGCGAAGTTTGAGGGTCGCGATGCTCTGCCACGCTTCATGGGTGACCTCACGGGTCACCGCAAACTCGGTGGAGTAGCGCAGCCACTCGTCCCGCGATGGCGAGTAGTCATACTCGTCGCCATCATCGGAACCCTCTTCCAGCGTGAGCACCTGATCAAAGGTGGTGCCGCGCAGCTTGTCCAGGATCTGCAAAGTGCCGTTGTCGTTGAGGGCGATGCGGTAAAAATCGTTCTCCAGCAGCTCGCCGCTGGCCGTCACCGGTTGCTCCACTCCCGGCTGATTGCCTTCGATATGGAGAGTGCAGTAGCCCATGGCAGGCAGCGGATGGCAGAGCTGGATGTCGTACTCCATAAAGGGGTCGTAGTTGCCGTAGTGAACGATCTGTCTGTCCACCAGACCCGGGTCAATCTCGCGCTTGGCGCGGATGAAGTAGGGGATCGGCTGGCCCGCTTCATCGCGCAGAGCAAAGGATTGGGCGCGAATGCGGATGCTGGTGTTGATCACCTCCTGACGGGGGAAGGGCATCAGGTTGAACAGGCAGAGCTTGTCAGCCACCTGTACTCCGTCTTCGCACAGTGCCACCGGCATGTTGTCGACAATCTTGCGCATGTAGAAGCGGATCAGGTTCTCGGCCATGTCGTCGGCCAGAATGAAGCGGGTCATCACCTCCTGATGCACCTTGTCGCTGCAGCAGCAGCCGATGCTGTCATGGGCGTGGTTCTTCATGATCTCCTTCCACATCTTCTCGAGCAGCCCGTGGTGGTACTCGAAGCCGAGCGCCCAGGCGATGCTTGCCAGCGGTTCGAGAATGTTGACGATCTTGTTCTCGATGGCGGCGTGGGCCAGCTTGATGTCCATCCGGGTGGAGGAGATGGTGCGGTGTACCCGCATGTATTTGCCGTCGTTGAACTCCCCCTTGAGGGTGGCCAGCTGGTCGCGGCACGCCTCGATGCGCTCGAAGACCTGCTCGAAGCGGCTCATGTGGAATTCACGCTGGGGGTAGATCTCCCGCAGCTTGTCGATGATGGCGAAGATGTTCTGTTGCAGCGGCATCTGGTCGTGGCCGTTGGGCAGCAGGATATCCTTGGTCACCGAGGCCTTCTCCAGCACCTCGAAGTAGGATTCGAGCCGCTTGCGCAGACCTGCCTCATCTTCCGGCAGGTACTTGCCGATGGCGTAGCCGAGCGGCAGGACCTGGGCGGTCACCTCGCTGCCATCGTTGCTCTGCCAGAGGAACTCGGTCTTGTCGGTGCCGTGACGCTCGGAGCAGCCGCGCCAGAACATGGCACGGTCAATCCCGAAGCCGTTGAAGATGTGGGGTAGCTGGGAGGACATACCGAACGAGTCGGGCAGGTAACCGATCTTCATCGGCTCGCCAAGGCTAAGGCAGTCGCGCATCCCGTAGAGCAGGTTGCGCAGGATGGACTCGCCGCTCACCTGCATGGTGTCGGTCTGGGTGTACCAGGGGCCGATGATGAGCTTGCCCGCTTCCACCAGTGCCTTCACCCGGGCCTTGTTCTCGGGCTGGATGGCGAAGTAATCCTCCAGCACCGCAGTCTGGCCGTCCAGCACATAGAACTTGTAGTCGGGGTCGGATTCAAGACGCGCCAGGATCTCCGCCATGTTGTTGACCAGCAGGATGCGGGACTCCTCGGTGGTGAAGTACCACTCCCGATCCCAGTGCATGTGCGGCGTGATGTGAACTCGTGAAACTGTCATGACAATGATCCTTTGCTGACGCACGGCGGCCCTTGCCTGCCGTGCGGAAAAATAGTCTGTTGAAAAATCGGTGGTGAAGATGAGCCTTACTCTACGGCGACCACCTGATAGGTGCCGCGCTGCATGGCGTGACGGCGCCAGCCGATCAGCACCACAGTGGAGATAAGGGTGCCCACCAGCGCCGCACCGAGCCAGACGGCGGCAGCCATCAGGGCACCGTGGCCGCCATCGTGGAGCAGGAACAGGGAGAAGATGCCGGCCCCCGGGGTGGAGAGACCAATCCCCATGGCACCCACCATGGCGCCGGTAACGACAGAGCCTGCGAGGAAGGAGCCGATCACCCGGATCGGATCTTCGATGGCCATCGGAATGCCACCCTCGGTGATCCCCGCCAGCCCCAGCAGCCAGGTCGATTTGCCGGTCTCGATCTCGAAGGTCTGGAACAGTCGCGGCGCCAGCAGGGTGGAGAAGGTGACGGTAAAGGCCGAGACCATCTTGACCGCGCCGAAGATGGCGTAAGGGCCGTAGACCCCGTTGGCCATGGCGCCGAGGCAGAAGGCGTAGGCCGCCTTGTTGACCGGGCCACCCAGGTCAAACGAGCACATAAAGCCGAGCAGGGCGCCCAGGACCAGCGCATTGGTGCCGGAGAGGCCGTTGAGCCACTCGGTGAGGCTGTTGTTGAGCCAGGCCACCGGCTGACCGATGACAAACAGCATCAGGCTGCCCGCCACCAGAGTGCCGATCACCGGATAGAGGTAAAAGGTGAGAAAGCCGTTGAAGTTGGGGCTAAGGCGTACATGCTGCTTGACCCAGCGCATCAGGTAACCGGCGATAAGACCGCCGACCACGCCGCCGAGAAAACCGGAGCCAATCATGTTGGCGGCCAGTCCCGCCGCAAAGCCTGGGCCCAGCGCCGGTTTGTCTGCCAGCGAGTAGGCGGTATAGGCCGCCAGCACCGGTACCATCAGGGTGCCCAGCATGCCACCGCCAAGCTTGCGATACATCCAGAGCCAGGAGTTCTCGGTATCAAACAGATGTTGCAGGCCGAAGATCTGGGCCAGCAGCACAGAGACGGCGAGCACGGTACCGCCTGCCACGATGAGCGGCACTGCAAAGGAGATGCCGCTCAGCAGCGCCTGCTTGAGCTCGGTCTTGAGGCTCACCTTCTTGCCGGTCTGCGCGTCGCTTTGGCTGGTGTTGGGCGTCGCGGCGGTGCGACCGGCCTTGGCCGCTTCCAGCGCATCATTGAGGATCCGCTCGGCATGGCGAATGGGTTCGGCCACCGGCGTTTCGATACGGGGGATGCCAGCAAAACGCTCCTGCTCCTTGATGGCCACCTCGGCGGCGAAGATGCAGGCCACCGCAGCATCGAGTGCCTCTTGCGGCAGGCGATCCTCGATGCCGTTGGCACCCTGCTTTTCGACCAGTACCCGAATGCCCAGCTTGCGCCCCGCCTTTTCCAGATACTCGGCAGCCATATAGGTGTGGGCGATCCCCGCCGGGCAGGCGGTGACACAGACCACAGTGGGTTTATTTGTATTTAAGTTGTCTTCTTTTTCTGGTTGCTTGTCGCCATCCCCTTCACCATCAAGCAGCGCCATCAGCTGCTCGGCACTCTGGGCCGCCAGCACTGCCTCGCGGGTATCGTCATCCACCAGGGCAGTGGTGAGGGTGGTGAGCAGCTGCATATGGGTGGAGCCCGCCTGATCGGTCGGGATCGCCAGCATGAAGATCAGGTTGACCGGCTCGGGGCCGTCGATCCCCTCCCAGCCCAGCTCCTCGCTCAGGGTAGCGACGGCAAAGGCTGCTTCACGCACCGCATCACACTTGCCGTGTGGCACCGCCAGCCCTTCGCCAAGGGCGGTGGGGCCCTGCGCCTCGCGGGCCATGACCGCCGCCAGAAAGGCGGCCTTGTCGTGCAGCTTGCCGGCCTGATCGAGCCGATCAGCCAGGGCATGAATGGCCGCATCCCGATCGGCAAACCGGGTTTGCAACGTGATGAGATGGGGGCCGGTAAGACTGGTCAGATTCATGATGATCCTCTGTCAGGTTGGCTTGCCAGCAAGCCGTCATGGTGAAAGTGACAGCGATGCTAACAAACCGGTCGACTGATTTTTGTGAGTGGTATCATACAATTCGTTATTTGTATTGTTTTTGTATTGTTTGTTCGAGGTGATTTGTTAGGTCAAATGAGGCCGAGCCGTTTTGTCTGCCGGGCAACTGGGGTAGAATGGCGCCTCTTCCATTTATCATGGCGCAGAGCCGACGAGGTGGCCTTTCGTGTCGAAAAAACCTATGTATCGCCAGATAGCCGACACCATCCAGCAGTGGATTGCGCAAGGGGAGCTGGCCCCCGGCGATGCCCTGCCCACGGAAGCCGAGTTGCGCGAGCAGTTCGGTGTGAGCCGGGTGACGGTGCGCCAGGCCCTCAAGCAGCTGACCGAACTCAACGTCATCGAGAGCATTCAGGGCAGCGGCAGCTATGTGCGGCAGGAGAAGGTGAACTACGACATCTATCAGCTCACCAGCCTCTATGAGAAGGTGACCGATCCGGCGGCCGAGACCCACAGCGACATTCTCGCCTTCGAGGTGATCAAGGCGAGCAGCGAGCTGGCCGAGCGGCTCAATCTGCTGGAAGGGGCGCTTGTCTACTACGTCAAGCGGGTGCGCTTTATTCGTCAGATCGCGGTAACGCTGGAGGAGACCTGGATGCCGCTCGCCCTCTTCCCCGACCTCAGCTATGCGGTGATGCAGGGCTCCAAGTACCACTACATCGAAGAGGTGAAGCAGCTGGTGATTGACCGCAGCGAGCAGGAGATCATTCCGGTGCTCCCCTCGGCGCAGGTGGTGGAGGCGCTCGGTATCGATCCCGCCAAGCCCATTATCGAGAAGGTCTCCCGCGGCTTCCTGCAAGATGGCACAGTGTTCGAGTTCAGTCGCAACTTCTTCAAGAGCGATGATTACAAGTTCACCCTGGTCGCCCGCCGCGCCAAGGGCTGAGCGGGCGCCAGCACCCGAGATGAAAAAGGCCACCACTGTGTTTGCGGTGGTGGCCTTTGTTTTTGGCTGATTGCCGGGCTGAATGGCAGATTGGCTGGTGGTTTGATGTAGCCGCTCTACTGCGCTGAGTCGTTGATAACTTTCTCGACCCGTACCTGCAGGCTCCCTTGCGCCAGAGTGGTGATGAGCTGATCGCCATTGTTGACCTGATCGGCGCGGCTAATGACCTCACCACGCGCGGTGCGGGTGATGGAGTAGCCGCGCCCCAGGGTGGCGAGCGGGCTCACCCCGTCGAGGCGGGCGCTGAGCATGGCGAGGCGGTGACTAGCAAGGTCTTGCCGTTTTGCAATCAGGGCATGAAGCCGCTCCTCGGCCAGCTGATGGCGGCGTTTGCCAGCTGCCAAGAGGCGCTCCGGACTCTTGCCCTGCAGGCGCAGTTCAAGGTTGGTGAGGCGCCGCTCACCCTGATGCAGCCGCTGGCGCAGCAGTTGCTGCAAACGGGTGGAGAGCTCGTCGAGTCGCTGGGATTGTTGCTCCAGCCGCCGCTTCGGATCCTGATGGTCGAGCCGCTTTTGCAGCAGGATGAAATCGTGGCGGGCGGCGGTCTGCTGGCGGCTCATCGCCTGCAGCAGTCGCTGCTTGAGGTGAACGAGACGCTGGGCTCGGGCGCTCTGATCCGGCGCCACCAGCTCGGCGGCGGCCGATGGGGTAGGGGCGCGCAAGTCGGCGGCAAAGTCGCTGATGGTGACATCCACCTCGTGGCCCACCGCGCTCACCACTGGTATGGCGGAGTGGGCAATGGCACGCGCCACCGCCTCTTCGTTAAAGCACCAGAGATCTTCGAGCGACCCGCCGCCGCGCCCGACGATCAGCACATCCACCTCGGCGCGCTGGTTCGCTTTGGCGATCGCCGCGACGATCTGGCTGATGGCGGCGCTCCCCTGTACCTGAGTCGGGTAGATAAAGACCGGTAGATCCGGCGCACGCCGTTTAAGCACCGTCAGCATATCGTGCAAAGCCGCACCTGTGGCTGAGGTAATGAGGCCTACCGCGCGCGGTTCGCGGGGCAGCGGCCGCTTGCGGCTCTCGTCAAACAGCCCCTCGGCGCCGAGGCGGCGCTTGAGCTCTTCAAAACGCAGCGCCAGCACGCCATCGCCTGCAGGTTGCATCGACTCGATGATCAGCTGGTAGTCGCCGCGCGGCTCATAGAGGGAAACTCGCGCCTGCACCAGTACCTGCATGCCATCCTGCGGGCGAAAGGCCACCCGCCGGTTGTTGCCCTTGAACATGGCGCAGCGCACCTGCGCCGATATGTCCTTAAGCGAGAAATACCAGTGGCCGGAGCTTGGCATCGCCAGGTTGGAGAGCTCGCCGGTCAGCCACACCAGCCCCAGATCTTGCTCCAGGATCATGCGCACGGCGCTGTTGAGGCGGGTGACGGTAAAGACCTGCTGTTGCCTGTTTTGGCCGGATTCGTTGCGATAGTTCAAGGCGGTTCCTGCGCACGGTTCCTCGCCAGCGAAGGCGGAGGAGAGAAACAATGTCGCCATCTTACCCCACTTCACCTCGTCCGCCGAGTCAATGGATCAGGTTGGTCACTCCTCCCTGCAAATCGGTGTTGCATGGAAATGAAAGCGCTATCAATCACATACAGCCAATAGCGAAGTCGATGGTGGTCACATTTTGCGCGCATTCGCCATGAATTGGTTATGGGGAACTCTAGACTGATCGGGCTCATCCGAAGGCGGGACTGTAGCGGATGGGGGAATGCCGGGGCACACCGGCATCACACACAAAACAATGAAAATAAAGGACTATCAATGGCTAGATGGATACTCGCGGCCGGATTGTTGGGAACCCTGATCACGGCGCCGACGTCGGCGGCGGAGTGGTTCTTCCGGGGCACCGCGAATGGATGGGCGGCGACCGCAATGACGTCGACGGACGGCGTCAATTTTGATACCTGCCAGCGCTTCGTGAGCGGGGATGCCAGCGGCGGCCCGCGCTTTAAGATAGACAGGTACGGCAACTGGCAGCAGAGCTACCCGGCGGCCGACTACGGGGTCAATGCCAACACGGCGTACCAGATCCGTATCAACGCCAGCACTCAGGCGGTGAGCGCGACGGCGGTGGCCAGTTGCGAGGCCTCGGGGTTTGCCAGCACCTTGCCGCAGCTCAACGTACGCGGCACCTTCAACGGCTGGGCCAGCCTCCCCATGACTCTGGTAGGGGATCACCTGTGGCAGGTGGAAGCCTACATGGATGGCAAGGCGAGCCAGCGCCTCAAGTTTGATCAGGCTGGCGACTGGGCCGTCAACTTTGGCGACAGCAACGGCGACGGCGTGCTTGAGAAAAGTGGCGGCGACATCTTCTGGAGCGCCGTGGGTACGGTGTGCATCCAGGTCAACGACCAGACCCTGGTCTACAGCATCACCCCCCTTGGGGATGACAACCAGCCGCCGCTCGCGGTCATCACCCCGGGGGGCACGGTGAATGTGACCCAGGGGGCGTCACTGACCTTGAGCGGCAGCGACTCTACGGATCCCGACGGCCAGATCACGAGCTATCTGTGGAGCAGCGGCGAGACCACGGAGAGCATCGTCGTCAGCACCACCCAGACCGGCAACTTCACCTATGGCCTCACGGTCACCGACGATCAGGGCGCCAAGGGCAGCAGCAGCGTGAGCGTGATGGTCGGGGCAGGACAGAGCAGCGACAGCTGGTACTTCCGGGGCACGACCAACAACTGGGGGCTCACCCCCATGACCAGCGAGGATGGTACCACCTTCTGCACCGAGCAGGCCTTTGGCAGCAACAACCCCCGCTTCAAGATTGACCACAAGGGGGATTGGGCCGAGGCGTATCCGGCCCAGGATTACCTGGTCAGCGCCAACACCCGCTATCGCATCTGCTTTGACAGCCTGCGCAAGGCCATCGAGGTGGAGACGCTGGCCGGGGCCGATCTGCAGGCCCCCACGGTGACGGTCACCCCGGCCCCGGGGAGTTATCTGGACAACCAGTCCATCACCCTGGGGGTGAGCGACGATCAGGACAGCGCCCCCGCCGTGCATTTCACCACGGACGGCAGCCAGCCCACCACGGCGTCGGCCCGCTATGCAGGCCAGCCCCTGGTGGCGAGCGACAAGGGGAGCGGCACCGATCTGGTGATCCGCACCCTTGCCATTGACGCCAGCGGCAATCAGCGCGAGCAGCGCTTCGAGTACCGTATCGGCGAGCAGGGTGTGGCGAGCGGCGATTTTCGTGCCGAGAGCATCTACTTCCTGCTGACCGCCCGCTTCTATGATGGCGATGCCAGCAACAACTACCATAACCGGGATCGCTACAAGGCGGGGGATCCCCATTGGCGCGGCGACTTCAAGGGCTTGATCGCCAAGCTCGACTACATCAAGGATCTCGGCTTCACCGCCATCTGGGTGACGCCACCGGTGGAGAATCGCTCCGGCCTAGACTACCACGGCTACCACGCCTACGACTTCTACCGGGTCGATCCCCGTCTGGAGTCGCCGGGGGCGGGTTACCGGGAGTTCATCCAGGCGACCCACGCCAAGGGGCTCAAGGTGATCCAGGATGTGGTGCTCAACCACTCGAGCCAGTACGGCCTGCGCGGCAAGACCTGGATCGATCGCCTGCCCGTCAAATACTACGTACCGGCGGGGTCGAGCCAGGGGCTCATCAACAACGGCCCCTATCAGGGCAACCTCGGGGACTACGCTAGCGCCAACCGCTGTGACGACGACAACCCGGCGGCTCCCGACTGGTACAAGGCCCGCTGCCAGTCCGATCCGGCGGGCACCCAGCCTCTGGTGGACCCCAAGACAGGCGCCACCGTGCCGAGTGCTGGCTACAACCCCAACCGCTTCTTCGGCATCGACGCCCAGACCCTGGATCCCGCCTGGTATCACCTGGACGGTTTCATGTCAGGCGGTGACTGGGAGAGCCCGCTCGCCCTGCAGCGCAAACACATGGCGGGGGATTGCATCGATCTCGCCACCGGCAACCAGAACGTCAAGGACTACCTCAACGGCGCCATCCGCCAGTACCTCGACATGGGGGTTGACGCCATTCGCATCGATACCTTGAAGCACATCGAGCGGGACGAGCTGCTGACCTATGTCCACGACTGGCAGGCCCACAAGCCGGGGTTGTTCGTCTTTGGCGAGAACCTGGTCAAGGGCACCGGCTGGGGCTCTGAGCTGGCCAACGACAATGCCTCGGCGGTGATCCGTCCCTGGTGGTATACCCGCACCACGCCGAACCCGGCGGATCCCCGGGCAGGGGGCGATTCCGGCCTCTCTGTGCTGGACTTCTCCCTCTTCTCCACCTTCCGTGACAACGTCACCCGGGGGAGCTTTGGCGGGGTGGGCGGGATCTTTGCCATGGACTGGGTCTATGGGGATGCCACCAAGCTCATCACCTTCTTCCAGAACCATGACGTGGGGCCGGACAACGACTTCAAGTACCGCTACGGCGGGGAAGAGGGCAATGCGGCCATGACCTACAACCTGCTCTGGACGGCGCGGGGCATCCCGACCCTCTACTACGGGGAGGAGGTGATGTTCCAGGCGGGCAAGCCTCAGGATATCGACGGGGCCACCATGACGGTGGATCAGACTGGTCGTGCCTACTACGGGGAGGTGCTGGACAACCCGGCCACTCCGAGCCACCCGCTCTACCAGCACATCAAGCGCCTGAACCAGATCCGCAAGGCGGTGCCCGCCCTGCAGAAGGCGCCCATGAGCCAGGTGAACGAGTGGGGCAGCGGCATCAGCTTCGTGCGTGACCTGAGCGCTCAAGGCAGCTACGCTGCCGTGGGCCTCGCGGCCAGTTCGGCCCAGCAAATAAACCTGAGTGGCCTGAAGAACGGCACCTATACGGATGCGGTGACCGGCGCGAGTCAGAACGTCAGCAACGGCAGTCTGAGCTTTGCGGTGCCCGCCTATTCGGCACGGGTCTGGGTACTGAACGGCCCGGGCAAGGTGGGCGTTGACGGTAAATATCTCAAATAAGGAAAGCCTGTCACAGTGTGCAGCGAGTCGGCCTTGGGGCCGACTTTTTTATGCCGCATATCAAGGGATCGAGGGAGAGGGACCAGACGGGGAAGGCAATAAGCAGTAGCGTCGACATCGCTTGGGAGCAAGCGGCATCCGAGGGTGGCTTGCTCTGTTATGGTGCTTTCGCCCCAAAGTGGTGCGCATCATCGACATTGGCAGCAGGAACCCACCTTGGAGAAATATGCCGTATCCACCCTATGCCCCTCCTGTGACGAGCATGATTCATGCTGCCATGTGGCACCATATCAACATGATCCACTTAATAACGGGCTTTAAAAGGGAAGATGGTGAGCTGCCTTCAGTGTGGCTGGTCAAACATGCTGATGCAGCCTGATGTTTGTCCCATGAATGGGTGTGTTGCTCCTGTCATAGGCAGAATGTCGGAATTTAAATTTGATTTTTCAGCTTATCCTGGATGCTTGTGTTGATTGGCGCTTTTTTTGCTGAGTCTTGTGATGTCGGCAGGGGGGACCGGCAGGGGAAATGGCCAGGGCGCCCGAGTATGCCGACCCCTTCGGCCCAGTGACTGGTGCCCTGATGTCACAGCAAACATGGAGAGGAGTCATATGGAGAGTGAAATGACCATGTCGCCCGTGCCGGCGACCAAAGCCCTGGCCCACACCCTCAAGGACGATGTTTACGGCATGGTGCTCGGGGTCATGTTTATCGCGGTCGGTCTCAACCTGCTCAAGTGTTCCGGCATGATCACCGGTGGCATCGCGGGCATCGCCCTGCTGCTCGCCCATGTCAGCAGTTTGCCCATCGGGGTTCTGTTCTTCATGGTCAACATGCCCTTCATGGTGTTTTGTTACTTCACTATGGGGCGCGCCTTCACCATCAAGACGCTGATCGTCAACGTTACCCTCTCGGCGGCCACCCAGGCGGTACCGCTGCTGCTGACGGTGAGCTATGTCCACCCACTGTTTGCCGCCTTGGTAGGGGGGACCTTTCTCGGCATGGGGGTGTTGTCTCTGGCGCGCCACAATGCCTCCGTAGGTGGCACCGGGGTGGTAACGCTCTGGCTGCAACGGCGCGTTGGCATCAACGCGGGAAAGAGCCAGATGGTGCTTGATGTGCTGGTGTTTGCACTCTCCCTGCTCACCTTGCCACTGCCCTTGCTGCTCTGGTCCACCCTGAGTGCGCTGGCGATGAACGCCATGCTGATGAATTGGCACAAGCCAGGTCGCTATCAGGGAAACTGAACACCCGGCTGCACATAATTGGATCATTGAAAATGCTGTTCCGGGAGGTTGGAGGGAGAAAGGGGCTCAACGACAAAAAAGATCATCTTGTCGTGAAAAAAGGCATGATTACAGCTGAATTTATTAGTTTTTTGCGCCGTTGGCCGCCTAAAAGAGGGCTATGCCATAAAAAATTCAAAAAACTTCTTTACCAGTGACCAATGCGTGAGTAAACTTCGTCGGCAATATTTTACACCCCCACTTCCTCAACGGTGAGATATTGCCATGCTCAGGATTGCCAAAGAAGCGTTAACCTTCGACGATGTACTGTTGGTTCCCGCCCACTCCGAAGTTCTTCCCAATACTGCCGATCTGCGTACCAAGCTGACCTCCGCCATCAGCTTGAACATCCCGATGATCTCCGCTGCCATGGATACAGTGACCGAAGCCCGTCTGGCTATCGCACTGGCCCAGGAAGGCGGTATCGGCTTTATCCACAAGAACATGTCCATCGAGCAGCAGGCTGCCGAAGTGCGCAAGGTCAAGAAGTACGAGAGCGGCGTAGTCACCGACCCCGTCACCGTGCGCCCTGACATGACCATCGCCCAAATCAAGGAGCTGAGCCACAAGAATGGCTTCGCCGGTTACCCCGTGGTGACTGACGGCAATCAGCTGGTCGGTATCATCACCGGCCGTGACGTGCGCTTCGTGATTGACCTCTCCCAGACCGTTGAACAGATCATGACCCAGAAAGATCGTCTGGTCACCGTGCGTGAAGGCGCCCCCCGCGAAGAGGTGGTTGCCCTGATGCAGAAGCACCGTATCGAGAAGGTGCTGGTGGTCAACGCCGACTTCAAACTCAAGGGCATGATCACCGTTAAAGATTTCCAGAAAGCCGAGCGCAAGCCCCACGCCTGTAAAGATGACAAGGGTCGTCTGCGGGTCGGTGCTGCGGTTGGTGCCGGTGCCGGTAACGAAGAGCGCGTCGCCGCGCTGGTGGAAGCCGGTGTTGACGTGCTGCTGATTGACTCCTCCCACGGCCACTCTCAGGGTGTGCTGGATCGCATCAAGGCTACCCGCGACGCCTATCCTGATCTGCAGATCATCGGTGGCAACGTCGCGACCGCCGCTGGTGCCAAGGCGCTGGCTGCTGCCGGTGTCAACGCCGTCAAGGTCGGTATCGGCCCGGGCTCCATCTGTACTACCCGTATCGTGACCGGCGTGGGCGTGCCCCAGATCACTGCCATCTCCGACGCCGTTGACGCGCTGGAAGGCACCGGTATTCCGGTGATTGCCGATGGCGGTATCCGCTTCTCCGGCGACATCGCCAAGGCCATTGCCGCGGGCGCCAGCTGCGTCATGGTAGGTTCCATGTTCGCCGGTACTGAAGAAGCGCCGGGCGAGATCGAGCTCTATCAGGGTCGCTCCTTCAAATCCTACCGTGGTATGGGTTCCCTGGGCGCCATGTCCAAAGGCTCCAGCGACCGCTACTTCCAGACCGACAACGCCGCCGACAAGCTGGTGCCAGAAGGCATCGAAGGTCGCGTGCCGTACAAGGGTCGCCTCAAAGAGATCATCCACCAGCAGATGGGCGGCCTGCGCTCCTCCATGGGCCTGACCGGCAGCGCCACCATCGACGATATGCGCACCAAAGCTGAATTTGTGCGCATCTCCGGCGCCGGGATGAAAGAGTCCCACGTCCACGATGTGACCATTACCAAAGAAGCCCCCAACTATCGGATGGGCTGATAAAACGGGGCCCTGCGCCCCGTTTTTCCACCCTTTTTTATCCCGTGCCCTTTGTGACAACATCAGCCTGATGCAGGAATAAAATGACTAAAGACATTCACCAGCACCGTATCCTTATCCTCGACTTCGGTTCCCAGTACACCCAGCTGATCGCTCGCCGCGTGCGCGAAATCGGCGTTTACTGCGAACTGTGGGCCTGGGACGTAACCGAAGAGCAGATCCGCGAATTCAATCCGAGCGGTATCATCCTCTCCGGTGGCCCCGAGTCCGTCACCGAAGCTGGCAGCCCGCGCGCCCCCGAGTATGTATTCAACGCCGGTGTCCCTGTGTTCGGCATCTGCTACGGCATGCAGACCATGGCCGAGCAGCTGGGTGGCAAGGTGCAATCCTCTACCGAGCGTGAATTCGGTTACGCCAAGGTGGAAGTGCTGGGCGAAGCTGGCAAGAGCAGCGCCCTCTTGCGCAATATTGAAGATGCCATCGCCGACAACGGCAATGCCCTGCTGGATGTCTGGATGAGCCACGGTGACAAGGTCACCACCATTCCGGCCGACTTCACCACCATCGCCCAGACCCCGACCTGCCCCCACGCGGCCATGGCGTGTGAGGCCAAGCGCTTCTACGGCGTGCAGTTCCACCCGGAAGTGACCCACACCCGTCAGGGTGCCCGCATGCTGGAGCACTTCGTCAAAGACATCTGCGGCTGCGAATGCCTGTGGACCCCGGCCACCATCATCGACGACGCCGTTGCCCGCATCCGCGAGCAGGTAGGTGACGATGAAGTGATCCTCGGTCTCTCCGGCGGTGTCGACTCCTCCGTGGTTGCCATGCTGGTGCACCGCGCCATCGGCGATCGCCTGACCTGCGTCTTCGTGGACAACGGTCTGCTGCGTCTGAACGAAGGCGAGCAGGTGATGGAGATGTTTGGTGACCACTTTGGTCTGAACATCATCAAGGTTGAAGCGGAAGAGCGCTTCCTCTCTGCCCTGGCCGGTGTTGACGAGCCGGAAGCCAAGCGTAAGATCATCGGCCGCGTTTTCGTCGAAGTGTTTGATGATGAAGCGAAAAAGCTGAAAAACGCCAAGTGGCTGGCGCAAGGCACCATCTACCCGGACGTTATCGAATCCGCTGCCAGCAAGACCGGCAAGGCCCACGTCATCAAGTCTCACCACAACGTCGGCGGCCTGCCGGAAGAGATGAAGATGGGTCTGGTCGAGCCGCTGCGCGAGCTGTTCAAAGACGAAGTGCGCCGCGTTGGCCTCGAACTGGGTCTGCCCTACGACATGCTCTACCGTCACCCGTTCCCGGGTCCGGGTCTGGGCGTGCGTGTTCTTGGCGAAGTGAAGAAAGAGTACTGCGATATTCTGCGCCGTGCCGATGCAGTCTTTATCGAAGAGCTGCGCAAAGCCGACCTCTACAACCAGGTCAGCCAGGCGTTCGCCGTGTTCCTGCCGGTGCGCTCCGTTGGTGTGATGGGCGATGGTCGCAAATATGACTGGGTCATTGCGCTTCGCGCCGTCGAAACCATCGACTTTATGACCGCCCACTGGGCACATCTGCCGTACGACTTCCTCGGTCACGTATCGAACCGCATCATCAACGAGATCAACGGTATCTCCCGCGTGGTGTACGACGTTTCCGGCAAGCCGCCCGCAACTATCGAATGGGAATAAGCGGCGCTAGCCCTTCTACCCTTCGAGCATAAAAATGCAAAAAAGACGCCCTTGAGGCGTCTTTTCTTTTCTCAATCGTTTGCGCCACATATCTTCTTTTTTCGAGCAGCTTTTTCGCCACCTTGCCCCTGTCATATGTGACAGGGGCATTTTTGCCATCTCGCACTAGGCTCTCTCATGCCAATTGAGCCCGCTGTCAACAGCGGCTTGTGGCTGGGGGGAGGGCTGATCCAGTTGCAGATAGCTGCGCAAACGGGCTCATCGTCATCGCGCCAACCGGCAGTGACGACCCCCGGTGGAGACCGGAAACCACTTGAATCAACGGGGCGCAGCCCGAACGGCCAAACGAGTCGGGATCATAGAGCACGGAGAGTTTGATATGTCAGAACAAGCAGTGTTGGTGGGTGGATGGACCGCATATCACAAGCTGACCGCCGAGGATCAGGCGGTATTTGATCAGGCGCTGAAAGGATTTGTAGGGGTGCAGTACGTACCCTTTGAAGTCTCCACTCAAGTGGTGGCTGGCACCAACTACCGCTTCAAGTGCAAGAGCACTGTGCCGCTTGCCAAACCGATCCATGGCGAAGCCGTGGTACAGATCTTCAAATCACTGGACGGGGATGCCCATATCACCTCCATTACCCCGATCTGATAGGGTTGTGGGCAAGGCGGGGAGGGGGAGATCTCCTAACCGGTTTGCTCCAGACTCCAGCAATAAGAAAGACGCCTTAGGGCGTCTTTTCTTTATCTATGCTCCGGCACTGCTGATATGTGGCCGGTATTTGTACTTATTGATTAATTTATTGATCTTGCTCAGGAAACTGTCATCTCCCTCTTTTCTTGCTTACCTCGTTAGCTAAGATTGCCGTTTGGCAACCGTTTGAGTCATCCATGTGTAAAGCCCGATAAATGACATAGGTAAACTGCAGCAGACTGGAGACTATCGGATTAATACTGCCGTCCATCCAATCACTGGTATGTGCCTTACTGCCAGATACCGGTGCCAAAAGTTCAGAGGGCAAACATTATCCCGTAGAGTCGGGGGAGGGGGAAAGAATGCTAGAACGAATTCACCGAGTTAAGGGAGTTGGCCTTCTTCATGATGCCAATGGTCGTGCTTATAGTCTTAAGAAAGCGAGTCTTATTTACGCCGATAACGGAGTGGGCAAGTCTACTCTCACGTCAATCCTCCGATCATGCGCCTCTAACGAACCCGATCTGATAAGTCGCCGTCGTACAATAGACGGCAGCAATCAGCCTGAAGTCCATTTTCAATTCTCTAACGGCCAGAATTCAAGATTCACAAACTCAGCGTGGGATCACCCACGTCCAGAGTTATTGGTATTCGATGCCGATTTTGTGGAAAAGAACGTATACGCAGGAGGTCAAGTAACAACTGATCAGAGAAGGAATCTTCTGCAGTTTGCCCTAGGCACCAACGCAGTAAATGCTCAGCACGAATATGATCAAGCCGACGCTGACGCCGTTGCGGCAGCACAAGCAGTTAGAGAACTTAATAATCAATTGGCTGAGTTTCATCGAGGCATAACACTTCGTCAGTTCCGCAATTTGGCCGAAGTAGTAGATGCAGATGCCCAGATCGCGAGATTAAATGAACAAATCGTAGAGGCTCAGAACATCGGATTTATCCAAGCCAAAGCTTTGCCTAGGTGCTTGGAAGAACCAACGCTTAATGTTGGTCAAATTTTTGAGACGTTTAGACGCTCTTTATCTGATATCGACTTGGCTGCTGAGCAACGTGTCAGGCAACACTTAGACCTACTTGGTCAGCCGGGCCTTGAAAAATGGATTAGTGATGGTCGTAACTATGGAAACGATGAAAATTGCCCGTATTGCAACCAACCTCTTGACGGTGTCGAGCTAATTGAGGCTTATCGAAGCTATTTTAATCAAGATTATAATCGTCTAAAGGTCTCAGTGGCTGCGTTGGATACGCTCATATCACATGCTACTTCACAATCGATTATCGAAAGACTTGCCGCAAATTTCTCTACCGCTAGCGCAATCATTGATGGGTGGCAGGAGCATCTCGAGATACAAGCCCCGGAGTTTAATTTTGATGCTTCTATGCTTGCACTCTTGGAAATTAGAAGGCGTCTGGATGAATTAAGAATCACCAAGGAGGCTAATTTACTTGAACCAATCGGTTCAATTGAAGCAGAAAACGAACTGAGAGTTATCTGGGATCAAATTCTAGTAATTGTTAGGAATTGCAATAGCAGGATAGACGCTGCGATTAGACAAATTAATGACTACAAGACAAACCTTGCCACGGTGAGCACTGACGATTTGCATCGCCAAATTGCAACTCTTGAACAGGCTAAGACCAGATATCGGCAAGAAGTCGTTGATATGCTTTCTCAACTTGATACAGCGACTTCTGAAGAAGCACTGAAACAGGCTGAAAAGCAACTTAAAAAAGATGCTTTGAACACGATCATGCAAACCACACTTGAGAGTTACAAGGACCGAATTAATCAGTTGCTTCGTGCATTTGGTGCGCAATTCTCTATACCGAATATAGATTTCAACTACCGAGGCGGTCTGCGAAGCAATTACAACCTATACATGCGTGGAGCCAGTATTGAATTAACTGGCGGAGTCCCTGACTTCAAGACCTCGTTGAGTGAGGGGGATAAAAGGACTTTGGCCTTTGCATTTTTTATTGCATCAGTTGAGTCAACTGTTGATCTGGCAAGTAAGGTCGTAGTGATTGATGACCCCATTTGCAGCCTAGACCTTAATCGTAAGCAGCAGACTCGTACCATATTGAAACGGGTTCATGATAATTGCAGACAGCTAATTGTGTTAGTTCACGACATTCATTTTATGAGAAATCTGCGGGACGAAATTTTACGCGGAAGTACACCTCAGCATGTTGTATGTTTGAGATTAAAAACTGTTGAAAATCGCTATAGTGATTTTGCTATGATTGACGTTGATAAAGAATGTGAAGGGGCATACTTCAAATGCCATAGAGTGTTAGGCGAATATTTAGCGGGTGAAGCTCAAAGTAGCATGGAGGTTGCGAGGTCTATTAGACCTATGCTAGAAGGATATTTGCATCGCCGATTCCCTGGCATGGTAGATAGCGGGTTGCTGTTCGGACAGGTAATTCAAGCTATTAATGCTGCTCCACAAAATAGCCCACTTTTTCATGCTCAGAACATTACTGCGGAATTAAATGAAATAAACGGTTACGCTGGGCAATATCATCACGATACGAACCCATCAGCGGATCAAGTGCAAATCATAGATGGTGAGTTACGCCTGTTCGTTGAGAGAGCGATTCGGGTCGTTCATGCTGGCGCCGCTTAGCCTTCAGTTTGAAAGTGAGTCACGCATATAACAACACGTTGCGGTGCCGTAGGGTGCAATGAAATTGCACCTCTACTTTTGTTCCTCATACCTTGCACAAAAGCCACTCTGCAAATGGTGCAATGCTCTGCACTTATTACACCCTACGTGTTTCGTTAATCCGCTGGGGTGGTGTAACTGATCGCCACGCCCTGTAACCAAAGCAACAAAAGGGGCGATCTGCGCCCCGATTCTTCTTATGTCCCCGTTTTATATCGCCGCACGCTTGTCCGGCGTTGCCTGATTGTCTGCTGACTCACTACCAAGATTCCTGTTTTCCTCATCAGGCCGAGCAGAATAAAGGCCACCTTCACTCATACCTCGCCGCTTCCCAGGCGTGGATCGCCTGTTTACGGGTCTCGCCCCAGTGATAGCCGCCGAGTTTGCCGTTTTGCTGGATGACCCGGTGACAGGGGATCATCAAGGCGACGGGGTTGGCGCCCACCGCCAGCCCCACGGCTCGGGCGGCTTTGGGGTTGCCGACTGCGTTCGCCACCTGGGCGTAGCTCACCACCTTGGCGGGCGGGATCTGCAGCAGCGCCCGCCAGACGCTGATCTGAAAGTTGGTGCCGCTCACGTGCAAGGAGATAGGGCGATCCGGCGCCTTGCTGCCATCGAACATGGTGTGGATGACCCCCCGGGTGCGTGATGGCGCTACTTGCAGCCTTGCCGCAGGCCAGCTGTGGGCGAGGGCGGCCAGCGGTGCCTCTGGGGCCTTGTCATCGAGAAACGAGAAGTTGCACACCCCCCGCTGGGTCAGGGCGACAAACGCCTGGCCGAAGGGGGTGTCGTGCACCCCGTGATCGATAACCAGCCCGGCCCCGCGCTGCTTGTACTCGCCCGGCGTTACCGCTTCGAGCTGCACGAAGTGATCGTAGAGCCGCGAGCCGCTGCTAAGGCCCAGGGTATCGGCCACCTCCAGCAGCGGGCGCGACTCCTGCAGCAGCGCCTTGGCCCGCTCCAGGGTCAGCACCTGCAGATAGCGTTTGGGCGTCACTCCGGCCCAGCGGCTGAACAGCCGCTGGAAGTGAAAGGGACTTAAGTGAACGTGCGCCGCTATCTCGTCCAGAGTGGGCTGGCGCTCCACCTGACTTGCGATAAAACGGATGGCATCGGCGATGCGGGCGTAATCAGACATAAGGCGCTCTCACGATAAGGTTGCGGTCGCAGGATCTTGGGGGCGACAACGTCATGTACGACAAATTGATACCCCACCATCGGCCAGCAGGGCAATGCCGGTGGTAAAGCTGGATGCATCGGACGCGAGATAAAGGGCCGAGCGGGCGATCTCCTCCGGTTGGGCCAGCCGTTTGAGGGCATGCATATTCTGCACAAAGGCGAGGCTCTCTGGCGTATTGGCAAAAGCCCGCCCCATGGGAGTGTCGGTGCCCCCCGGCAGCAGGGCGTTGACCCGCACCCCTTGTGCCCCATACTCGGCAGCCAGCACCCGGGTCAGGCCAATGAGGCCCGCCTTGCTCGCCGCATAGGCCGCCATGCCGGGCAGCCCCAGGGTATGGCCGACGAAGGTAGAGGTAAAAATAAGCGAGCCGCCACCACGCGCCAGCATGGCGGGGATCTGGTACTTGGCTCCCACAAAGGCGCTGGTGAGGTTGGTATCCAGAATTTCCTGCCACTGCGCCAGTTCAAGCTCCTCTACGCTGCCCGGCATGCCTGTGGTACCTGCGTTGTTGAAGGCGATATCGAGCCCGCCGAAACGGGTTAGCGCGAGCTCCACCAGATCGCGGGCGTAAGTCTCGTTTTTCACATCTCCCGCCAGACTCACCGCCTGGCCCCCCTCATGGCGGATCTCATCCACCAGCAGATCCAGCTCGGGCTGGCGGCGGGCGCCGACGACAACGCTGGCCCCTTCGCGGGCAAACAGGATGGCGCTGGCGCGACCGATGCCGGAGCTGGCGCCGGTGATGATGGCGACCTTTTTGGACAGTAATGACATGGCAGTTCCCTCGCAGGTGTGTTGTGCGCCAAATCAGTGGGGCACAGGGTTGGCTGTGGGTTGGAACCCCAATAGGTTCCAACCGACTTGGGTTTGGCCCCACTATGGCAACCACTCCTTTCTGGAACGACCCGAATCTTGCTCTCTTTGTTCCCAAGCCGTTTTGCTACATGTCGATACAGGCCTTTGCGGCAACAAAAGGGGCGAACTGCGCCCCGAATTCTTTATCATGCCCCCCTTTAAAATCGCCGGCTCCAGGTGCGGCGCGCCCTGTGTGCCGCAGTGAGGGGCGAGAGCCCCGGCGTCATGGTGGCTGCGTGCATCATCAAATCCGTCTGGCAGGGCATTGACGGCGGCTTATGGCCGTTGCAATCAACAGCCACGCTCTTGGATCAATAGCCCGTCATCTCCAGATAGCCGACACCTTGAGCATCTCCCGAGACAGAGACCGCACCCTCCCAGTAGTCAAAGCGGCCTGTCATGGCCTGATTGGGCTGACGGGCTTTGATGGTGAGGCTCATTCCGGCGGCGTCTAGCTGCCACTCGACGGGGTAATCCTGCCCCTTGGGGCCGCGCCAGGTGTTGCCCGGCGTCAGGTGAATCGCGTCGGGGGTGAGCACCCGGCTGCTGCCATCCCGCTCAATCAAGATGCCGTAGCGATTCTCGGGCTCTGCGCGGCCCGTCTTGGTGCGCAGGCGAAACAGCATCAGCTCGCGGCCATCGTTCAACTGGAGCGAAAACCAGTCCCAGCCCGATTGCCACTCGGCCAATACCGAGCTGCTCCACTCGTGATCAAACCACCCTTGTCCGGTGACGGTGCGGGTCTCGCCATTGCGAGCCAAGGTGCCGCGAAGAGTGAGGCGCGGGTAGGAGTAGTAAAAGGAGGCGTTGCCCGGGCTCTTCTCGCTGTAACCGGCCTTGCCTTGTAGCACCAGCGGCTTGGCGGCGGTGACGGTGAGGTTCAGCTCGCCAATCTTGCTCTGCACCTTGAGGGTGGCGGGAAAGAGCGCCGCCCCTTGCGAGGCAAGCCGCCACTCCCTGAGCCAATATTGGCCGCCGTTGGCCCCCGCCAGTCCCGGCCCCTGCCGACTGGCCCGTTCATCTTGCTGGTGAGTGCCACGGTCGAGATCCGTGATGGCAAACTGGGCCAGCCAGAGCTGGGGGGTGAGCCAGGGGTTGCTGGTGCGGAGTTCTTGCTCGATACCCTGCCTAAACAGGGTCCACTGCATGCCATATTCGCGCCCCTGATCATCCTTGAGGTTGCCGGTGAGATACCACCACTCGGAGCGGTAATCGGGGTGGGCGGCGTGATCCTCCGGCAATTGGATAATTTGCCCCGGCAGCACCTTTTTAAAGCTGTCGCTGCCGCCGCCGAGCAGGGCGCCCAGATCGCTGGCAGCGATAGCCCCGCTATAGAGCGTCCAGAGCATACCCAGCGCCAGCGGCCACCCTTTGATCTGTTTCATACCACTCTCCTTGCCGCATACCAGGATGCCAGTGCGCCACAGACCGGTGCCAGCAACAGGGCGGTGACCGCATGAAGGGGGGCGGCCTCGAAGGCGAGGCGCCAGCCAAAGGCGCGGGGGTTGACCACCTCGATCAGCACCCAGGCAAGGCCATAGCCCACCGGCAGGGCCAGCAGGGCGGTGAGCAGCCCCAATCCAGCCCCTTGCCACACCAGCAGCTGGCGGCAGTGGCGGGGGCTCAAGCCCAGACTCTGCAAGGTCTGCAGCTCACCACGGCGCGCCAGCCCCAGCACCATAAAGGCCGAGCCGATCCCGACAAAGGCGATGCCGAGGATCAGCAGTTTCAATAGCTCGGTCACCACAAAGGTCTGGTCAAACACCTTGAGCGCCGCGCTGTGAATGGCGGGGGCGGAGAGCAGATTGAGCTGCTCGCCAAAGCGCTCGCGCAGGCGGTCGGCCAGCTGTTCGGGGTCGTTGCTAAAGAGGGCGAGGGATTGCACCGCGCCCCCTTCGAAGGCGTGCAGGATCTGCCCCTTGTCACTGCCGTAGTCCTGATAGACGCCGGTGACGGTGAACTGCCGTGGCCCCTGCTCGCCGCTGATCGCCAATGTCTGGCCTACCTTGACCCCGAGGCGCACCGTCAGCGGTTCGCTCGCCAGTACCTCGTCAGGGCGGGTCGGCCAGCGTCCGGCCAGCAGCGGATAGGCCGCTTTAAGCTGGGGGATAAAGTCCATCTGCGCCCACTCGATGGGCTGCCCCTGCCAGCGGGCGGGGTGAACCGAGCGGCGCGAGGCCGCGCTCACCAGCGGATTGGCGAGCAGAGTCTTAAGGGTGGCGTCGCTCAAGGTGCCCTTGTTGCCCGCCACCCCCTTGGGGGCGGTGACATAGAGATCGGCGGCCAGACGCTGGCCGAGCCAGATCTCCACGCTGGAGCGAAAGCTCGACACCATGACCCCGATGCCGATGGCCGCCGCGATGGCCAGCTGCAACGCCATCACCGCGATGGCGGTGCGATCGAGGTGATAGAGGGTCTCGGCCACCCCGAGCCGGGCGGTGAGGGGGCCGCCCGCGCGCCGTCGCAACCAGCCAAGCAGGCCGCGCAGGGCATCGGGCAGCCAGAGTGCCATGGCCAGCAGCCAGCCGCCGGCGATAAAGAGGGCGCCACTCAGACCTGTTTGTGGCAGCCACAGGCAGAGGGCGCACAGCAGCAGGATGGCGATGGCCAGCACGCGCCGTCGCCACGGGTGAGCGGGGGGGCGGCTGCTTCCCGCTCGCAGTTCGAGGGGGGATTGGCGCAGCAGTTGCCACCAGCCGGGCAGGTTTGCGGCCAGCGTGCCGAACAACCCGATCAACAGCGCCTTGAGCAGGCTCACAGGGGAAAGGCGCAACAGATCGATGGGGTTGGGGCCATAGAGATCGGCCAGCGCCTGGGTCAGTTGCCCCATCAAGGCGAGCGCCAACAGGCTGCCGAGCAGCACCCCGAGCAGGGTGCCGAGGGTGGCGAGAATAACGAGCTCCAGAATGAGCCAACGCAGTACCCGACTCGGCCCCATCCCCAGAATGATCAACTGGGCCAGCTGGGGGCGACGCACGCTCTGGACAAATCGCTGGGCGTTGAACACCAGAAACAGTCCCACCGCCATGGCGAGCAATGAGAGCGCCGTCAGATTGAGGGCCAGCGCATCGCCAAGCTGGCTGGCATCGAGCGCCGGGCTTATGGGCTCAAGCCACAAGGGCTGGTTTGGGTAATCGGTTTGCAGGGTAGCCTGCAGGGTGCGAGCCTCGGCGTCGCTTAGCTTGAAGACGATGCGATCGAGCCGACCCGCTTTATCCAGCAACGGCTGGGCGAGGCCGATATCGGTTATCAGCAGCCGCTCCATGGGCACGGCGCCCGGTTCGAACGTGCCCGCCAGCGTCAGGGTCAGGGTGCGGGCGCTGCCGCCATCGCTGCCGCCCAATACAAAGCGGCGGCTCTGGCCCGCTTGCCAGCCAAGGCGAGCTGCCTCAGGGGCCGCCAGCCAGATGCTGTCGGCACGGTTGAGGGAAAAGGCGGGTTCGCTCGCGGGTTGGGCGCCAAGCAGCTGGCGCAGGGGGCCGGGGTTGAAGAGATCCATTCCCAGCAGTTGAAAGCTGCGTCCCTCTTCATCTTTGAGCCAGCCATGGAGCTGGGGCATGGCATCCAAGGCGGGCTGGCTGGTCACCAGCTGCACGTAAAGCTGCTCATCCAGCCCGCCAGCGGGGGCCAGCCGGTAGTTGGCTTCCCCTGCCAGCTGGCTGCGGGCTGCGACAAAATTGGTGCGGGCACTGTGGTTGAGCAGCTCGATGGCCACCACCAGCGATACCCCCAATACCAGCCCGGCCAGACTCATCAGCAGCAACCAGGGGTGGCTGCGATAGAGGCGCAGCAGCGCTTTGAGTGGCAGCATCAGCGTGACTCCGGCTGGCGCAGTCGTTGTTTAGTCATGACGGGGTCCCTTGAGCTCGATAAGTTGCCCCCCTTCGAGGCGCAGCACCCTGTCGGCCTGCGCAGCATAGGCGGGGTTGTGGCTCACCAGCAGCAAGCCTGCGCCTGTGTCGCGCACCGCCGCGATCATTAACGCCATCACCTGTTCGGCATTGTGTTCATCGAGGCTGCCGGTGGGTTCGTCGGCGAGCAGCCAACCGGGTTGATGGATAAGGGCGCGGGCCAGCGCCACTCGCTGTCGCTGGCCGCCGGAGAGCTGCTCCGGCCAGGCATCGCGCTTGTGGCTCATATCGAGCCGTTGCAGCAACTGGTCAATCTTTGCCTCATCCGGTGGCAGCCCGTTGATAGCCAGCGGCAGGGCCAGATTCTCGGCCACGTTCAGGGTCGGCAGCAGGTTGAAATCCTGATAGACGATACCGAAATGGCGGCCCCGCAGGCGCGCCCGCTCGTCGGGGGAGCGGGTGTCGATCCGGGTCTCCCCCAGCCAGATCTCCCCTTCATCCGGTGCAATCAGCCCGGCGATCAGATTGAGCAGGGTCGATTTGCCGCAGCCGCTTTGGCCCAGCAGCAGGGTGATCTCGCCAGCGGGGAGGGCGAGATCGAGATGGTGGAACAGCGGCAGTCGCTCACTGCCGTTATCGAAACTCTTGCAGAGGTTGCGCAGGGTCAGCATGGGATAACCGTTTGATGGTCAATGGCTTTCATCATGCTTGGTACGCTAGCACGGCCAGCATTGATCAACACCCCTTACGGTTGATCAAGAGTGCCAGTTAGTGATCAAGGCGGCAAAAGAGCAGTGGATCCTCGCTGGATCCCGCTTGCCCGAGGTGGTTAGAATAGGGGCTTCCATGGGTCACAGGATGAGCAAGGATGTTACACAAGCAAGTCAGTTTTATCATCGATAGCAAGGGCAACAAGCAGGCTGCCGTCGTCCCCATCGAGATCTACAACGAGCTGATGACCCTGCAAAAGGCACTCTCCGACAACCGGCCGGGGGAGCGCGAGCTCTACCACTTCAACGGCAAGGGGGCCGAGGCCCACGGTTATCCGGTGGGCAAGCGGCAAAATCCGGGCTTTATGGTGCTGGCCGGTTCCACCGCCAATGGCGAGGATGCCGCCTCTTTGCGTGAAGCGGTGATCGAGCTGCGTCACGAGCTGCTGGAAAAGGGGGTCATAGTGCCCCGCAGTCAGGGCGGCTTTGTCTTTACCGCCGATCAGCTGTTCAACAGCCCGAGTTTGGCCGCCAGTCTGGTGGCGGGCAATAACCGCAGCGGTCTGGATGCCTGGCAGAACAGCGCAGGCTATACCCTCAAGCAGTCGGGTTTCGGCAAGAAATAATCCCGCGTTTCGACAGCAAACCAATTAAGCGTTAATTGACCTGGATGAATTTTTCTTTTCATCCAGGTGTTAGCATCATTGCCAGATGGTTCTAAAAGGAAGAGACCATGTCTGCGCTTACCCCAGTTATTTTGCTGCTGTCCCTGTTTATCCCTCCCGCCCATGCCAGTAGTGGCCCTGTTCTGTTGACATCCTCCTCAATCGGTCTTTTTTGTGTCGGATTGTTTGTGTTGGCCTACGCCCTGGTGATGGCTGAAGAGTATCTGCAACTGCGCAAGTCCAAACCCGTGCTGGTGGCCGCCGGGGTGATCTGGATCCTGATTGGTATCGCCTATGCACAGCAAGGGATGAGCCCTGTCGCCGAGCAGGCCTTCCGCCATACCTTGCTGGAATATGCCGAGTTGATGCTGTTCCTGCTGGTGGCGATGACCTATATCAACGCCATGGAGGATCGCAGGTTATTCGATGCCCTGCGCGCCTGGCTGGTGCGATCCGGCTTTCACTTGCGCACCCTGTTCTGGTTGACCGGTGGGCTTGCTTTTTGTATTTCGCCGGTGGCAGACAACCTGACCACTGCGCTCTTGATGTGCGCCGTGGTGTTGAAGGTGGCCAACGGTGATCGGCGTTTTGTCAATCTTGCCTGCATCAACATAGTGATCGCCGCCAACGCCGGAGGGGCGTTCAGTCCCTTTGGCGATATCACCACCCTGATGGTGTGGCAGGCGGGCAAGGTGCAATTTGGCCAGTTCTTCACCCTGCTTATTCCCTCTCTGCTCAATTTTCTGGTTCCGGCCATCCTGATGAGCCTGATGGTGCCGCGTCATGTCCCCGAAGCCGACAACGAGCATATCGAGCTGAAGCGAGGCGCCAGGCGTATCGTGTTGCTCTTCTTGCTCACCATTACCACGGCAGTCATGTGTCACAGCTTTCTTCACCTGCCGCCAGTGCTCGGCATGATGCTGGGACTCGGTTATCTGCAGTTTTTCGGGTTTTATCTGCGCAAGTCGTTACCGCGCTCGCTGGCACGCAAGCGTGCGCTCTACGAACGCAATGGCGACACCGAAAGGTTGCGCAGACTGGGCTCTGTGGTGCCATTCGATGTGTTCAACAAGGTCGCCAAGGCGGAGTGGGATACCTTGCTCTTCTTCTACGGAGTGGTGATGTGTGTAGGGGGGCTGGGCTTTATGGGGTATCTGGAGCTGGTATCACACTGGTTGTATGAGGGTACGGATCCCACCATGGCCAACATCTTCATCGGGGTCTTGTCCTCCGTCATCGACAACATTCCCGTGATGTTTGCCGTGATCTCGATGAGCCCAGACATGGCGCTGGGGCAGTGGCTGCTGGTGACCCTGACCGCCGGGGTGGGCGGCAGCCTGCTCTCCATCGGCTCTGCCGCCGGTGTTGCCCTGATGGGGCAGGCCCATGGCATGTATACCTTCTTTGGCCACCTGAAATGGTCGCCGGCTATCTTGCTCGGCTATCTGGTGAGCATAGGGGCGCACCTCTGGCTCAACAGTGCCCAGTTCTGAACGTCTGCCCGCCAGTACGAAAAGAGGCTTCCGTTGATGGAAGCCTCTTTCGTTTTCCTGGCCGAGGGGGATAGGGGGGGTCAATCGCCCCGCTTGCCCGCCAGCAGCCAGTAACTGAGGGTGGAACCCACGCCACAGCATGCGATGGCGATGGCCATGGGCAGCGGCGATTGGGGCGGATTGAGGTTGACCAGAATCCCGACCAGGGCGCCGATGCCAAAGCGCAGGGTGCCCGCCAGTGCCGAGGCGGTGCCCGCAGATTGCGGGAAGTGGCCCATCAGGCCGGTCATGGCGTTGGCGCCCACCAGACTGATATGGCCGACAAACAGTACCACCGGAATGACGATGCCCCACAGGCCGCCGGTCTGGCTCCAGGCGTTGTAGACCAGCAGGGCGCCCGCGCAGGGCAGCACCAGCAGGCCGTATTGCAGCATCCGCTCGGCACCCACCCCTTTCACCAGTCGGCTATTGACGAAGGTGACCACCATCATCAGCAGGATATTGAGGCCAAACAGCCAGCCGTAGTGCTCGGTCGGCACCTTGAAGTACTCGATATAGACGTAAGGGGAGCCGCTTAAGAAAGCGAACATGCCAGAGCTGGAGAGGGAGCCGCACAGCACATAACCCATGGCGCCGCGATGGGAGAGCACCCCCCAGTAGTTCTTGAGGATCTGGCCGATCTTGAGCGGCTGACGGTGCTCCGGTTTCAGGGTTTCCTGAATTTTCCACTGCATCACCAGACAGATCAGCAGGCTGATCCCCACCAGCAGCCAGAAGATCACCCGCCAGTCGGCGTGGGCGCTGATATAGCCGCCCACCACAGGCGCCACCAGCGGCGCCAGGGTCATCACCAGAATGACGAACGACATGGCGCGGGAAAACGCATCCTTCTCGAACAGATCGCGCAGCAGGGCATTGACCACCACAGAGCCCGCCGCGCCGCCCGCCGCCTGCAACATCCGATAGGCAAGCAACTCAGGCAGGGAGTCCGCCATGGCGCAGCCCACCGAGGCGATGGCAAACATCACCAGCCCCGCCAGGATCACCGGCTTGCGGCCATAGCTGTCGGCCAGCGGGCCGTAGAAGAGCTGACCGATGGCAAAGCCGCCCAAAAAGGCGCTGATGGTGAGCTGGGCACCGTCGATGCTGGTGGCCAGATCCCGGGCAATGGCCGGAATGGCGGGCAGATACATATCCACCGCCAGCGGGGTCAGACCCGCCAGAGCGCCGAGCAGGATAAACAGGAAACGGGGAGAGAGCATGGTGGCCTGGGGGGACTGTGCGTGGGGCATAGGGTATCCGCTGGTGAACCTTGGTTGAAAAAGGGAGAAGGGCGAGTCTATCAGGTTTGCCCCCGCTCGGCATGACGTTCCTACCCCCTCAAAAGGGGGAGGTGTCCGATCGCTCAGGCACCTTGGGGATCACGCTTTCGGTCATGTCGGCGCGCTGCGCGGATCACTCCCCCCAGCCAGAGCAGCCAGGCCAGCAACGAGATGGCGTAACCGAGCCGCTCCGGCCAGCGGGCGGTGAGGGTGAAGGTGAGGCTGTGTTGTCCGGCGGGCACCCAGACCTGCACCAGCCCGTTGCGGGTGCTGCTGACGCTCAGCGGCAGGCGCTGGTCGAGCCTTGCCTGCCAGCCCGGGTAATCAAACTGGTGCAGGACCAGCTTGGCGGGTGCCGGGGCATCCACCGTCAATTCGATATGACGAGGCTGCCAGCGCTGGATCTGCCAGTTCACCCCCTGATGGTCGCTGGTGATGGCGGGCTGGAATTCCTCTTTCCAGGCCAGCAGGGTGGGGGCAAACATGCCGCGTGGCACCTGCTTTGGTCGGTATTCGCGGGCGCTGCGCTTGCTGTCGAACTCCCCGTCGAGCTGACTCTTTACGGGAGCCTGGGTGAGCGGCGCCTCGCGTACATAGAGTCCCTGCGAGAGCAGGGTGAGGGCAAGCAGTAACCACCAGACCCACTGCCACGGGCGATAGGTGGGGGTACCCAGCGCCACCACGGCGACGGTAGCGATGACCAGCAGCAGATTGAGGCGCCAGGGAAATTGCACCAGTTGCAACGGAGTGAGCAGGCGCCACAGGGGCTCGCTTGGAGGCAGCATCATCAGAAAGCTCAGGGTGCCAATGACCCCCCAGAGCAGCAACTCGGGATGGCGCGGCTCGCGGGCGGCAGCCCAAGCTACCAGCAGCAGAGCCTGGGTGAGCAGCGTCAGCCAGGCGAGATGGCCGCGAAAGCGCCAGTCATCACGGCTTTGGGGCAAACGATCGAGAAAGTTGCGCTGAAATTCGAACATGCCGGTGCGCATCTGCTCCATGGAGATCCCCCCCTGATCCAGCAGAGCGGGCAGCAGCAACAGGCTGGCCATCGCCAACCCCCAGAGCTGGCCCAGCAGGGTGCCAATGAGCGGGGAGGCGGTGACAGGGACACTGACAAGCGCTGTGCTCCCCTTGTAGCGCCAGACCAGTAGCAGGCTGCGCAGGGTGAGCAAGCCCAGAATGAGCAGGGTGCTTGGTAGATGGGAAAGCGTCAGCATGGAGACGGCCAGTGCGAGCAGCAGTAGTGCAAAGGGGGCGCCGCGGCAGAGGCGATCCTGCGCCAGCAGAGCCAGCGGCGCCCAGACGAAGGCCCAGCTCTCCGCCAGGGCAAAGCGGGCGTAGATATCGATGGCCAGATGATAGGGCAGCGCCATATAGAGCAGACTGGCCGCCAGCGCCCGTCCGTGGCCGGCAAAGGGACGCAACCAGAGATAGGCAAACAGGCCGGAGAGCCAGAGTGCCACGCTGCTGCTCCAGAGCAGCGGCGTCATCGCCTCGTGGGCCAGTGGGGTGGGGCCGGCGAACAGTGCGCTCACATAGTAGGGCAGGGGGGGATAGAAGAAAAAGACCGGGCTGCCGAAGGCGCCGTTCATCTCCATCAACCAGCGCGGATAGAGTTCACCTTGCCACAGTTGCACGGCAAAGAAGTGACCGGAGAGCAGGTGATGAAACAGATCATGGCCCTGGCTACCGCCGCGCAGCCAGAATGGCAGCAACAGGAGGGCACAGGCCCCGGTCAGTACCGACAAAACCCACAGCCACTCTCTGGTTACACGCATAAGGGGACTCGTCTGTTATGGATGCGCAGTGAGTGTACCCGAGTTGTGCCCCTCTTTTTTAGTTGCCATGACGGATTTTTGTGCTCTTTCTGTGTTTCTTGTCACTTTCCCCCATGGGTTGTCTGCAGCGAGGGAATGGCGAGCCAGAGGCCGGGCTCGGCGGCAAAGCGTGGGGCAAACCAGTGCTGGCGCACCGCAGTGGGCATTTCGCTCGCGGTGATGGGGCGGCGACTGAGGCGACAGGCTCCCTGAGAGAGCGCCAGCGCCGCATCCCCCTTGTACCAGCCATCGGTCACCGGCAGTGCCGTGGTTTCCCGCAGCAATCTTATGCCCCACTGGGTCACCAGCGCCGGGCACGCTGTTTCTGCCAGCCTTGCTGCCTGCACCATGGCGGGCGGACGGGGCAGGGTAAAGGTCACGCCGAGCAGCAGCAATCCGGCCACCGCGACCACCCACTCGCCACGGCGCGGCAGCCAGCCTGCCAGCAGCACGATACCGAGCAGGGTGATGGGGGCCAGATGGCGGGGATTGTCGGGATTCTGGCCAAACAGGGTCCAGAGCAGCAGGACAAGCCAATAGAGTGTCCAGAGCGGGGAGAGGGTTACAGCTTGGCCTTTTGAGCGTTGCCAAAGCGGCAGCACCAGCAAAGTCCCCATCAACAGGGGCCAGAGCGGGGTGAGCTGATCGTTGAAGGTGCTCGCCCAGCTCAGCAGTCGAGCGCCGTGGGCTGCCGCCGTGTTGCCCCACAGGGTAAAGTGGCCGTCGGTAAAGCGGCGCCCTTCGCTGAAATAGGCCCAGCCATCGGCTTGCCAGACAAAGAGCAGGCTGATAAGTCCAACCTGTGCGATGGGGAGCACAAATCTGATGCGCGTTTCCTTCTGCGCCAGCCCGAGCCACAGGGGCAGCAGCGCCAGCACAAAATAGGAGGGGCGCAGCGCCAGCATAAGGCCCAGTAACAGACCCGCCAGTGCAATTCTGCGCTGCTGCAAGGCCAGCAGCGCCCCGAGCCAGGTGGCGAGCGCGGGCACGTCCGAAAGGCCGGAGAGGGCGAGCGTCGGGGTGAGCGGCAGGGCCAGCACCAGCAGCCAGACTGGGGCGAGCAGGCTTGGCCGTTGCCACAATCTGACCGCCAGCAAGGCGGCGAGCGGCGCTAGTAAACTGCTACCCAAGAGGCTTGCCCACTGCACCGCGCGGGCCGGATCGCCCACCGCCAGATTGATCAGCCGCGCCAGCCAGATAAAGGCGGGGTAACCCGGAAAGTGGGGGGAGAACTCCAGCACGCTAAAGCGCGTCACCCCGTGGGCGAAATTGAGGGCATCGTCGGAATCGAGGGCCACCGGGAAGGCCAGCAGCCAGCCGAGCCAGGCCAGTTGCAGCAGAATGAGCAGCCAAATGGTGGTGGAGCAGGGGGAAGGCCAACGCCGGGCCATTACCTTACCCCTCATCCCCAGCCCTTCTCCCGCCAGGGGAGAAGGGGGCAAACCGGCGTCCGGGGCATTTATCGGCAGGCCGTGCGTAGGGTGGGTAGAGCGCAGCGAAACCCACCGTTTGTCACAGCGAGGTGGCGCAATGATTGGCTGGTTGCCATCAAAGCGGCGCCAGCACGGCCATCAGCGCTTTTTCTGCATCGCTAAAGGCGGCGGCATCGGCGGGCTTGGCGCCTACCCCGAATACCCCCGGGTTGCCGATGGCATCCAGCACCTTGGCCAGCGCCTGTTCGGCCGCCTTGCGATCCCCTTCATTGAGGGAGGGGAGGATCAAATCGAGGAAGCGCTTGCTCTTGACCACCAGCACCTTGGCGGTCTGGTAGTCGCCAAGATTCTGGCTGGCCCCTTCGAGGCGGCGCTCGATCTCCGCCTTGTAGGCGCGGTTGAGCATGGCGGAGGTAGCCGCGGCGTCTTTGGCCTTGATGGCTGCGGCCAGCGGCCCTTGCAGCTCCACCTTGTGGTGCTGTTCCAGATAGGTCAGCTCGTCGGCAATCTCGCTCAAGGTGGCGCTGGCATCCTTGCCGTCAGTGGCGGCGCCCAGCAGTGCTTCGCGGGCATCGATCAGAGGTTCCTTGCCGGCGGCGGCGTAGGAGTAAGCTTGCGCCTGCCCGCTCAGGGCCAGCAGCAGGGTGAGGGCGAGTAAACCCGGGCGGATGGTCATCCTGTTCTCCTTACTTATGCCAATGGCGCGGCACTCAGGCCACGCTCTGGGTTTCAATCACGGTATTTTCGTTGCGATGGTTAAAGATGGCGTGGCGTCTGTCTACCTGTTGGACACCGACAAGCCTCACGCCACGCTCTGGGTTTCGATCACGGTGTTTTCATTGCGATGGTTGAAGATGGCATGGCGTCTGTCCACCCCGTCGATCACCATGTCGGCGGCCATCATCCCCATCTCCATGGCGGTGTCGGTGAAGATGTAGCGGAATGTCCCCTGACGGCCGGTCATGATGAGGTTGGTGATGGGCATCAGCGCCTTGATGGCTTCGTTGCGGCGTGCCTGATAGCCCAAATCCATCAGCGGATAGGCGTATTCGCTGCGGGCTTCGAAGGTCTCATCGCCAAGCTTCTGGGTATCGACGCCGAGGCTGGCCAGATCGGCGGTGACCCGACCGCGTAGATCAGAGAGCGGCGCCTGCCAAGTGACATCCCCCGGGTTGCAGGGGATCTCCAGCATCACCGAGGTCTGGCCTTGGGGCGCCATAAAGGGGCTGCGCCGGCGCGGTTCCTGCAGGCGGGTGGCCAGAATGTGGGGGTCTGAGAGGTACTGCCAGGTGTTGTCCGACAGGTTCTCCTGTTTAAGCGGCATATTGACGAAGCGAAGCGACCGGTAGTGCAGATCGCACGGCAAGCCCAGATGCTGGCAGGTGAGCGGCAGCGGCAGGGTAGAGATCACCTGATCAAAGCGTTCGCTCTGTTCAACGTCATCTTGTTTCCAATACACCCGTTCGATGCGGCCATCGGCCTGCTCAAGGCGGGTGATGGTGGCGCCGGTTTTCAGCTCAACGCCCTCTGCCACCAGCCGCTCCCCCAGGGTGGTGAAGATCTGGCCGAAGCCATATTTCGGGTAGCGGTATTTGCGGGCATAGGTGCGCACCGAGATACTACCGTTGCGTCTTGGCAGCAGGCGGCGGGCCACGTCTTTGAGATCGATCAGGCTGATGCGCTGGCCGGCCCAGTCGGCGGAGAGCTTGTCCGGGTTGATGCCCCACAGCTTGCCCGTGTAGCCCTCGAAAAACTGGCGATAGAGGGTGCGGCCGAAGTGGCTCTGGATCCACTCGGCAAAGCTTGCCTTGGCAAAATCATCCGGCTTCTTGGCAAAGGGTAACAGCAGCAAGTCTTTTACCGCACCGGCCATCAGGGCGAGCGGCGCCGTCTTGAGCAGGTTGGGCAGGTTCAATGGGTAGTCATAGGTGCGTCCGCCAAAGCGGATGACGCTCTTGCGCTCGGCGTGGAGCAGATCGTCCCCCATCAGTTCATCGATAAAGGCGAGCAGCTCGGGGTTTTTGGTGATAAAGCGGTGACCGCCGTAGTCGAATCGATACTCCCCATCGCGCCCCTTGAAGGTCTGGGTGGCACACATGCCGCCGACCACCGGCTCCTGCTCGAACAGGGTGACTGCAAAACCGGCGCGGCGCAGGCGCCAGGCCGCCATCAAACCGGCGGGGCCAGCGCCCAGCACTGCAATGCTTTTCTTGTTGTTATCGCTCATGACCTATTCCGAAACTGCTTGATAGATAAGGGAACCGCGCCAAGGCGCGGCTCCCGAATGGTGTTGTTACCCCGTGGCCTTGTTGCCACAGGGCGTGTTGGCTCAGCCCTTGCTGGATGCAGTGCTCACCTGCGGGCGATAGCTGCGCTGCCAGAGGGTAACGAAGATCGCCAGATAGAGGGCCCAGGTCAGCAGCTGCAAGCCAGCGGGTGAGGCATTGTAGCCAAACAGAGCGCGCAGGAAGGTACCAAATACCCCCTGATCGTCGAGAATATGGCTGATGTCGAACACCGGCGTGGTCCAGAAGGTGATGATGTCTGCCGCTTGCAACATGTTGACGGCGGACGAGAGCAAGCCTGCGGCGATGATGATGATGAGCAGCCCGGTCCAGCGGAAGAAGGGAGCCAGCGCCACCTTGCGGGTGGAGCGCAGCAGCCCCCACACCAGCGCGATGGATACCAGCAGCCCCGCCAGCGCGCCCATCAGGCCGGATTGCAGATCCACCCCTTGGCCCGAGTAGAGCAGGGCGGAGAAGAAGAGCACGGTTTCAAACCCTTCGCGCATCACCGCCAGGAAGGCGAGCAGCACCAGACCAAACAGGTTGCCGCCATCGATGGCTGCATCGATGCGCGCCGTCATGGCCCCCACCTGGGATTTGGCCTGTTTTTGCATCCAGATCGCCATATAGGTGAGCACCAGAGTGGCGAAGATGAGGATCCCCGCCATCAACAGGTGGTTGTAGCGCTCGCTCTCGAACTGGCTCACCACCACCTGGAACAGGAAGGCGACCACAAGGGAGGCGACAAGGCCAAGCCCCACCCCCAGATAGATGAACTTGTTGTAGCGGCTCGCCCCCAGCTTGGCGAGGTAGGAGAGGCAGATGCCGACCAGCAGGAAGGCTTCCAGCCCCTCGCGCAGGGTAATCAGAAAACTTGCAAACATCAGGATTGAGGCTCCGTAGCGGGCATGACGGGGAGAGGCTGCAATGTAAGTTGCAACCGATTTAGCTGCACTATGGGTGGCTCCGGCAAGCTGGGCTCGGCGGCGCGCACCGCATCATTGACCCACTTGGGGTAGGTGCGGAAATTGAGTTTGATATCGGCCTTGAAGGGCTCTTGGGCATCTGCTGGCAGCGGCCAGGCTTCATCGCGCCAGCCATCTGCCGGAATGCGGGTATCTTCCAAGAGCTTGGCGTAGCGCCAGAACTTGAGCCCCACCGGCTTGCCCTCGGCATCGCCGAACACTTTTCTGAACAGTCGCGCATCTTCTGGGACAGCGCCATCCACCGACTGGCCACTGGCAAGCACCACCTTGCCGGTGGCGTCAGTGACGGTCAGCTCCAGCCAGAGTTCACGGAAATCAGCTACGCCAGTGGGCAGGGCATGGCCCGCGCCGGTATTGGCGACCCGCACCACCAGCTGCTGACTATCGGCAGCCTGTTCGATACGGGCGGAGAGGGTAGCGCTGGAGCGCAAGAGCGCCAGACTCTCCTGTTCAAGGTCTGGATTGCGCAGCCCCACCAGCTGGTGCTGGGCGCCGGTAAAGTTGTGGCGATAGAGCCGCGCTTTCATGGTGCCGTTTTCGGTGGACTGGCCCGCCACCGGCGCGCCGCCATTGCCCGGCTCCGGGTTCATATGGCAGTCGATGCAGGTACGCCGTTTGGCAGGATCCTTGGCCTTGGCGAAGCTGGATTTTTCCCACTCGTCCCAGGTGTTGACGATATTGGCGCCGGTGCCCGGGGCAAACTCGTTGTGGCACGACTTGCACAAAGCCGCGTCGCGGTAAAAATCTTTCTGATAGGAGGCTTTGTGGGCCGTCGGGCGGGCGTTGATCTGCCGCTCGGCCAGCCAGTGCTGGAGGCTGCCGCCCGGGGCATCCTCGAACACATAGCTCTCGCGGTCTTTCAAATTCACGGTAAAGGCGCTGTTGCCGCCCGCATCTTCCACTTTGGTGATGCGATGGCAGAGCACGCAGCCGGTCCCTTCCTCCACCACAGGTTCGCCCGCTTTGTGAGCGGCAATCAGCGAGGCGCCACCCTGCTCGAACATGTGGGAGCCCTTGGGCAGATCCAGCTGGCCTGTCATCACCTGCTGGGGCATGTGGCAGCCCTGACACCACTGGCCGAACGCTTCCCCTTCGGTTTCGCGGGCCAGCGCCTGTACCACCTTGTAGTAGGGGTGGGAGTTGCCCATCAGCCGGTGGTTGCTCTCGCTCCAATCCTTGAACGCTTGGCTGTGGCAGTTCTGGCAGGAGGCGGAGTTGAGCCACTCCTTCGGGTGGGTAGTCGGCGCCTTGGCGGGGTCCGTGCGCGGGGCATCGAGTCGCAGCCAGTTGGCAAGATAGGGGAGGTTGCCATCGGCGGTGACGAAGGCGTGTAAGTCCTCCATCATCGCTTTCACTTCCGGTTGGGGCTTGGCGGGGTCAACTGCCTCGGCCCCATCGCGGGTGTCGTGCCCCATGCCGCCCTGGGTCTGCTGGGTCATGCGCAGGTATTCGCCGACAAAATCCCCCGCCACCATGTTGGTGAGGTTGGCGTGGCCGTTGATGGCGTTGTCGCCGCTCTTCTGGCGATGGGCCGCCATCAGATAGCGGTTGGTGAAGTTGAACCCGTCCAGATGGCAGGAGTTGCAGCTCATCCAGTTGTCCCCCGCCATGGGGAAGCGTGAGTTGGACGCTGTGTTACCAAGATGGAACAGCCGCTCGCCGCGCTGAAGCGGCGCGGGGCGCGGATCCGTCTCTACCAGCTTGGCGAAGTGGGGCACATCGACCGTGACCCGGGCAAACGGGCCGCTGCCGCCACTATTGAGGCGGGTAAGATCCTGCCCCATGGCGTTGTGCACCAGAATATGGTCGCCATCGATCAGCAGATCCCGCGGATTCTGGCCCGGCAGGTGACGCAATAGCTGGGTCGCCTTGGCGCCCCCCTGAAACTTCTTGCGGCGGTGGCGGTTGTTGTTGGATTTGCCGCTGCGAGAGAGGTCAAACACCAGCAGATCTTCCGAGCCCGCCAGGGTCAGATAGACCCGTTTTCCGTCGGCGGCGAAGCGCGCCGCGAACGGGTTGGAGACGATCTGGCTGCGGTTGCCGACGCTTGGCAAATTGATCTGCAAAAAGAGCTGCTTTCTTTCATCGACCCGCTCTTTCTCCTCATCGAGATCGATGATGGAGACGGCCGGAAAGACGGTGCTCTGAAACTGGAAGGGGTGATCGAAGCTCCACAGCACATGGGGCAACCAGGCCTCGCTACCATCTGGGGAGAGGGCGATGCCATCGAGCTGGCGTGGCAAGCCCTGCGAGTCGCTCGGCGTATCGCTATGGGTCTCGGTCAGGGTGATGAGCTTGGGCTTGGGAAGCGAAGAGCCATTGGCGCCGTGGCCAAGCTTGGCGAGATCATAGATGGCGAGCTGGCCGGTCATGGCGTGGGTGAGCAGCAGGCGATCGTCGTTGGTCAATGCCAGCCCGCGGGGAGTCTCGGCGGTTTCTGCATCCAGCTGGAGGTTGCCGGCGGTGTCGTAGGCCTGCAGGCGAGCGGATTCGAACAGCGTGACCCAGAACCACTGCCGCTTGGCATCGAAGATGACCCCATAGGGACGATGACCGGTGGGAATCGCCTTTGCCAGATCGAGATCATCATCCAGCAGCAGTAGGCGATCGCCGCTGTAGTCGGTGACCAGCAGGGTGCCATCATCGGCGCGGGCCAGCTGGCGCAGATCGCCCCCCAGCTGCACCTCTTTCAGCCGCTTGCCGCTATCGCGCTCCAGCAGGGTGACGGAACCTGCGCTCAGGTTGGCGGTGACGAGGCGCGGGGCGCTTCCCTCCTCATAGGCGAGCATCCCTGTGCCCATCTGTTGGGCAAACGCGAAGGGGCTGGCCAGCAGCAGGAGGAGGGCCAGCAGGGGTGACAAATATGCAGAAAAAGATGACTTCAACATGGGATCAGGAGCGCCATTTCAAGATGGTCCAGCGCCAGGCGTGGCGCAGCACCAGAGGAGTTAACGCCAACGCGCTCAGCCAGTGGGCCCAGCTGGCGAGGTTGCCCATGGCATCGCCCGGGGTGCCGTGCAGCACCAGCAGCAGGCCGCTGGCCAGACAGACCAGCAGCAGGGCTTCGATAATCCGCCCCGTGGTGCGTAAAAAGGGTTTGTTGCTGCGGTTCAACAAGCTGCGATGGGAGAGCCAGAAGGCGCCAAACAGCAGGGGAAACAGGGTGAGCGAGAGCATCACATGGAAAAACAGATTCCAGCGTGCCAGCGACCAGAGCGGAGTCAGCGGTTCCCATAGCAGCAGGCCGGAGAAGAACATCAGGTAGAGGGTGCCCTCGGCGGCCTGATGGTGGTAGGCCAGCCACTGCCAGAATTGTCGGGGTGAGAGAGAAAGGCTTGTCATAAAGGCTCCAGCACCCGGGCGGTGCAGCCCGGGGGGAGCAAGTTTATAACGCAGTAAGAGTAATGAAAAGTGTTATCAATTCCATTGATAATGAATCAAGCCTGAATGAACGGGGTGACCTAACACGACGATTGATAATTCCTTATCCGCTTGGCCGCCACCTATGGGGCGAGAGTGCGGGCGCAGCCGCTCCTCGACAGCGGGGCAGCTTGCGGCTCGGGGTTATGGCCGCGCGTCGGGCGTTCAACTCACCAAGAGGCTTTTTATATTTATTTCAATTGATTGCAGCTAAAACTTGGCTAGATGTTCGACTCCTGATGAGGATCATCAGCAGCATATTCCCGTAGCTGGCGACTGCGCAGCAGATACCAGAGTGACCAGAGGCTGGCGACCAGCACCAGTGCGGTGGGCCAGCTGAACGACCACTTCTGCAGATTGAGGCTGTGCAGTTGCATCAGCAGGCCGCTGACGGCAGAGCAGAGTAGCAGCAGCGGGCTGTGGCGCCGGAGTCTGGCGCGAATGCTTTGGGTCTGCTGATAGGTGCCGCCGCAGGCGAGCAACGCCAGGATGGCGGGCACGTCGGTCAGCAGGCTGATGTAGAGGGTGATCTTGTCCGGATAGAAGAGGGTCAGGATCTCGCTGCCGCTCTCGCGGGTGACCCCTGCCATCAAAAAGAGCCAGACCGAGCGGGTCAGCAACAGGGCGATGGGCCAGAACCAGAGAGGCGGGCGCAACTGGCCGTGATCGTCATATCGGTGTTCGGGGTAGAGGGTCATGGTTGCCCGTTATCCACTTGAATTGAGTGATGGAAGGGATATGGGGCGACGAAGCGTCCTTTGCAAGGCGTTGGGCGTGGCGCAAATTAATCGGGGGGCCATGCCCCCCAATCCGTTTCTTCAGATATCGCAGCGTGCGTCGGCGGCGTTACAGCCAGCCTTTGCGCTTGAAGAAGAGGCCGGTGCCGAGCGATGACATCACCATCAGCACCAGTGACATGGGATAACCATACTCCCAGGCGAGCTCCGGCATGCGGCCGAAGTTCATGCCGTAGATACTGGCGATCAGGGTCGGCGGCAGGAAGATGACCGCGGCCACCGAAAAGATCTTGATCACCTTGTTCTGCTCCAGATTGGTCACCCCCATGGAGGCCTCCAGCTGGAAGTTGATCTTGTCGAACAGGAACTGGGTGTGGGGCAAGAGAGACTCCACGTCGTGCAGCATCTCGTCGATCCACTTGTTCTGCTCAAGGCTCATGCGCTGGCGCAGGCTGCGTTTGAGGAAACGCAGGGCGCGGCGGGTATCGTGCAGGGAGAGACGGATCTGGCCGTTGGCCTCTTCCTGTGCCATCAACTCTTTCAGCATGGGGTTGATCTGATCCGGTTCGAAGATCTGATCGGCGGTGTTTTCCAAGGTCTTGTAACCATCTTCGATAAGGTCGGAGAGGTACTCCACCTTGAGGTTTTGCACCTCCAGCAGGATGTCGAGGGCATCCTCCACCTCCAGCCGATCCTGGCGCATATAGTGACGCAGCAGACGCACCAGCCCGATGTCATCTTCACGAATGCTGATCAGCAGGTTGTTGCGCAGGGTAAAGGAGACGTGGACACCCTTGGTGTCACGACCGATCCGCTGGGGAAACAGGGAGTGAATGTGCAGACCATCGGTATCCCAGTAAAAACGGGCGGATGCTTCGATGTCGTCGAGCTCTTCCTTGTCGGGGACCTCTTCCAGGAACAGGCCCGTCAACCATTCTCGCTCTGCCGTGTCCGGCTTGTAGGCATCCAGCCAGACCGTGTTGTCAGGTACTATGTCGTCAGGCCCGAGCGTGACTATGTCCAGCACCTTGTTGTTGAGAATGTAGGCGGTGATCATCTGTCCCCCCTTAAAAAGTCATGGGTAATCAGGGATGGTTGCACAGGTCATGCGGCCTTAGATCGCTGCAGAAGGCGATCCCGTGGATAAGCAGATCGGGCCGATGGAAAACCTGAATGCGGCGAACTATACAGGGGCGGGCCGCGCTTGTCAGGGGCTATTCATCAGGGATTCAGCTTGTTTGTCCAAAAAAACAGCGAGGTCGGATCACCTGAGCGGCTATGCGGGGTAGAACCCAGCCTTTGGCTGGAGGAGGGCTAGCTGGGGCTGCTTGTTGCCGCTGCCCCGCCTCATCACATATTCGGATAGTTGGGCCCGGAGCCTCCCTGTGGTGGCGTCCAGATGATATTTTGACTGGGATCTTTAATGTCACAGGTCTTGCAGTGAATACAGTTGGCTGCGTTGATTTGCAGTTTGGCCGCGCCTTCCATTTCCAGTACTTCAAACACCCCTGCCGGGCAGTAGCGTTGGGCGGGTTCGGCCCAGGTGGGCAGATTGACCTCGACCGGAATGCGCTCGTCCTGCAGCTTGAGGTGGCAAGGTTGATCCTCGTCGTGACTGGTGTTGGCCAGATACACAGATGAGAGCTTGTCAAAGCTCAGCTTGCCATCGGGTTTGGGGTAATGGATGGGCTCGCAGCGGCTGGCCACGCGCAGCTGACGATAATCGTGAGCCTTATCGAGCAGCTTGAATGGCGAGTTTGCGCCAAACAGCCGTTGCTCCAGCCAGTTGAAGGCACCGCCCAACCAGGGACCATAGCGGTGAAGAGCAGCGCCGAAGTTGCGTGCTGCCTTGAGTTCGCGGGCCAGCCAGCTCTGGTGCAGTTCGTCGCCATACTGGGCCAGATCCCGTCCACCCTCATCGCCCCCCCGCAGCGCCATCGCGACGGTTTTTGCCGCCAGCATCCCCGATTTCATGGCGGTGTGGATCCCCTTGATGCGGGAAAAGTCGAGGGTGCCCGCATCACAACCGATCAGCAGGCCGCCCGGGAAGTGCATGCGGGGCAGGGAGTGCCAGCCCCCCTTGGTGATGGCGCGGGCGCCGTAACTGATGCGTTCACCCCCTTGCAACACGCCGGCGATAAGCGGGTGATGCTTGAGGCGCTGGAATTCGTCAAACGGGCTGAGCCAGGGATTCTGGTAGTTGAGATCGACAATCAGCCCGACCGCCACCTGATCCGCCTCCATGTGATAGAGATAGAAGCCACCGTGGCTATTGCCGCCCCCCTGCTTGCCAAGGGGCCAGCCACTGCCGTGCAGCACCTGTCCCGCTTTGCCTTGGCCAGCAGGCAGTTGCCACAGCTCCTTGAAGCCGATGGCATAGTGCTGGGGCTGGGCAGGGCTTGCCAGGTTGAAGTCGGCGATCAGCTGCTTGCCGAGATGACCGCGGGCCCCTTCGGCAAAGAGGGTGTAGCGACCGAGCAGTGCCATGCCGGGCACATGATCTGCTTTCGGATTGCCCACGCGATCCAGCCCCAGATCGCCGGTGATGACCCCCTTGACCCGGCCCGCTTCCATGATAAGTTCGCTGGCGGTAAATCCCGGGTATATTTCGACTCCCAGTTTTTCCGCCTGTTGGCCAAGCCAGCGGCAGAGATTGCCGAGGCTGATGATGTGACAGCCCTCATTGTGCATCCGGGGCGGTACCGCCCAGGCGGGGAGTTGCAGGGAACGTTGCTCGCTTTGCAGCAGATGAACCTGATCGTCGCTGACCGGCACGCCGAGCGGCGCTTGCTGCCAGCCATCCGGCAGCAGCTCTTGCAAGGCGACGGGATCAAACAGGGCGCCGGAGAGCAGATGGGCGCCAATTTCCGCCCCCTTCTCCAGCAGACAGACAGAGAGAGTGGCATCCTGCTGTTTCAGGGCGATGGCTGCACTGAGCCCCGCCGGTCCGCCGCCGACGATGACGACATCAAATTCCATTGCTTCCCGTTCCATCTTGCCTCTGCGCTCTGGTTGGCCTAGGGTAATGCTGGTAGTTTACGTAAACGTAAAGCAGTTGTAAGCAAAGCTGAGCAAGAAAAAGCAAAAAATCAGGGAAGAGCGTACTGCAACAAACGCAGAGGCACACTAATGAATTCAATCCAAAGAGACGAGGCATGACCCCATGAAGCTGCTGGTCGCAATCAAACGGGTAGTCGACTACAACGTCAAGATCCGGGTGAAGGGAGACGGCTCCGACGTGGAGCTGGCCAATGTGAAGATGGGGATCAACCCCTTTTGTGAAATTGCGGTGGAGGAGGGGGTCAGGCTGCGGGAAGCGGGTATCGCCAGCGAGCTGGTGGTGGTGACTTTCGGCCCTGACGCTGCCGCCGAGCAACTGCGCCATGGGCTGGCGCTGGGGGCGGATCGGGCGCTGCATTATGTCACCGATGAGACGCTCACCCCGCTCACTGTCGCCCGTGCCTTGCACAAGGTGTGTGAGCAGGAGCAGCCGGATCTGGTGCTGCTCGGCAAGCAGTCCATCGATTCTGACAACAATCAGGTGGCCCAGATGCTGGCTGCCCTCAATGAGTGGCCGCTGGCGACCTGTGCGTCAGCCCTCAAGGTGGAAGCGGGGGAACTGCTGGTGACCCGCGAAATCGACGGTGGCCTCGAGACCCTGCGCATGCCTTTGCCTGCGGTGGTGAGCGCCGATCTGCGTTTGAATGAACCGCGCTTTGCCTCGCTGCCCAACATCATGAAGGCCAAGCGCAAGCCGCTTGATAGCGCTCCGTTCTCGACACTCGCCGTTGAGGTGGCCAACCAGACCCGTTTGCTCGGGGTGATGGCGCCGCCAGCCCGCAGCGCCGGGATCAAGGTGGGCTCGGTGGACGAGCTGGTGGACAAACTCAAACACGAAGCGAAGGTGCTGCCATGAGCGTGCTGATCATTGCCGAACATCATCAGGGCCATCTGGCCGACAACGTGGCACAACTGGTGACCGCCGCCGTCTCCATCGGCGGTCAGGTTGACCTGCTGTTGCTGGGGCAGTGGCTGACCGAGGCGGGTGAACAGGCGGCTGCCATTGGCGGTGTCGACAAGGTTCTGCTTGCCGAACATCCCCTGCTGGCCGACGGGCTGCTGGATGGGGTCGACAAGCTGCTGGCCTGCTGGTGCGAAGGTTACAGCCACTGCCTGATGGCGGCGAGTACCATGGGCAAGACGCTGCTGCCACAGGTGGCGGCCCGGCTCGGGGTGGAGATGCTCTCCGAGGTGACGGCTATCGAGAGTAGCGACACCTTCCTGCGCCCCATCTATGCGGGCAATGCCATTGCCAGAGTGGCAAGCTCGGCGCCCGTCAAAGTGATGACGGTGCGGGCCACCGCGTTTGCCAAGGCGGCGACGGGCGGGCAGGCTCCCATCGAGCACTTGGCCGTGCCCGAATTCGCTGGTCGTACCCGGCTGGTGGAGCGCCGCGCGGTGCGCTCCAGCAGGCCCGAACTGACCGCCGCCCGGGTGGTGGTCTCCGGTGGCCGGGCACTGGGGTCCAAGGCGCAGTTTGCCCTGATTGAGGCGCTGGCCGACAAGCTGGGCGGCGCCGTGGGGGCATCGCGAGCCGCTGTTGATGCGGGATATGTCGCCAACGATCTGCAGGTGGGACAGACCGGCAAGGTGGTGGCGCCCGAGCTCTATATCGCGGTCGGCATTTCGGGGGCCATCCAGCATCTGGCGGGGATGAAGGAGTCGAAGGTGATCGTGGCCATCAACAAGGACAGCGATGCCCCCATCTTTCAGGTAGCGGACTACGGGCTGGTGGGGGATCTCTTCACTCTGCTGCCGGAGCTCACCGCCAAACTGTAAATTTGTCAGAAATGGCTGGGCTGTGGTCGTTTATGCGCTCTGCCCGCCATTTCTGTGCATGTTCCCTGCAAGCCCTGACCCGTTCAGGGCTTTTTCTACTGCAAGGGGGAGGCAGAGTGACGGTAAAAGGTTGAGCCAGCTCCCAAAAAGCCTTTGATCCGCTGGCTGCTCTTGTGTAAAACCTGACAAGTCATCGATTACTCTCATCCACTCACGGAAAGCGTCATGAGCAAACAGATTTACAACTTCTGCGCCGGCCCCGCCATGCTGCCGGTTGAAGTCATGGAGCGCGCCCAGCGCGAATTTTGTAATTTTCAGGGGCTCGGAGCCTCGGTCATGGAGCTTTCCCATCGCGGCAAGCCCTACATGGCGGTTGCCGAGAAGGCCGAAGCGGATCTGCGCGAGCTGCTGGCGGTGCCGGAGAACTACGAGGTGCTCTTCATGCACGGTGGCGGCCGCGGTCAGTTCTCCGCCGTGCCCATGAACCTGCTGGGCGGGGCCAACAAGAAGGCGGACTTCCTGCTGACCGGTGTCTGGTCCCAGAGTGCTGTGGATGAAGCCAAAAAGTATGGCGATATCCAGACCTTCCAGGGGGTTGCCAAGAACGAGCAGGGGATCTCTCACCTGCTGCCGACCCCGGCGTTTCGCGCCGATGCGGCCTATGTTCACTACTGCCCGAACGAAACCATCGACGGCATTGAGATGTTCGACATCCCGGCCACCGGCGAGGTGCCGCTGGTAGCAGATCTCTCCTCCACCATTCTCTCCCGTCCTCTCGACGTCAGCCGCTTCGGCATCATCTATGCTGGTGCCCAGAAAAATATCGGGCCGTCCGGGCTTGCCATCGCCATCGTGCGCGATGACTTGCTGGATCAGGCCAGAGCCGATGTGCCCTCGATTTTTGACTACAAGCTCACCGCCAAGAACGACTCCATGTTCAACACGCCGCCCACCTACGCCTGGTATCTGGCCGGTCTGGTGTTCGAGTGGCTCAAGGAACAGGGTGGCCTCGAGGCGATGGAAGCGCGCAACAAGGAGAAGGCCGACTTCCTCTACGACTATCTCGATCAGTCGAGCTTCTACGGCAATCAGGTGGATGTCAGCTGCCGTTCGCGGATGAACATCCCGTTCCAGCTGAAAAATGCCGAGCTGGACAAGCAGTTCCTGACAGAATCGGAAGCGGCCGGCCTGCTGGCCCTCAAAGGGCACCGCATCGTCGGTGGCATGCGCGCCAGCATCTACAACGCCATGCCGCTGGAGGGAGTGAAGGCCCTGGTGAGCTTTATGGATGGCTTTGCCAAGCGCCACGGCTGAAAAGAAAGTACATACGTGCTTGCTGGCGGCCTCTCGTGACAACTCGTGAGCCGCTTCCAGCTATTGCAGTGATTCACGACGCCGGGGATACCCCGGCGTCTTTTTTTCAACAGAACCAGCGCGCTGGCGTTTGCCGTGCGATTTCCCCTGAAAGTGCCCTTGCCGAGCGGGACGCAGGCTGTTAACGTCCGGACAGGCGTTTATTTTTGAGATAGCACAGGAAGTCTATGAATTCGTTGCGTTTGGAACCCATTTCTCGTGTGGTCGGTGAGGTCAATTTGCCCGGCTCCAAGAGTGTCTCTAACCGTGCGCTGCTGCTGGCGGCGCTGGCTCGTGGCACCACCCGTCTGACTAACCTGCTCGACAGCGATGACATTCGTCATATGCTGGCTGCGCTGACCCAGCTCGGGGTCAAGTACAAGCTCTCCGCCGACAAGACCGAGTGTACCGTGCAGGGGCTGGGCCGCAGCTTTGCGGTGAAAGAGCCGGTCAATCTGTTCCTCGGCAACGCCGGTACCGCCATGCGACCGCTGTGCGCCGCGCTGTGCTTGGGCTCCGGTGAATATACTCTGGGCGGCGAGCCGCGCATGGAAGAGCGTCCCATCGGCCATCTGGTGGATGCCCTGCGTGAAGCGGGTGCCCATATCCAGTACCTGAAACACGATGGTTATCCGCCGCTGGTGGTGGACGCCAAGGGGCTGTGGGGCGGCGATGTGCACGTCGACGGCTCCGTCTCCAGCCAGTTCCTGACCGCGTTTTTGATGGCGGCGCCGATGGCGGCGGGCGATACCCGGATCCACATCAAGGGGGAGCTGGTTTCCAAGCCCTACATCGACATCACCCTGCACATCATGAAGCAGTTCGGGGTGGTCATCGAGCACGACAACTACAAGCTGTTCTACATCAAGGGCAACCAGACCTACATCAGCCCGGGTGACTTTCTGGTGGAAGGGGATGCCTCCAGCGCCTCCTACTTCCTCGCGGCGGGTGCCATCAAGGGTAAGGTGCGGGTCACCGGTATCGGCAAGCACAGCATTCAGGGTGATATCCACTTCGCCGACGTGCTGGAGAAGATGGGCGCGCGCATCACCTGGGGTGGTGATTTCATCGAGGCGGAGCAGGCGCCGCTGCACGGAGTGGATATGGATATGAACCATATTCCCGATGCGGCCATGACCATCGCCGTAGCGGCGTTGTTTGCCGAGGGGCCGACCTCCATTCGCAATATCTACAACTGGCGGGTGAAGGAGACCGATCGTCTGCACGCCATGGCGACCGAGCTGCGCAAGCTGGGCGTCGAAGTGGAGGAGGGGCATGACTTCATCACCGTGACCCCGCCGACCCAGCTCAAGCATGCCGAGATCGATACCTACAACGATCACCGTATCGCCATGTGCTTCTCGCTGGTGGCGCTGTCGGATACCCCGGTCACCATCAATGATCCCAAGTGCACCTCGAAGACCTTCCCGGATTACTTCGACAAGCTAGCCAGTATCAGCCAGCGTGGCTGATCACTGACAAACCCGTCATCACCGACGCTTCGGGCCCGCGCTGAGCGGGCTTTTTTGCCTTCCTCATCCGCACTTCCATTTCGCCTATCATCATTTCAATAACTTGCAAGATTGCTCCGCAAAATAGTTTTGTGATTGCTGTAATTTCCTATTTACACATGGGCTGTCGCGGGCTATGTTGAGATTTCCTAATCGCAGTCATCTAGCAGGAAGCCTTGTCATGCAGCATCAAACCGACGACGTTCGTATCAGTGAAATCAAAGAGTTATTACCCCCGGTTGCGGTGCTTGAGAAGTTTCCGGCTACCGAGGTGGCCTCGTCCACCGTTTTTGAATCCCGTCAGGCCATTCACAATATCCTGGCCGGCGAAGATGATCGTCTGCTGGTGGTGATTGGTCCTTGCTCCATCCATGATCCGGTTGCCGCGCTGGAGTATGGCAAGCGCCTCAAGGCGCTGCGCGACGAGCTGAAAGGTCAGCTGGAGATCGTGATGCGGGTCTACTTCGAAAAACCGCGCACCACAGTGGGCTGGAAGGGGCTGATCAACGATCCGTACCTCGATAACAGCTGCAAGATCAACGACGGTCTGCGCATTGGTCGCAAGCTGTTGCTGGATCTCAACGACATGGGGCTGCCGACTGCCTCCGAGTTCCTCGACATGATCACCCCGCAATATGTGGCGGATCTGATGAGCTGGGGCGCGATCGGTGCCCGTACTACCGAATCCCAGGTACACCGCGAGCTGGCCTCCGGTCTCTCCTGTCCGGTGGGCTTCAAGAACGGCACTGACGGCACCATCAAGGTTGCCATCGATGCCATCGGTGCCGCCAGTGCGCCGCACCACTTCCTTTCGGTCACCAAATACGGTCACTCCGCCATCGTGGCGACCCGCGGCAACCCGGACTGTCACATCATTCTGCGTGGTGGTCGTGAGCCGAACTACAGCGCCGCCCACGTGGACGAGGTGGTGAAGGGGCTGGAGAAGGCCGGTCTGCCCCAGAAGGTGATGATCGACTTTAGTCATGCCAACAGCAGCAAGCAGTTCAAGAACCAGATGCTGGTGGCCGAGGATGTGGCCGGCCAACTGCGTGCCGGCAGCAAGGCGGTGTTTGGTGTGATGGTGGAGAGCCATCTGGTGGAAGGCCGTCAGGATCTGGTGGAAGGGTGTGAACTCACCGTCGGCCAGAGCATCACAGATGCCTGCATAGGTTGGGCCGATACCGAAGTGCTGCTACGCAACCTGGCGGATGCCGTTGCAACCCGTAACGCCCGCTAAAGACCGGATTTCGCAGTCGCAGTGACAAAGAGAAAGTGATAACCAGAGGCCGCTATTGCGGCCTCATCTATTCGTGTTGCGGGGCTTAAGGCTCAGGGCAGGGCATCGGGCCGGAAGCTGGCGCGGATCTGCGGCACCAGGCTCGAGGGGTCGAATCCCTTCTCTTCACCCAGCACCGGATGGAGCAGGGGCTTCTCTTCGATGGGGGTGATATCCCCCGCCAGCAGCTGGCGGGTGGCCTGACCCATCTGGTAGAGCTGGCGCACCGGCGCAAACTGGGTCGCCAGATTGAGGGGGTCATCGGCGCGGGTGAAGGCCATCATGGGGATCTGGTAGGTGGCATCGCGCGCCGGCTTGTCACCGTGAATCCCCTTGCCGGCAGACATCAAAAACGGCTGGTGATCGCCAAAGGCCACCACCAGATAGCGCTTGTCCGACTGGTCTAGGGTCTTGAGCAGTCGCTCCAGCGAGGCCATGGCATCCACCACCCCTGTGTAATAGGTGTTGAGTAACTGGGTGTCGCTCTCGCTCTGGTTCGGACAGGCGCCGCTGCGCTCCTGCCCCTGATAGCGGGGGCCATCGAAGGGGCCGTGCCCCTGCATGGTGACCGCATAGGCAAACAGCGGTTTGTCATCCTGTTCGCTGCGCTTGAGCAGGTGGTCGATCAGCGCATCATCTGAGATATAGAGCCCCTTGTGCTCAAGGGTGGTGAAGCGGGTGTCGAACCAGCGCTCCTCATAGCCGAGCGCCGGGATCGCCTTGGCGCGGCCCCAGAATTTTTCCACATAAGGGTGGGCGAACAGGGTCTTATAGCCGCTCTGTCTGGCGCTCTGGGCTAGCCCCGGCACCTGCTGCGAGAGGTAGTAGTAGGGCACTACGCCCTGCTTGAGCAATCCCACCGGCAAGCCGGTGTTCATCTCGAACTCCGCCAGCACCGTCATGCCGCCGGTGGTGGGGGAGTGGATGGTCTTTTGCCACTGCTGCACGCTGGCGGGCAGGGAGAGGGTGGGAGCCGGTGCGCAGATCCGCCCCTTCCAGTCGAGCCAGAGCGATTCATATTGCAGCACGATCACCAGATCCCAGCGCGGCGCTATGCCCTGGGGCGGATGGCTCAACTGCGGGGTCAGCTCGTTGATCTGCAAGGGGTAGCGAAACACGCTGCCGCTTTGCAGCATCTCGTCCACCAGATTGAACAGATAGAGGCCGGGGCCGGAGCGGATGATGTCCCTGTGGTAGTTGACTGCGCGGTCCACGTAACGAATGTTGGCCCCCAGCAACTTGTTGCCGGTCTGGGTGGCAAAGACACAGAGGGCAAAGAAGGCGACGGTGGCGGCTGCGGTGCGCAGCACCCAGCGCGACAGGGCAAAGCGCCAGCAGAGAAACAGTGCCAGCAACACGGTGAAGATGGGCAGGATGGGGTGCTGGTCGAGCAGGATCCGCAGCAGCGCCAGCAGGTTGCCAAAATCGTCCCCGCCGAGCGGCACGCCGTAGATGGCGATCTTCATAAAGTTGGCCAGCAGACCTATGCCTGACAGCGCGGTAAAGACCAGCCCCATATAGAGGTTGAAGCCCGCCAGCGCGCAGAGGCTCCAGCCCAGCACCATGCTGCCCCAGGCCAGATAGTAGTGCTCCGGCCGAAAGCCTGACCAGAGCAGAAACTCCCCCAGCTTGAACACCACGAAGCCGTGCAGCAGCACGAAGGTGAGGTTGCCGAGCAGCAGGCTGCCGATGATCCGCCAGCGCAGGCTGCGGCGCAGCTTTGGCAGCACCGTTTTGAGCACGGCGGCGCTCAGGGCCAGCACTAGGGTCAGGCTCACCACCAGATAGGTGAGGTTGAAGCCCTGCTCCGGCAGGGTTTGCAGGATCTGGCTGAAATCACCGCTCTCGGGGCGATCCTTGAGCAGCAGACCGATGCGCAGCTGATAACGGCTGGCCAGTGCATCGTCCGGTGCGCGCAAGGTGCTGTTGAGATCCAGCGAGCAGCGGTTATTGCGGCACACCTGACGCTTATCCACCGATTGACTGAGCTGGTCGATCCGCTCCCCCTTGTCGTTGAGCAGCTCCACTCGCACCTTGTCCCCCGCTTGCAGCGGCCCCCGCAACAGCCACTGGCTGCGCACCACCAGATAGAGGCCGCGGCTGTCGCTTTTATAGAGCAGGGCGTGGCGGGTGAGGGTGGCCAGCGGATTGTCGGCGGGGCCCAGCACCAGCGGTTGGGCACGGCCCAGCCAGCTACCGGGATTGATCAGCGGCAACAACAGGGTCAGCAGCAGCAATCCGCCCAGCAGGGCAAGCAGCCCAGAGGGCAGGCTCAGAACGCGGGGGCGGCCTGAGGAGGGGCGATTCATATAAGCTCATCCTTTGAGCGAGTGAGGGAGAGATCGTTCATCCGCATAGAGTTTGACCCGATGGTGCGGGCCTTGTTTCAGCTTGTCAATTTAATGACCACTTAATGAATATTTGGTTACAGCTCAACCTTGCAAATTGTGATCCCGATCGAGGGGTTGTTCGGAATATGTGATGAAAGCGTCATCATGGGGTTTTGCCACTGGCTTGGGAGGGATCTGCTGTTTAGTCTCTCGATAGCGACTGGAGGTACATGTATGAATCCCAAAGTGATGGCACGTCAGGCCAGATTGCTGCGCATGCTGGAGAGCAAGGAAGAGATCCGGATCGGACGCGAGCGCGACTGCCCGCTGCCGCTGGCCCAACTGGTCAAGCTGAAGGATAGCCATCCGGCTGTGGTCAAGGTCTATCGCCACGGTCTCACCGCCGAGGTGTTTCACCTCAAGGTGGATGGGCATCACTGGTGCCTCAAGCGGCGCCGTCAGGATTCACTGGTGGCCAACCTCGATGGCAAGACCGCCTTTCTGACCGAGCTGGAGCGGCGGCGCGAAATCGAGGCGCTGCGCGAGCTGCATCCTACTGTCCTCTCCCACGTGGTCTGCACCAGCTTTGGCTCGGCGCGCGCCGGGGTGCTGGTCTCCCCCTGGTTGCGGGGTGTGCCGGTCCATCAGCTCAACGAACGCAATCTGGCCCAGATGCTGGAGGTGCAGGGTGAGCTGGCCCGCTGGGGCTGGTTTGACTGGGACCCGAGTCCGGGCAACCTGCTCGATGACGGCGAGCAGATCTGCGTGTTCGACTTTGGCTATATGTGGACCTTCGATCCCCGCTTTGAATACAACTCCAACGGTCTGGTCGATCCGCAGTTCCATGTACCGGAGCGGTTGGAGACCCGTACCCTATCTGGACTCTGGCTCGATGAGGCCGATCCTTTACCGCAATTTCGCTACTGGCGCGAGCTTTGTCTGAAATGGGTGAAACGGGAGATCCACCACCTGATCCGTGAAGGGGCCAGCGCGCCCGTGCTGGCCCGCCTGCACGCCCTGCAAGGGGAGTGGAGCGCCGCGCTGGCGAGCGACGAGGCGCTGGTCGCCAACTGGTGGCGGGACATGTATCGCAGCCACCGGCTCGATGTGGCCGATGATCTGAGCGGCCAGAGCTGCGGCCCGCTCACCCTGCGTCGCCTCGACTGGTTGATGCAGGCGGTGACGGATCACTATCCGCTGCTGGTGGACAATCTCTCGCCTCAGGAGACGGAGCTCGGCCAGACCGGGCTGCTGGCCCGCTTGCAGCAGCTGCGCCGCGAAGCCGTGGCCTGCCAGCTGCCTGCCACCAGCCTTGCCTGAGCCAACACATCTGCGGAATAAAAATGAACAGGGCGCCTTGTAGGCGCCCTGTTGCATGGCCGGAATTTCCTCGGTTGAGGGTCAGTCCAGCAGCTCCTGATGGAGGCGGTTGACGATATTGCCCGCCTCGCTCTCCTTGACCAGAAAGCAGAGGTTGTGGGCGCTGGCGCCGTAGCAGATCATCCGGATGTTGTGCTCGCGCAGGGCGTCGAAGACCTGACTGCCCACCCCGTTCACTTCGCTCATCCGGTTGCCGATGAGCGCCACCAGTGCCAGACCGGTTTCCACCTCCACCTTGCAAAGCTGGCCCAGCTCGGCCAGTACCTTGTCGCTCAGGATCGGCTCGCCGTTACTCTGGCTGCCGGTGTGATCCAGGGTCAATGACACGCTCACCTCCGATGTGGTGATGAGATCGACCGAGATGCGGTGACGGGCCAGAATGCCGAACACTTCGGCCAGAAAACCGTAGGCGTGGAACATGTTGAGGCTGTGCAGGGTCACCAGCACCTGCTGGCGGCGCAGGGCGACGGCGCGAAACAGCGGGCTTGAATCTGTGCTGGCGCGGATCCAGGTACCACCGGCGGCAGGATCCCTGGCGGAGCCGACAAACACCGGAATATTCTGGCGCACCGCCGGTTGCAATGTGGCGGGGTGCAGCACCTTGGCGCCGAAAGTGGCCATCTCGGCCGCTTCGACAAAGCTGATTTCGGGAATGGGGCGGGCGCGGGTGACGAGGCGCGGATCCGTGGTGTAGATGCCGGGCACATCGGTCCAGATCTCGATACTGGCGGCATCGAGTGCTTCGGCGAGCAGGGCTGCGCTGTAGTCAGAGCCGCCGCGCCCCAGCGTGGTGGTGCGGCCATCGCCATCGGCGCCGATAAAGCCCTGGGTGATGATGAGGCTGTCGCCAAGCTGCGGGCCCAGCGTCTGCTGGCAGAGGGTTCGGGTGGTGGCCAGATCGACGGTGGCCTTGCCAAAGCGGCTGTCGGTGCGCATTAGCTGGCGCACATCCTGCCAGTGGGCCTTGACGCCGCGCTGGCGCAGCAGCTCGGTAAAGAGGCGGGTAGACATCAGCTCGCCGCAGGCGATGAGGCGGTCGGCCAGCTCCGCATCGGTATGCTGGTGGGCTTGCTGGGCCATGAGGCGAATTTCGTCCAGCTGGCCATGAATGAGGGCGCTCACATCAACGGGGTTGCCGAGATCGGCCAGAATGGCCTGCTGGATCCCGGCCAGTTTGGCCAGCTGCTCGTCGCGGCCCGCCTCGTCCAGCTCCCCTTGTGCCAGAGCGACCAGCAGGTTGGTGACACCGGCACTGGCGCTCAGTACCACCACCCGGGTGGCGGGATTGGCCAGCACGATGTCGGCGCAGTGATTCATGGCCGGGAAGTTGGCGACACTGGTTCCGCCAAACTTGGCGACATTGATCGGGCTCATTGCTTACTCCTGTCTTATTTTAAGATTCCGGTTCCATCGGGCAAAAAAGAGAGGAGGAGGCTGAAAATGGCAGGAATGAACGAAGCTATCCCGGCCAGAAGCACTCCACCTGCAGAGCCCATCCCGTACCGCCCCTGACAGGGCGCGGTGGGGGATGATCACTACCGATGACAACCCGGGGGATTCAGCCCCCGCAGCCGACGTTGAGGTCACCAGTCTCCTCACTCGTCTCGGCGCTGCTCCCCCTGACCCAAGTTCACCGGACGCTGGCGTCCTCCCTTGGGCTGCCTGGGCAGCGCTCCTCTTCTGGCTCCACCAGGGCGGTGGAGTGCATTTAGAAATACCCTGCGTTGGATTGCACTGTCAATCGAGTTTGTGAAAAAGTTCAAATTGTCGGCTAACTCAACACAGAATCAATGGCTTAGGCAATGGTCTTTGACAAAACCTTGGAACGGCGCTGCCAGTTGTAGAGACGCTGGCGCGCCACCGGCAGATCTTCCACTTCCAGCGGATCGAAGCCCCGCTCCCGGAACCAGTGGATGGAGCGGGTGGTAAGCACGAACAGGCGACGGATCCCGAGCCGCTTGGCCCGCTCGGCCACCTTGGCCACCAGCTGATCCCCCCGGTTGGAGTTGCGATAATCGGGGTGGATGGCGACGCAGGCCATCTCCGCCATCGCCTCTTCCATAAAGCAGTAGAGGGCCGCGCAGCCGATGATGAGGCCATCGCGCTCGATGATGGTGAACTTGTCGATCTCCATCTCCAGCTGCTCGCGGGAGCGGCGCACCAGAATGCCTTCCTCTTCCAGCGGGCGGATCAGATCCAGAATGCCGCCGATATCCTCGATGGTGGCGGCGCGGGCCTGCTCGGCGCTTTCCCGCACTATCTGGGTGCCGAGACCGTCGCGGCTGAACAGCTCCTGCAGCATGGCGCCATCATCCTGATAGCTGACCAGATGGGAGCGGGGCACCCCGCCACGGCAGGAGGCGATCGCTGCACGCAGGTAGCGGGCGGTGCCGGACATCTCTTCGCCCGCCTGCTCCAGCTCCACCAGCAGCTCTTCGGCCTGCTCGGGGAAGAGCTCGGAGATGGCTTCGCCGCGTCTGTCCATCACCCCCTGGGTGCTGCTAAAGCAGATGAGCTTGTCCGCCTTGAGGTCGACCGCCACCCGGCGGGCCACCTCTTCGGAGCTCAGGTTAAAGCTCTCGCCGGTGACCGAGCAGCCGATGGGGGAGATGAGCACCAGACTCTTCTGGTCAAGCTGGCGGGTGATCCCCTCCACGTCGATGCGGCGCACCCGGCCGCTGTGGCAAAAGTCGATGCCATCATCCACCCCCAGCGGCTGGGCAGTGACGAAGTTGCCGCTCACCACGCTGATCCGCGCCCCCTGCATGGGTGTGTTGGCGAGTCCCATGGAGAGCTGGGCTGTGATGTCATATTGCAGGCCACCACACACCTGTTTGATGATGGTGAAGCTCTCGTCATCGGTGACCCGGATCCGCTTGTGATACTGGGCCTCGATACCGGCGCGGGCCAGCGCTTCATCGTTTTGCGGACGTGAACCAAACACCAGCACCAGGCGTATGCCCAGTGTTTGCAGCAGGGCGATATCGCTGACGATATTGGCGAAGTTGGGGTGGCAGATGGCTTCTCCCCCCATCATCAGCACAAAGGTGGCACCCCGATGCACATTGACATAGGGGGTGGATTGCCGGAAGGCATTGACCAGACTGGGTTCGCGTTCACGCACTTGATATTTCTTCCATAAAAAAACAGCGATTGGCTCAATATATGAAAATTAATTCACAAATCAAGACTAAATATTGATTTTGGCCGTTTCTGGTCTACGCGGGGCGGCTTGGCCGTGCGGATCGGGAAAGGATGGTTCGAAGCGCAGACGGCCGCCGGGGCGAGCGGGGAGGGGCCCTCCGGTTGATCCGGCGCGATAAACTGCTATCTTCGATGCTCCTTTTCGTCAGCTGTGTGATTTCACAGGGTTTTATACAAGGACAGAATTCATGGAACAGATTATTTCACCGGCAGATGCCCTGCCGGGACGACGCGAAGCGATGGTGATTGGTCAGCAGCATGCGGTGAATGGCAACCCGACCCAGGGGCCTTGGCCCGAGAACATGGAGATCGCCTGGTTTGGCATGGGCTGTTTCTGGGGCGTGGAGCGCCTGTTCTGGCAGCAACCGGGCGTCTACTCCACCGCGGCCGGTTATCAGGGCGGCGTGACCCAGAATCCCACCTACAAAGAGGTGTGCAGCGGGCTGACCGGTCATGCCGAAACGGTGCAGGTGGTGTTTGATCCGGCGGTGATCAGCTACGGCGACCTGCTCAGACTGTTCTGGGAGCAGCACGATCCGGCGCAGGGGATGCGTCAGGGCGGGGACATTGGCACCCAGTATCGCTCGGTGATCTTCTATGGCGACGAGAGTCAGCAGATCATTGCCCAGCAGAGCATGGCGGCCTACCAGCAGGCGATGGCGGCAAGCGGCGACAGTCGTGCCATTACCACCCGCATTCTGCCGCTGGCGCCCTTCTACTACGCCGAGGATTACCATCAGCAATATCTGGAGAAAAATCCGGATGGTTACTGCGGATTGGGTGGCATTGGAGTCTGTTTACCTCCCAGCCTGAACCGCTGAACAGGTTTGTAGTCGATTTCTTAATAAAAGTGAAAATAAATGGTCGGAGGAGGGAACTTATTGCGACCAGTCGGGACTAACTAGGTAGCGTCCAGGGATCGGATGCAAAGTCCAGACACATTTCTTGCCTTGATAACCGCCTGATGAATGAACGCACTGGCGGGTTGAAAATGATAGCAAGCAGGGCTGCCCACCAAGGCGGCCCTTTTCCTTATCTGCTGCTTTGAAATCTTGCGTTGGGCGGGAAAACCGGACGGCAGATCAGCCGATGGCGCTGTCGAACAGGTTCTTGATGAGATCGATAAACTCGATGAGGAAGGTTTTCTGTTCCGGGGTCGGGGCGCGCAGCCAGACGGCAGAGAGCACCTCTTCCAGATCGGCGACCACGGCGTCGGCCTCCTGCATGATGGCGAAACGCACCTTGGGATCGAGCTGGGGGTTTTGCTCGCAAATGGCCATCAGGTTGCTGGCAACACGGCCACTGACCAGATCTTCGATGGTCTCTTCACCATCGTTCTGTTGCTGGGATTCAAACAATCCCAAACTCTCCACCAGATACTCGATCAGCGAGATATAGCCTTCACTTTCTACCACCATGGTTGCTGCCTCAATACAGTAACAATACGAAAATTAAGCGTATTTTAGTGGCTTGCCCTAGCTTGGCAAGCAGCAGTGCAGGCGATGGCGAGTAAAACTGACTCCGCCCCGCTCCACGCACTCCAGCCCGGTCAACGTAAAGCCATGTCGTAAAAATAGCTCATAACTGAAGGCGCTGGCCTCGGTGGTGATGAGGGTCATACCGAGCCCTCTGGCCCCCGCGAGCGCCGTGGTGAGCAGCAGATTGCCCAGTCCCTGGCGCTGATGGTCGGCGCTGACATAGAGCAGACTGAGGTGGCCATCGGGGCTCAGGGTGACAAAACCGAGGGGCACATTTGCCTGCTCCGCCACCCAGCCGTGGTGCTCGCGCAGCTGGCTGACAAAGCCCGGATGTTGTGAACCGAGGGCCCACTGCTCCACCTGCTCGGCGCTGTAGTGTTCGGGGCCGCAGCGTCGCACCGCCTGCTCAAACAGGGTCACGAGGGCGGGGATATGTGCCTCGCCAAGGGGGACAATACAAAGTGCTGGACTAAGTGCTGGGGTCATAAGGTTGGGCCGTCAGTAGGGGAGAGGGGGCGCGGCGCCTGTGGCCGTTTGGCTTTGGGCAGACCCGCGACAACCCGCTCATAGGAGTGGTGCACCCAGCCCTGCCACAGATCATCTGGCAAGGTGCTGTTCAGGGTCACTGTGTTCCAGTGTTGCTTGTTCATATGCCAGCCCGGTTTGACCTCGGGGTGGATCTCGCGTAGCAGCAACGCCAGCTCGGGCTCGCATTTGAGATTGATGGTGAGCGGCTCGGCCTGCCAATCCACCAGCGCGAACATCTTGCCCGCGATGCGGTAGACCAGGATCTCCGGACCAAACGGGGTATCTTCGGTGGCGCCCGGCAGGGAGAGCAGAAAGTGGCGCAAACGGGTCAAATCCATGGAAAGTTCTCGCGCAAGGGGTGATCCGGGTCATGTCAGGCGCATATCTATCGGCGGGCCTGTTCTGTTAATATGCGCGCAGCCGAGTATACCCCCCATCACCAAGGGAGCCTATTGGATGTTGTATCACAAGACTTTCGAACTGGGTCCCGAGCGGGATTGGGTGGTGTTTGTCCACGGCGCCGGTGGCAGCTCCTCCATCTGGTTCAAGCAGCTGCGCGCCTATCGCGAGCACTTCAACGTACTGCTGCTGGACTTGCGCGGCCACGGCCAGTCCCACCAGCTGCAACAGGTGGTCAAGGGCCACTACAGCTTTCGGGAAGTGACCGAAGATATCGTTCGGCTGCTCGATCATCTCGATATCCGCCGCGCCCACTTTGTCGGCATCTCCCTTGGCACCATCCTTATTCGCCATCTGGCCGAGCTCTGCCCGGAGCGGGTCAAGAGCATGGTACTGGGGGGCGCCATTTTGCGGCTCGATATCCGCTCGCGGGTGCTGGTGCAACTGGGCCGACTCGGCCAGCACTTTCTGCCCTATATGTGGCTCTACCGGCTGTTTGCCTTCATCATCATGCCGCGCCAGCACCATCAGGAGTCGCGCAACCTCTTTGTGCGCGAAGCCCGCAAGCTCTGCCAGAAAGAGTTCAAACGCTGGTTCCGCCTCGCCACCGAGGTTAACCCGCTGATGCGCTATTTCCGCGAACGCTCCCTGCCCATTCCCACTCTTTATGTGATGGGGGAGGAGGATCATATGTTTCTGGCGCCAGCGCGCGAACAGGTGGCCCGCGATGCCAGCTCCTCGCTGGCGGTAATCGAGCAGTGCGGTCATGTCTGCAATGTGGAGCAGCCGGAGCAGTTTAATCGTCGTACGCTGGCATTTATTCAATCGCTGGGGAGCGGACGGAAATAAGGATTCATTACGCTGTGCATTCAGGTCATGCTACAGCGGCATTGCAAGCTGGCCGCGAGCAAAGCGCTGCCAACGTGCAATAGATGCCGCTGTCTTGGCGATCGTATAAGCCGCATACTTTCAAGCTACAAGGGGTGATCTGCCCCCCTGATTCTTTATAATGCCCCCCTTTAAAACCGCCGGACCCCGGTTCGGCGCGCTCTGATGGCTGGCTACGTCATCAGGCAGATTATCAGGATTGAGAAACGGTTATGCATACTCTGGAACAGCTGCGTGCGGGTGAACTGTGCGGTGCCCGCCATCTGAAGCTTTGTGAAAACCTGACGGAGTTCCCCACCGAGATTTTGAGCCTGAAAGAGACGCTGGAGGTGCTGGATTTGACCGGCAACCAGCTAAGCACGCTCCCCGACGAGCTGGCCGAGTTTGGCAAACTGCGCATCATCTTCTGCTCCGAGAACCGCTTTACCGAGCTGCCCGAGGTGCTGGGGCGCTGTCCGGCGCTCACCATGGTGGGTTTTAAGGCCAACCGGATTGCTACCGTCTCGGCCAAGGCGCTGCCCGCCGGTTTGCGCTGGCTGATCCTGACCGATAACGCAATTGAGCAGCTGCCCGATGAGCTGGGCCAGTGCGACGCCCTGCAAAAGCTGATGCTGGCGGGCAACCGCCTGCGCGAGTTGCCCGCCAGCCTTGCCAATTGCCGCAAGCTGGAGCTGCTGCGCATCGCCGCCAACCGCATCGAACGCTTCCCCGAGTGGCTGCTCTCGCTGCCGCGCCTTTCATGGCTTGCCTACTCCGGCAACCCCTTTAGCGAAGGGGCGGAGGCGCGGGCCATCGATGATACCCATGTCGCTCCCCTTGCCTGGGAGACGCTGGCGCTGGGCGAGTTGCTGGGGCAGGGAGCATCCGGCGTTATCCATCGCGCCACCCTTGTGGGTAATCCTGCTGATGCAGTGACTCAGGCGAGCGATAGAGGCGATGGCAATCAGGTGGCGGTCAAGCTGTTCAAGGGGGCGGTGACCAGCGACGGGCTGCCCCGCTGCGAGATGGCGGCATCGCTGGCGGCGGGCAGCCATCCCAACCTTATCAAGGTGATAGGCAAGGTGGCGGATCACCCCTCCGGCATTCCGGCGCTGGTAATGGAGCTGATCGATCCGGCCTTTGCCAATCTGGCCGGGCCGCCGAGCCTGGACTCCTGCACCCGGGATGTCTATTCCGAGGGGCTGCATCTGAGTGTGCCGGATGCGCTGGCGATGGCCCACGGCATCGCCTCGGTGGCAGGCCATCTGCACCGCGCGGGCATCATGCACGGGGATCTCTACGGCCACAATATTCTGTTTGCCCGTGGGTCTGACGCCCCGGCTCGCGCCTTGCTGGGGGATTTTGGTGCCGCTTCCTTATATGGCCGCAGCGACTGCGAGCGGGCGCTGGGCCTTGAACGACTGGAGGTACGCGCCTTTGGTTGCCTGCTGGAGGAGCTGCTGGCCCATTGCGATACGCAAGACTCACCGCTTGATGGGTTGCATCAGCTCAAAGCGGCCTGTCTCTCGGAACTCCCCGCCGAACGCCCCGATTTTGCTTATATCGAGCGCCAGCTGGCGGCCGCTCGCGCCACACTGTCGTGATCTTTCTGGCGTTGGCGGGCACGAGTTGGCCTGCCAACGTCATTCTTTTTATTCATTCATCGCCATACACCAATGGCGTTTTTGCATGGGTTGGTATACCTCTGCCCGTTATAAACGTACCCAATAGCGCTCATTGCGACTGCGAGGCGCACGGCAAGGGGATGTCCCATCATTCGCTCGATAACACGCAGAGGCTGCGCGGCAAAAAGGGGAGGGCAGAGGGTTGCGCGGTGCCGGTTAAGTTGTGATATTGAGGCATCTTTAGTACAGAAGGGTAATAACGATGGAAGCTGCGTTTTGGCATCAGCGTTGGGAAGAGAACCGGATTGGCTTTCATCAGGCGGACTTCAACCACTGGCTGCAATCCTGGTGGTCAGCCCAGCAAGCGGACGAGCCGGTGCTGGTTCCCCTGTGTGGCAAGTCCCGCGACATGCTCTGGCTGAGCGCTCAGGGCCATCCGGTCGACGGTTTCGAGCTATCGAGCCTTGCCGTCAGCCAGTTCTTCAGTGAAAACCAGCTCGCCGCGACCGTGAGCGAAGTGGGCCCTTATCAGTGCCATCAAGTGGACAGCCTGCGCATTTTTCAGGGAGATTTTTTCGCCGCTCCCAGTCTGGGTCGCCGTTACCGGCTGGTCTATGACCGCGCGGCGCTGATCGCCCTGCCGACCGCGATGCGCCGCCAGTATGCAGCCCTGATCAGTTCGCTGGTCGAGACCGGTGGCCAGATCCTGCTGGTGACCCTTGAATATCAGCCTGAACAGCAGAGTCAGCCCCCCTTCTCGGTGGGGGAGATGGAGGTGCGAGCCCTGTTCGAACGGGACTTTCGCATCGAGGTGCTGGGGCGCGCCGCCGAAGTGGATCACCCGCGGGTGCTGTCGGGTCAGCTCTCCTACTTCGATGAGGTAGCCTACCGGCTGGTTCGCCGGGGTTAACGGGCAGCTAACGGGCGAGCAAAGGGTGATCTGCGCCGACAAATCATCGGGCTATGCGCTCTTCGCTACCTCCTTTGACGTAGATCAACGTGACTGGCGGGGGGAGTGCCTAATATGAGGCTGTTTCTCAATCACTGTTGGCATTGCAAAGCGAGTATCGGGTCTTTCCCGCTTGCTGATCAGCAACTCAGTGTCTGATTTTCACGCTCATGTTCACTTTTGGCGGCTTTGGTCGCAATTGTTATGGTTTTTCCAGCCGACCCTGATGGGTCGGCTTTTTATTGCCTGTGATTTGCCGTGGGAATGGAAAAACGGGGGCGTGCGAGGCCTGATCAGGCCTCGAAGGTGGCGGCATTGAGCCGAAATGCCCGTGGATCATCGATAAACTGGCCGGTGATCCGCTCGTCATGTTCGTGCCCCTGACCATAGCTGCAGAGGATCAGCCGATCGGAGGTGCGCGAGCGCAGCTGGGTGATAAAGCGCACCAGATCGGCGCGGCTCAACTTGCCCACCTCATCGCAGACCCGTTCCCGCTGATCGAACCCCAGGTCCTTGTTGCCAATACTGACCCACAACCGCTGGCCGCGACTGCGCAGGTTGGCATCCCGCTCGCTCAGCTGGGCTTGCAGCCCCGCCTTGCTCTCTTGCCACTGCTGCTCGGTAAATTCGAGCATGGCCAGCGGGAAGAGGTCGATAAACTCCTCCACCGCATCGAGCAGGATCTGCGGCCCCGCCACCGGCGACTGGATATAGAAGATCAGCCCCGGATGGCGATTGAGGGGCAGGTTGCCGGCACCCACCACATACCCCAGTTGCTGGCGGGTGCGCAGCTCGTGGAAGAAAGTAGAGGACATGATGTGGTTCGCCAGGGTAAAGCAGGCGAGATCCCGCGCCCGGGTGGTACGGGACTGGTAGTAGACCAGCAGTGCCGAGTCTTCGTGATCGCAACCCTGCTCGCGAATAAGGGTGCCCCTGTCCTGAATGGAGATGAGCGGACGACGGGTCTCGCCGCTCGGCTTGCTGCTGGTGCCATTGATATCGCTCAGGTGGCGCTCCATCAGGGCGGCCAGCTCCAGCGCTTCGGCGGCAGTCCAGTCGCCATGCACCAATGCCTCGACATGCACCTCGCCAAACAGCTGGGCCACGAAGCCGGGCATCTCCTCCAGCTCGACGGTGCGCAGGTGGCGCAGCAACTGCTCGAACGGCGGGTTGTTCGGTTGCAGCAAACTGGTGAGCTGGTTAAAGAGCTGGGAGATGGGGCGCGCCTTGGACTGGTTGTCCCAGTTGCGGATGAGCTGCTCTTTGATCTCGGCGAAGCGGCCCGGATCCGGATACCCCAGCGTGCGGTTGCCGAGGATCATGTCGAGCAACAGCGGCTGCTTGTCGGCAAAACCGCTCAGGTTGATGGTAAAGCCCCCCTGATGGGCATAGATCTGGTAGCCCAGCCCCGCCAGCTCCGCCGGATAGGTGAGGGCGTTGAGGTGGTCTGCCAACAGCTCCACGGCGAGGCGCGCCATGGCGATATTGCGCGGATTTTTGACCGCATGTTCGCTGTCGATGGAGATGTAGAGATTGCCCTTGGGCACGCTGAACAGGTGCTCATGGAGGTGCCAGAGGCGAAAACCGGGACGATCGATAAGACAGGCGGGCATATCGGCGGCAAGCTCGGGTGTGCGCGGATCGAGTCGGCTGCTGATAAAGGGGTTGGGCTTGGGCAGCGCCAGCGCCGGATCCGGTTCGCTCTGCTGCCAGCGAATTTTCTCGGCCTCGGTAATGGTCGCCACGCTGTAGGGGGTCTGATACCAGCGGGCCAGCCGATCGGTTGCCACTTCCGGCGCAGTGATGGTGATGCGCAGGTTATGCGGGGTGAGCTTGACGAGGAGGCGGCGGATCAGCCCCTCGTCATATTCGCGCATCATGTAGTCGCCGTAGAGCAGATCCTCAGGTTTGTAGCTAAAGAGGTTGAGCACCAGCCCCGACACCGTATCGAGGGGGCGGCCGCGCTCCTGAAAACGGAACGCCGATTCGAGTACGGTCCGTTTTTCGTCATAGCGCCAGCTCTGCAGCCCTTCGCGGCCAATCAGTTTCAGATAGCCAAACAGGGCGGCGAGGATGTCATCCACATGTTCAAGGCCCAGAGGGGTGAGGCCGAAGTTGACGCCAAAATCCTTGAAGTTGGCGCCGCTTATGCCACCGCCCGCCGAGAGCTGGTTGACCCAGCCTTTCGCCTTGAGCAGGGAGAGCAGGCTGCCATCCCCCTCATAACCGATCAGATGGCTCAGGAAGGTGAGGGGCTTTTTGTCGTAAAACTCGTCCACATTGGGCAGGGGGAAGCAGAGCGACAGCTTGCGGGTCTCCTTGACCGGATTGATGTGGATGCGCACGCCGAGATCGTCGAGCCGGTAGAGCGGCATGGTGAGGGTCGGGGTTCCCAAATTGCGATTCAAAATGGGAGCAAAGTAGCGACAGCACCACTGCAACTGGGTATCGATGGATTCCGGCGAGATCATCACCAGTGCCATGCGATCCGCGCTGTAGTGGCTTTCGTAAAAACGGATAAGGTCGGAGCGCAGATCCCGTCCCGGCAGATCGGCCAGGGTATCGAGGTTGCCCACCGAGAACTTGGAGAAGGGGTGCGCCGGGTTGACCGTCTCTTTATGCACCTGATAGCTGCGGCGCATGTCGTCCTGCAGTTTGAGGCGATACTCGGAGTCGACCGCGTTGCGCTCCTTGTCCACCCACTCCGGATCAAAGGTGGGGCAGATAAAGAACTGGGAGAAGCGATCCAGCCCCGCTTCGAAGAAGCCGTTGTCGATCTCGAAGAAGAAGTTGGTGAACTCGGTGCCGGTCCAGGCGTTGTTGCTGCCGCCATGACGGCTCATAAATTGCTGGTACTCACCAGGTTTGGGGTAGGTGCAGGTGCCGAGAAACAGCATGTGCTCCAGGAAATGGGCCATTCCCTGCCGGTCGGCGGGATCGTCAAAATGGCCGGTATTGACCGCCAGCGAGGCGGCGGATTTGTCGGTGTCGGGATCACAAATCAACAAGACCCTGAGCCGGTTGGCCAGCTCCAGAAAATGGTATTGCCGATGGTCATTGGGACTGGCATATGGGCTCATTGGCGTGTGACTCACGTTGGATTTATTTGAATTTAAACATGATTATCGACCCCGCTATCCCGTCAGGCAAACCCTTTTCTGAGAGGTAGCGCAATTGTTTCCACACCCGTGGCGGGGTAAGATCCCCCGGCTATCAAAACAGGCCCGTTGGGCGAGGTTGTAATGAAGATCTATATCATGCGTCATGGCCAGGCTGGCATGAATGCGAAAACAGATGAACAGCGTCCATTGACCGAGCAGGGTATTGAAGAGTCTATCCAGATGGCCCGCTGGCTGGCGCCTCAGCTGATTGGCCCGCTGGATCGGGTGATCCACAGCAACTATCTGCGGGCACGCCAGACCTGGCAAGCCATATGCAGTGAATTACCTGACGCAGCAGCCGTTGAAGAGAGTGGCGACATTACCCCGTACGGTGATCCCGCTTTCGTGGCCAGCTACCTCACCACTTTGGCGCAGCAACATGACCAGATCCTGATGGTCAGCCATCTGCCGCTGGTGGGTTATCTGGTGCAAAGCCTCTGCCCGGCAGCAGGAGCACCCATGTTCGCCACCTCGGGGATCGCTTGTATCGAGTGGCACGATGGCAAAGGAGCCTTGCTCTGGCTCGAAGGGCCGCATACAATAGGCTAAAAGTTAATAAAAAGTTATAGATTGAATTTTTTGGGAAGAGATGGGCGAGTTTTCCGGATTTTTATAAATATTTTACGGAATTAATTCGCAGAAGCTGCTGTCATACGGATACAACTGCAAGAGGTTGCAAACGATGAGAGTGTTCAAGAAGTACCTGCCACTGATGGTGGCAAAGCATGTCAAAACCTTCTTTAAAGGTCGGATTTACATCCATGGTCGGGGGCGGTTTGATTTCCAATCCGGTTTGTTGCTGATGCCGAATCCGGCGGATATTCCCCACCGCCAGACAGTCACCGAAGTCAACGAGCTGATCTCCAGACTGCACATGGATGCCGCGTGATGCGCTTCTGAACCTGTTTCTGCACTGATATGCCCGCACTTTTGCGGGCATATTTGTTTCTGGCGACTGGCGTTCACTATGTGGCTGTTCAGGCCCACACCTTTGTTTATCTTCCATCGCCCCCTATACTGGCCCGCTGTTGTCTCTTCGGTCTGGATCCTCTCATGCCCTTTGCCTTTCTGTTTCCTTTCTCCTGCATTGCCATCTGGGCTGGCAATGGCATCGTCAGCAAACTGGCGGTTGGTGTGTTGTCCCCGGCAGCCTTGGCCTGGTCGCGCTGGGTGGTGGCTGCGCTGGTATTAAGCCCGTTTCTGGCCCGTCGAGTATGGCGTGCGCGTGCCCGCATTCGTGCCGGCCTTTGGCAGATCGCCATGCTGGCCTCGCTGGGCATGGTGCTTAATCAGACCTTTGGGTACTACGCCGCACAGACCATGGGGGCCACCGAGATGGGATTGATGATGGGGCTGACGCCACTGTTGACCGTGTTACTCAGCATCTGGCTGCTGCGTGAGCGGCCCACCTGGGGCGCCGTGCTGGGGGCGCTGCTCTCCATCTTTGGCTTGTCTATCTTGCTGGGGCAGGGGGATCCGACCCGACTGTTTACCCAGGGTATTCATATCGGCTCTGTCTACATGCTGCTCTCGGCGGGCACTTATGCCCTTTATAGCGTGCTGCTCAAGAAGTGGGATTTGGGGCTCGACAACTGGTCGCTGCTCTACGGTCAGGTGCTCTGCAGTGTGCTGATCCTGACCCCCTTCTTTCTGCTGGTGGATGGTCAGCTGCCAGAGGGGCGTGCGATCTGGCTGATCTTCTATGCGGGGATCCCCGCGTCGGCCCTCTGTCCCTGGCTCTGGATGCAGGGGATCACCCTGCTTGGTGCCAATCGTACCGCCATCTTTATGAATCTGCTGCCAGTGATGACGGCTGGCCTTGCCATCACCCTGCTGGGAGAGCGGCTGACCAGCTATCACCTGATCGGGGGCGGTCTGACTCTGCTGGGGGTTTTGCTGGCTCAGTTGCTGGTGCGTCCGGTGGTGATGGGTCGTCGCCGGGAGGTGTTGGCTCCTTGTCCCGAAGAGTAATCTTGCGTGAAAGCGTAGATGGGCCCAATGGCCCGCTTGGCCGCCAATGAAAAGCGCCTGCAGCAATGCAGGCGCTTTTTTATGGTCACATCTTGCCGAGCCGGTTACTGAGCAACCAGATAGAGCTCCTTGCTGTAGACCACATCCTGCGGGTTAAGGTGGGGATAGCCTTTCACGAAAGGTTTGAGCAACCTTGATTTGACCGAGAAATAGATGGGGGCGATGGGGGCATCCGCATCAATGAGAGCCTCTGCCTGCTGATACAGGGCATTGCGTTCAGCGGGATCCAGCGAGTCGTGGGACTTGGCCAGCAGGGCGTCGTACTCCTTGTTGAACCACTTGCCGCTGTTGGCGCTGCTGCTGGAGGTCATGATGTCGAGGAAGGTGGAGGCATCGTTATAATCCCCGTTCCAGCCATAGCGGCTAACCCCGAAATCCCCCTCGTTGAGTGCCGAGACCATGGTCTTCCACTCCATGTTGTTGAGGGTGGCAGTGACCCCTAGGTTGTGTTTCCACATGGAGGAGACGGCCAGCGCAATCTTTTTGTGGCTCTCGTTGGTGTTGTAGAGAATGTCCACTGTGAGTGGCTTGTCCGGGCCATATCCCGCTTCGGCCAACAGGGCTTTGGCTTGCTTGATCCGCTCCTCTTTGCTCTGCAGCTGGCTGGCCGGTTTTTTCAATTCAAAACCGTCCACAATGGGGGGCGTGAAGCTATATGCGGCAATTTGTCCCTGTCCCAGGATCTTGTCGGTGATGGTCTCCCGGTCGATGGCGAGCGAGAGCGCCTTGCGTACTTTCGGGTCATCGAACGGTTTGCGCTGGGTATTGAAGACATAGTAATAGCTGGCCAGCGTGGGGACGCTGACCAGTTCTTCCGGGCTCTTGCTCTTGAGCTGCTTGTACTGCTCCAGCGGATAAGTGGTGTAGTGCAGTTCACCGGTGCGATAGCGGTTGTAGGCGGCGGTTTCGGAGACGATCTCCAGATAGATCACCTTGTTCAGGACGGTGTGCTGGTTGTTCCAGTAGTGGGTATTGCGCTCGGCACTCAGCCGCTCGTTTGGGGTCCACTCCTTGAGTACAAAGGCACCGTTGGAGACGATATTGCCCGGTTTGACCCAATCCTTGCCGAATTTTTCAATGGTGGCCTTGGGGGCCGGGAACGTGGTGTAGTGGGCCAGCGTCTTCAGGAAGAAGGGAACCGGATTTTTCAGGGTGACCTGCAGGGTGTGGTCATCGAGCGCCTTGATCCCGAGCTCTGACGGGCTCTTCTTGCCCTGGGTCACCTCGCTTGCATTGACCACTCCGGTCAACTCGATAAACCAGGCGTAGTTGGAGGCCGTCTTGGGATCGGCCGCCCGTTGCCAGCCGTACACATAATCGGCGGCGGTGACAGGTTCACCGTTTGACCACTTGGCCTCGGGTCTCAGCTTGAAGGTGTAGACGGTACCTGTCTTGTCGACCTCGTAGCTGACGGCGCCTGCTGGTTTGATCTTGCCGGTATTATCCAGCTCATAGAGCCCTTCAAACAGATCGTTGACGATGGCACTACCGGCGGTCTCTTCCACCAGCTGGGGGTCGATGGTGGTGGGTTCGGTGCCGATATTGGTCACGTAGATTTGTTGGGCATCCGGCAGCAGCTTGGTACCGGCAGGCACCTGGGCAGCCCAGGCGGGAAGTGCAAACAGTCCGGCTACCATGCCGGCAATGAGAGTCTTGTTCATTGATAATCCTTGAGTTTTATTTGCTTCCAAAGCGAAATCAGTGTGCTGGATTGGCGATCGGATCTCAAGAGGCAATGGCTGAGGGAACGGCAGGCCCACCAGACTCCATTTTTAATGGCTCAAGGCCAGTCAGCTCATGGCTTGTCGCAGGTTATTGCCACGAATTAAGGGTCCGGAAGTTATCGATTGAAACCGAATGAAAAGCCTCTTTTACCATAACGTGAGGCGAAATAGCCTATTTAATAGGCCGCTTAATTCGCTGCAAAAACAAAAAACAGACGTTACATTAGGTTACAAATCAAGGCCGCCGGTGATCGGCATTTTTTTTGCCGATGCCTGCAAACGTTTTCAATGCCAACGGATGCGATCTAAAGGAACAAAAATGCGAAACATGATCACCATGGGTGAGTTCATAGTCAAAAAGCAGGCGGATTATCCTACCGCGACCGGCGAGCTGACCTCGTTGCTCAGCTCGATCCGCCTTGCTGCCAAGGTGGTGAACCGGGAGATCAACAAGGCGGGACTGGCGGATATCATCGGTTCCATGGGCGCTGAAAACGTACAGGGCGAGGTGCAGCAGAAGCTGGATGTCTACGCCAACGAACGCTTCAAGGCGGCGTTGGAAGCGCGCGGCGAGGTGTGTGGCATGGCCTCTGAAGAGGAAGAGGACTTTGTCGCCTTTGACTCACCGCTCTCCAAAAACTCCAAGTATGTGGTGCTGATCGACCCGCTCGATGGCTCCTCCAATATCGACGTCAACGTCTCGGTCGGAACCATCTTCTCCATCTACCGCCGTTTGAGCCCGCAAGGTTCGCCGGTGACGCTGGAGGACTTCCTGCAACCGGGCAACCGTCAGGTCGCCGCCGGTTATGTGGTCTACGGCTCCTCCACCATGCTGGTCTACACTACCGGCTTTGGCGTCAACGGCTTTACCTACGACCCCTCCATCGGTTGCTTCTGCCTCTCCCACGAGAACATCCGCATTCCGGAAGAGGGCAAGATCTACTCCATCAACGAGGGCAACTACATCAAGTTCCCGGACGGGGTGAAGAAGTACCTCAAATATTGTCAGGAGCGCGACGAGGCGACCCACAGACCTTACACCTCCCGTTATATCGGTTCCCTGGTTTCCGATTTCCATCGCAACCTGCTCAAGGGTGGCATCTACATCTATCCGTCCGGCACCAACTCGCCGAACGGCAAGCTGCGTCTGCTCTATGAGTGCAACCCGATGGCGTTTCTGGTAGAGCAGGCTGGTGGCAAGGCCTCCGATGGCTTTGGCCGCATCATGGATATCCAGCCCACCGCGCTGCACCAGCGTACCCCTTACTTTGTTGGCTCGACCAAGATGGTGGAGCGGGCAGAGGCCTTTATGCGAGAGTTCTCCGCCCATGAGGATCCAGCCAACCAGTGCTGATCGTCAGAGGTGTAGGTTGGTGCTGAGCGCAGCGAAGCCCAACATTTACCGGTGCGATTCCCTCTCCCCCCTAGGATAGGGCAGGGTGAGAGGAATGGTTTTCACTGCCCCCCTCATCCCCGACCCTTCTCCCACAAGGGGAGAAGGGAGACGCTAGTCACCAGCCAACGTAAACAAAACGGGAGCCGATTTGGCTCCCGTTTTAGTTGGCATTCTCTCTCTGGCTCGACGCCTGCGTTGCAGAGACTCACAGGCTGTTGTTGGCCAGATCAGCCAGCAAACCATCCACCAGTTTCAGGCGCATGGCTCTGTCCTGAGTTGGCACCTGGAAACGCAATCGGGTCGGCCCGTCCATCTTGTAGACCCGTGGCTGGCTGGAGAGCAGTTTGACCAGATAGGCCGGATTGACCTTGGTCTCCTGGGTGAAGTCCAGATAGCCGCCACGCTCGCTCATCTCCACCCGGCGAATGCCAAGGGCGGTGGCACGCTGGCGGAAGGCGGCCAGCTCCAGCAGGGTTTTGGTCGCCTCCGGCAAGAGACCAAAGCGGTCGATCAGCTCCACTTTCAGCTCGCGCAGCTCCTGCTCGTCCGCCGCACTGGCGATCCGCTTGTACATGGAGAGGCGCATATTGACGTCCGGAATATAGTCATCCGGCAACAGCGCAGGCAGGCGCAGCTCCACCTCGGTGTGCTGGCTCATCAGCTGCTCGAGCGACGGCTCCTTGCCATTTTTCAGCGCCTCGACCGCCTGCTCCAGCATCTCCATGTAGAGGGTGAAGCCGACCGATTCGATCTGGCCGCTCTGGTCGTCGCCGAGCAGTTCGCCTGCGCCACGGATCTCCAGATCGTGGGTCGCCAGCGCAAACCCGGCGCCGAGATCTTCAAGCGAGGCGATCGCCTCCAGCCGCTTGGCCGCATCCTTGGTCATCAGCTTGGGATGGGGGGTGAGCAGGTAGGCATAGGCCTGATGGTGGGAGCGGCCAACCCGGCCCCGCAACTGGTGCAGCTGGGCCAGACCGAGGTGATCCGCCCGATCCATGATGATGGTGTTGGCGCTTGGCACATCGATGCCGGTCTCGATGATGGTGGTGCAGACCAAGAGGTTGAAGCGCTGGTGGTAGAAGTCGGACATGATCCGCTCAAGGTCACGTTCGCGCATCTGGCCGTGGGCGATGCCGATGCGGGCCTCCGGCACCAGTTCCGCCAGATCGGCGGCGCACTTCTCGATGCTCTCGACGTCGTTGTGCAGGTAGTAGACCTGACCGCCGCGCTTGAGTTCCCGCAGCACCGCCTCGCGCACCACCGCCGGTTCGTGCTGGCGCACGAAGGTCTTGATGGCGAGTCGCTTGGCGGGAGGGGTGGCGATGATGGAGAGATCCCGCATGCCGGACATCGCCATATTGAGAGTGCGTGGAATAGGAGTGGCGGTGAGGGTGAGGATATCCACATCGGCCCGCAGCGCCTTGATCTTCTCCTTCTGGCGTACCCCGAATCTGTGCTCCTCATCGACGATGAGCAGTCCCAGATCCTTGAAGGTGAGTTCGGAGCCGAGCAGCTTGTGGGTGCCGATGATGATGTCCACCTTGCCTTCAGCCAATTCCTTCATCACAGCGCTCTGCTCCTTGGCGGAGCGGAAGCGGCTCAGTACCTCGACCCGCACCGGCCAGTTGGCGAAGCGGTCGCGGAAGTTGTCGTAGTGCTGTTGAGCCAGCAGGGTGGTGGGCACCAGCACGGCAACCTGCTTGCCGCCGTGTACAGCCACAAACGCTGCCCGCATCGCCACTTCGGTCTTGCCGAAACCCACGTCGCCGCACACCAGTCTATCCATGCTCTTGGCCTGACACATGTCCCCCAGTACCGCATTGATAGCGTTGAGCTGATCGTCGGTCTCCTCGAACGGGAAGCTGGCGGCAAACTGGCGATAGGCCTCTTTGTCGTGCTTGAAGGCAAAACCGGCGCGAGCGGCGCGATGAGCGTAGACATCCAGCAGTTCTGCTGCCACGTCGCGCACCTTCTCCGCCGCCTTGCGCCGCGCCTTGCACCAGGCTTCGCCGCCGAGCTTGTGGCTGGGCGGGTTATCAGAGCCGGTGTAGCGGCTGATAAGGTGCAAACTGGTGACCGGCACGAACAGCTTGTCGCCGCCGGCATATTCGAGAGTCAAAAACTCGGTGGGCAGACCACCGGCATCGATGGTTTCGAGCCCCAGATAGCGGCCGACCCCGTGATCCAGATGGACCACTGGCTGACCCTGGGTCAGCTCGCCCAAGTTTCTGATCACCGCATCGGAGCTCAGGTTCTTGCTCTTCTCCCGCGCCCGCTTGCTGCGCACCTTGCCGCCCAGCAGTTCGGTCTCGGTGATCAGCGCCAGTGGATCCTGACCGGCCTCCTGCCACAGGAAGCCACGCTCAAGCGGTGCCACCAGCAGGCCGTGGCGATCCGGGCTCGCCATAAAGGCGTCGAGGGAGGGGAACTCCTTGGGTTGCAGGGAGATACGCGCGAGCAGATCGCCGAGCACCTCCCGTCGCCCTTCGGATTCCACCGCAAACAGGGTGCGCCCGGCAAAGCCTTGCAGGAACTGGTTAAGCGCCAGCAGAGGTTGCTCCTTGCTGTGATCGAGTTGCAGATCGGGCAGCGCGGAGATGGGCAGATCGTGCTGACCGGCATCACCGGCGGTGGCGGCCTCTTGCAGCCGCACCGCGCCATATTGGCCGAGGGAGGCAAAGAGCTGCTCCACCGGCAGATAGAGCTGGGCCGGTGGCAGCAGTGGGCGGGTGTTGTCCCAGCGTCTGTCTTCATAGCGCTGGCCGATGTCGTTCCAGAAGCGCTGGGCGGCGGGGTAGATATCCCCCACGGTGAGCAGCAGGGTCTCTTCCGGCAGATAGTCAAACAGGCTGGCTGTCTGGTTGAAGAAGAGCGGCAGATAATACTCGATGCCGGCGGGCCAGCGTCCCTTGCTCACCTCCTGATAGACGGAGCCCTCGGCCCGCGACAGCTCGAACTGCTCGCGGAACTGGCCGCGAAACAGTTCGATGGCTGCCTCGTCGGTAGGGTATTCCCGGGCGGGCAGCAGGCTGACCGTCTTGACCGGTTCGCTGGAGCGCTGGGTTTCGGGATCGAATGGGCGGATGGAGTCCACTTCATCGTCGAAGAAGTCGATGCGATAGGGGCTGCTACTGCCCATGGGGAAGAGATCGAGCAGGGAGCCGCGGGCGGCAAATTCGCCATGTTCCAGCACCTGATCCACCGCCACGTAACCCGCTTCGGCGAGGCGCCCGCGCAACTGTTGCAGATTGAGGCGCTGGCCGGCCTTCACCATCAGGCTGTATTTGTCGAGATAGACCCTGGGGGCGCAGCGCAACATCAGGGTGGAGATGGGGACGATCAACACCCCCTTGCTCATCTGCGGCAGCTTGTAGAGGGTCTCGAGCCGCTGGGAGATGATGTCCTGATGGGGAGAGAAGGTGTCGTAGGGCAGGGTCTCCCAATCGGGGAACAGCAATACCGGTGCGGGTTGATCGGCTAGTTGCTTGTCTGCCAGCAGCTTGTCTGTCAGCAAATACTGCAGCTCCTGCTCCAGGCGCAGGGCGCTCGGGGTATCGGCGGTGATAAGCAGTACCGGCCCCTTGGCTTCACTGGTGAGACGGGCTGCAATCAGCGAGAGGCTGCTGCCGACCAGCTGGCCGAGCGTGATCTTTTGGCCCGCTTTGGCGGGCAAGGCGGGGAGTGTCATTGGCATGGTTCGATTCTTTTAACGTTGACGTTATCTATCGCTGACGTTCGCTCTGGTTAGCGCTGACGCTCTTGGGCGCGCAGTTTGAGCTGTTTCGATTGCACGTGGAGGCTGGCACGAACCAGCAGTTCACGGTCATCTTCGCGGATCCGCACATAGTCGAGCTGCACATGGGTGCCATGTTCACCGCCGTCAAGCTGTTTGACCTGGCCATAGCAGTAGATGGCGGCCGCCTCTTCCCGCAGGAAGATCTTGAGGCGCACGATCTGGTGCAGGTGCGGCGCATCCCCGTGACCGTGATAGGGGTGCAGGTAAGTGAGCTGGCCAGCCCCGAAGCGCAAGGTGTGAAAGCGCTGCTCCGGATGGTCCTGCAGGGAGAGCACATAGCCCATGATCATGTCGATCTTGCGGGACTGCTGATTGACGATCTCGATCAGATCGTGCATCGACTCGTTCTGGTTGCGCAGCAGGCGAGTGGTCACCAGATCGATGGAGGTAATGGCCGAAGAGATCCGAAAGGGCTCCGGCAGCTCAGCGTCCAGCTCCTCCAGCGAGGGGAGGTGGAAGTCGGCCGGCATGGGGATCACATTGACCGGCGTGGCATGAGTGACGCTGAAGAACTGTTCCTGCATGGAGGCTATCCCTTGTTGTCATGGACGGTTTCCCTTTATTATCCGGTATCTTATTTTGTTGGCAACGTACATATCCTTGAAGACCGGACTTTTTCAGCCCCTTTCGCTGGCCATCGGCCTGCGTTATGCAGGCTCGAAGCGCAGCAATCGCTTCGTCTCATTTATCTCCCTGTTCTCTACCTTTGGCATCGCCATCGGGGTCGCCGCCCTGATGGTGGTCATTTCGGTGATGAACGGTTTCGAAGGGCAGCTCAAAGGGCGCATCCTCGGGGTGATCCCCCATGTGGTGGTGACCAATCAGGCTGGCCGTATTGATGCAGACCCGCAAGGCTTGCCGGATCTGGCCAAATTACCCCACGTGGTTGCCTCGGCCCCCATGCTCGACAGCGAAGGGATGCTGCAAAGCCCCGGCCAGCTGACCGGGGTGAGTGTGCAGGGGATCGACCCTGCGAAGTGGCCCAAGGATGACATCCTCCACAGCCAGATGCTGGGGGGGCGCCTCGATACCCTGCAGGCCGGCCACTACCGCATCGTGCTGGGGCAGGGGGTGGCACGCCGCCTCAATGTCTCCATCGGCGATCAGGTTCGCCTGATCCTGACCGAAGGGACCCGCTTTACTCCGTTTGGCCGGGTACCGGCCCAGCGCCTCTTTACCGTCTCCGGTATCTTCGGGGTCGGCGCAGATGTGGATAACCAGATTGCGCTGATCGCGCTGGGAGATGCCCAGCGCTTGCTGCGTCTACCGACAGAAACCGTCGGTGGCATTCGCCTCTGGCTAGATGATCCCTTTGCGGCCGACGAGGTGATCAAGGCGCCGCTGCCGGATGGCTTGCTATGGCAGGATTGGCGCCGCGAGCGGGGCGAGCTGTTCCAGGCGGTCGCCATGGAAAAACGGATGATGGGGCTGATGCTGGTGCTGATCATCGCCGTCGCCACCTTTAACATCCTCTCCGCGCTGGTGATGGTGGTGACGGACAAGGAGGGCGAAGTGGCCATCCTGCGCACCATGGGGATGAGTGAATCAGGGATCGTCAAAATCTTCATGGTACTTGGCGCCTCCAGCGGGGTGATTGGCGCTCTGTTTGGCGGACTGGCGGGCCTTGCGCTCTCCCTGGGCCTCAACCCTCTGCTCAATGCGGTGGGGCTCAACCTCTATATGGCGGCGGGCGGCAGTGGCCTGCCGGTCATCGTCGAGCCGGCTCAGGTCATCACCATTTTGCTGGGCGCCGTGCTGCTCAGCTTCAGTGCCACCCTCTACCCGGCGGCCCGCGCTGCGCGGGTGAAACCGGCCGAGGCGCTGCGTTATGAGTAATGCCGTGAATAATGCATCTTCTGTTGTGACTGGTGCCCCCGTTGTTGCGGGTGCCAGCGTTGTTACCGAGGCAAGTGGAGCCCCTGTTATGAATGAAGCCGTATCCCGTGAACCTCTGCTGCGCTGCCAGGCGCTCAACCATGTCTATAAAGAGGGGGAGCTGGAGACTCAGGTGCTCAAGGGGATCGATCTCTGCGTCGCGCCCGGTGAAATGCTGGCGGTGGTGGGGAGCTCCGGCTCCGGCAAGACCACTCTGCTGCATCTGATGGGGGCGCTGGACAACCCCTCCAGCGGCGCCGTGCTGTTCAAAGGGGAGGATATCCACCATTGGGACAGCCGTACCCAAGCCCGTTTTCGCAACCGCGAGCTGGGCTTTGTCTACCAGTTCCACCACCTGCTCTCCGAGTTCAGTGCGCTGGAAAATGCGGCCATGCCGCTGCTGATCGCCGGTGAGTCGGTGGCGGTTGCCACCGAAAAGGCGACCAAAATGTTGGGTAGGGTAGGGCTCTCCCATCGCTTGAACCACCGTCCCTCCGAGCTTTCTGGTGGCGAACGTCAGCGGGTGGCGATCGCCCGGGCGCTGGTCAACGAACCGAGCTTGGTGCTGGCGGATGAGCCTACCGGCAATCTAGATCACGCCAGTGCCACGGCGGTGTACGAACTGCTGTGTGAACTGAATCGTGAACTGGGCACTGCGTTTGTGGTAGTGACTCACGACTTGAGCCTCGCGGCCAAGCTCCATCGCCGGGTGACCCTGGTGAGCGGCGTGATGGCGGAGGTTGCCTGATGTTCAAACCGCTGCCCCTCTTTCTGGGCCTGCGTTACAGCCGCTCCCGCCGTCGCAACGGGTTTATCGCCTTTATCTCTGCCTCTTCCCTGATCGGTATTGCCCTCGGGGTGATGGCGCTGATCCTGGGCCTCTCCGCCATGAACGGTTTCGAGCGGGAGCTTAAAGATCGGGTGCTCTCGGTCGTGCCGCAAGGTGAGCTGGACGCCGTCGAGCGGCCGCTGCCGGATTGGCCCCGTCTGCGCGACTACCTGCTGGCCCAGCCGGGCGTTGAGGCGGCCGCGCCGGTCATTCGCCTCAATGGCCTGCTGGAGCATGGCTCTGCCCTCAAGGGGGTGCAACTGCGCGCCGTGCTGCCCGATCTGGAAGCCAATCTGTCGGATGCCGGCAAATACATGACGGGCCGTGGTCTGCGTGAGCTGCAACCGGGTGAACGTGGGGTGATCCTTGGCAAGACCATCGCCGACAAGCTGGGGGTCAAGGTGGGGGATTCGGTCGCCCTGCTGCTGCCGCAAGGGGGTGATCAGGCCGGGATCAAGAATCCTCGGCGCGAAGCCCTGACCGTGGTGGGGCTGCTGGAGATCGGTGGTCAGCTCGACGGTCTGCTCGGCTTTATGCATCTGGCCGATGCGCAAGCGATCACCGGCATGGGCAGCGGCGTGGAGGGCTTCAGCCTGCGGGTGAGCGATGTGCTTAATGCACAAAATATTACGATCGCCGCCGCGCAGCAGTTCCCTCATCATGTTTACATCCGCAGCTGGATGAACAGCCAGGGTTATCTCTATCAGGACATCCAGATGGTGCGTACCGTCATGTATGTGGTGATGCTGATGGTGGTGGCCGTCGCCTGCTTCAACATTGTCTCCACCCTGGTGATGGCGGTGAACGAGAAGCGCAGCGAAATCGCCATCCTGAAAACCATGGGGGCGAGCCCCGGCCAGATCCGGCTCACCTTCGTCATTCAGGGGATGGTCAACGGCATGGCCGGTGCCCTGCTCGGCGCCCTGCTGGGTGGGCTGCTTTCGAGCAAGCTGACCCAGATCCTGAGCGTTGTCGAAAAGCTCATCGGCCATCGCTTCCTCAATCCGGATATCTATTTCATCGACTTTTTGCCGACTGAGTTGCATATGCAGGATCTGCTCATCGTGACGGGTGCCGCCATCCTGATGAGTCTGGTGGCGACCCTCTATCCCGCCTGGCGGGCGAGCGGTCTGGTACCGTCCCGCGAGCTGGGTCACTGATGGGTTGCATCTAATCCGCTGATAAAGACGGAGAGCCCGCCGGTGTTAAACCGGCGGGCTCTTCTGTTTTCAGGTCATGTAGACTGGCTTAGTGAGCGTTCAGCTCATCGAGCGGCAGGGAGAAGCTGGCCACAAAGGTGTCGATAAAGTAGCGCATCTCATTGCTCATCCGGGCTGCCAGCATGGCTTCAAGGCGCTTGCGAGCCGGTTCGAACTCCCGGTTGCCAGCATTAATCTCTTCGAGGCACTTGGTATAGGCGCAGAGGGTATCGGCATCCTTGACCAGCCTGACCAGCTCGCCATCTTGGGCTGCCGAATCGAGCAGCGGGCGAAAATCCTCTACCAGTTCCGGCGGCAGCATGCCAAGCAGACGCTGCTCGGCGGCCAGCTCTATCTTCTTGTACTCGCGGGCAATTTCGGGGTTGAAGTATTTGACCGGGGTGGGCAGATCGCCGGTCAGCACCTCGCTGCTATCGTGGTAGAGGGCCATCACGGCGGCGCGGTCGGCATTCACGCTGCCGCCAAACAGTCGATTTTTGATGATGCCGAGGGCATGGGCCACCATGGCCACTTGAAGGCTGTGCTCGGCAATGTTTTCCGGCTGGATGTTGCGCATCAGGGGCCAGCGGTAGATGAGTTTCATGCGGGCGAGATTGGCGAAAAAGTGGCTGGGTAACATGACGGCCTCAACAAAAGAGAATAGAAAAGGGCAGACCCTAGTCTGCCCTTTTTTTCGTTGCAGGGCAGCGTCTGCCCGCGCATTTCCCGTGTTTAGCGGATATAGCGACCCGATTCCGCTTCCTGGTTGGTCACAATCATCTGGCCGATGGGCGCCAGACTGATGAGTGCCAGCTTGAGGTGCTGGATACCGAACGGGATACCGATAATGGTCACGAAGCAGGCCAGCGCGGAAGCGATGTGGCCGATGGCCAGCCAGACACCGATCAGCACAAACCAGAGGATATTGCCAATCAGCCCCAGAGTGCCGGTGCCGATATCGCTCTGGCCGGTCATGGTCTTGCGATTGACGGCCTGCTTGCCAAACGGGAAGAAGGTAAAGGTGCCGATCACGAAGCAGGCACGTCCCCAGGGGATGCCGACCAGCGAGATAAAGCAGACAAGACCGGCCAGCCACCAGGCCAGGCCCATAAAGACACCTCCCAGTACAAACCAGAGCAGATTGAACAAGAAGCGGAAAAAGGCCATGTGAGTGACTCCAGATCATCAATTTGGTTGCCACCATAACGAGGGAGGGGTAGGGACGCAATGGTTGATTGGTCCAATCGCCATTTGGCTGGTCAAATTGAGTCGCCGCCCGCAACGGTGGGCTGTTTTTCGGCGAAAGATGGGTAATAAAGCGGCGTTCGGATGAAAAAAGGTGAGCAAACGCAAAATTATTGCCATCGGATAGTTGAAGTCGGACACCTCTCTCCCCATATAAAGGGCTGTTTTGCACGAATTGTGCTTGCACGCCGCTCAATGTGGGGGATGTGTGGCTCGACTCGACCAAAGTGCGCCGCTATAATGCCGCGTCATATTTTCTCATCACAAAGACATATCGTTGTCTTTATAAACAGGAAGACTCCGGGCTTTGCCCAGGGGCAATAAAGGGTCAGCACACAGTGCTGAGTTGAACGAGGTAGAAGAATGCAAGTTTCTGTAGAGACAACCCAGGGTCTGGAACGCCGTCTTACCATCACTGTACCGGCTGCTACCGTAGACGCCGCTGTGCGTAAAGAATTGAATGGCCTGGCCAAAACTCGTCGCATCGACGGTTTCCGTCCTGGCAAGGCTCCGGTTGCCATCATCAAGAAGATGTTCGGCGCCATGGCTCACGCCCGCGTTGCTGATGAAATGATGCAGAGCAACTTCATCAAAGCCATCATCGAAAACAAACTGAGCCCGGCTGGTGCCCCGACCATGGATCCGAAAGAGATCAAAGAAGGTCAGGATTTCGAATTCACCGCCACTTTCGAAGTGTATCCGGAGTTCGAAGTTGCAGGTCTCGAGACCATCAAGGTCGAGAAGCCGGTTGCGACCGTGAAGGACGAAGATCTGGCCAACATGATCGACACCCTGCGCAAGCAGCACGCTACCTGGGCTGATGCCGATGTTGCCGCTGCCAATGGCATGCGTGTGACCATGGACTTCGTCGGTTCCATCGACGGTGAAGAGTTCGATGGCGGCAAAGCTGAAGGCTTCAACCTGGTTCTGGGCGCTGGCCGTATGATCCCGGGCTTCGAAGACGCCATCCTGGGCAAGAAAGCAGGCGACGAGTTCACCATCGAAGTGACCTTCCCGGCTGACTACCACGCTGAAAACCTGAAAGGCAAAGAAGCCAAGTTCGCTTCCAAGCTGATCAAGGTTGAAGAGCAGATCCTGCCTGAGCTGACCGAAGAGTTCGTGAAGCGTTTCGGTATCGAAAGCGGTTCTGTTGAAGAGCTGAAAGCCGAAGTGCGCAAGAACATGGAGCGCGAACTGGCTCAAGCCCTGAAAAACAGCGTGAAAGAGCAGGTTCTGAACGGTCTGGTTGAAGCCAACCAAATCGACCTGCCGAAAGCTGCCGTTGCTCAAGAGATCGACGCACTGCGTCAGCAGGCTCTGCAGCGTTTCGGTGGCTTCCAGGGCGGCAACGCTCCCGAGCTGCCGGCTGAACTGTTCCAGGCTCAAGCCGAGCGTCGTGTACGCGTAGGCCTGCTGCTGGGTGACGTGATCCGCACCAACGAGATCAAGGCTGACGATGCCCGTGTAAACAGCATCATCGAGTCCATGGCGACTGCCTACGAAGATCCGAAAGAAGTGATCGAGTACTACCAGAAGAACGAACAGATGCTGAACGGCGTTCGTAACCTGGCAGTAGAAGATCAAGCCATCGACCTGATCCTGTCCAAAGCGCAAGTGACCGAAAAAGAAGTTGCCTTTGACGAAGTGATCAACAAGTCTGGCGCCGCTGCCTAAGAACATTTGACTTAAGGTCAAGACTGTTAAGTATAATGGCTCGTGTGATCTCCACTCGGGCCATTTTATTTTAGGGACAATGCCTTATGTACAAGAACTATAACGATATGACCGATTCTCCCAGCAATGCGCTGGTCCCCATCGTGGTCGAACAGACTGCCAAGGGTGAACGTTCCTACGATATTTACTCCCGTCTGCTGAAAGAGCGGGTGATCTTCCTGACTGGTCAGGTTGAAGATCACATGGCCAATCTGGTGGTTGCCCAGTTGCTGTTCCTCGAGTCCGAGAATCCGGACAAGGACATCTATATCTACATCAACTCGCCGGGTGGTTCGGTGACTGCGGGCATGTCCATCTATGACACCATGCAGTTCATCAAGCCGGATGTCAGCACCGTCTGCATGGGGCAGGCCTGCTCCATGGGTGCCTTCCTGCTGGCCGGTGGCGCCAAGGGCAAGCGTTTCTGCCTGCCTAACGCCCGCGTGATGATCCACCAGCCGCTGGGTGGCTTCCAGGGTCAGGCATCTGATATCCAGATCCACGCCCAGGAGATCCTGAAGATCAAAAATACCCTGAACGAGCGCCTGGCGTTCCACACCGGTCAGGACATGGCTACCATCGAGCGTGACACCGATCGTGACAACTTCATGTCCGCCGAGCAGGCCGTGGCCTATGGTCTGGTAGACGGTGTCCTGAGCCAGCGTAGCTGAGCAGGGTGTCCCGGTCTGTTGTAAACTCAACAGGCCGATCCATCCTCTATTGATAAAACGAGGTTGCTGAATGACAGAGAAACGCAAGGGTGAGGGTGATAAGCTGCTCTACTGCTCTTTTTGCGGCAAAAGCCAGCATGAAGTGCGCAAGCTGATCGCTGGCCCTTCCGTCTACATATGTGATGAGTGCGTCGAGCTGTGCAACGACATCATCCGCGAAGAGATCCGCGAGATCTCGCCCAAGCGCGATGGTAACGAGCTGCCGACCCCTCATCAGATCCGCGCTCATCTCGATGACTATGTGATCGGGCAGGAGTACGCCAAGAAGGTGTTGGCCGTTGCCGTCTACAACCACTACAAGCGTCTGCGCAACAGCGGCGAAAACAGTGGTGTGGAGCTCGGCAAGTCCAACATCCTGCTGATTGGCCCGACCGGTAGCGGCAAAACCCTGCTGGCCGAGACTCTGGCTCGTCTGCTGGATGTGCCGTTCACCATGGCCGATGCGACCACCCTGACCGAAGCCGGTTATGTGGGCGAGGACGTGGAGAACATCATCCAGAAGCTGCTGCAAAAGTGCGACTACGACGTAGAGAAGGCCCAGCGTGGCATCGTCTATATCGACGAGATCGACAAGATCTCCCGCAAGTCGGACAACCCCTCCATTACCCGCGATGTCTCCGGGGAAGGGGTACAGCAGGCACTGCTCAAGCTGATCGAAGGGACCATCGCTTCCGTGCCGCCGCAAGGTGGTCGCAAGCATCCGCAGCAGGAGTTCTTGCAGGTTGATACCTCCAAGATCCTCTTCATCTGCGGCGGTGCCTTTGCCGGTCTGGACAAGGTGATCGAGCAGCGTTCCGTGAAGGGAACCGGTATCGGTTTTGGCGCCGAGGTGAAATCCAAGGATGCCAAGGCCACCCTGAGCGAGACCTTCGCCAAGGTAGAGCCGGAAGATCTGATCAAGTATGGTCTGATCCCCGAGTTCATCGGCCGTCTGCCGGTGGTCGCGACCCTGACCGAGCTGGATGAGTCTGCCCTTATCCAGATCCTGAAAGAGCCGAAAAACGCGCTGACCAAACAGTACGCTGCGTTGTTCGACCTGGAAGGGGTTGAGCTGGAGTTCCGTGACGACGCACTCAACGCCATTGCCCGCAAGGCGATGGAGCGTAAAACCGGTGCTCGTGGTCTGCGTTCCATCGTGGAAGCCGTGCTGCTGGATACCATGTATGACCTGCCTTCTCTGGAAGGGGTCAGCAAGGTGGTGATCGACGAGACCGTGATCAAAGGGGACTCTGCGCCCTTGATGATCTACGAGAATCCCGAAACCCAGGCTGCTGCATCAGAGTAAATGTCTGATTTTTAATCAAATGGAAGGGGCTTTTTGCCCCTTTCATGCTTTTTACGGTTTCGGCGATTGAATCTCATCTCAGCGCCCCCATATACTCAGCCAAGCGCTTTGCCAACGGTATAACAAGCCGAGAGGACATATATGAACCTAGAGCGTTCAGAACGCATCGAGATTCCCGTCCTGCCTCTTCGTGACGTGGTGGTTTATCCCCACATGGTCATTCCACTCTTTGTGGGGCGGGAAAAATCCATTCGCTGTCTGGAAGCGGCCATGGAGCAGGACAAGAAAGTTCTGCTGGTGGCCCAGAAGGATGCGTCAACCGATGAGCCAACGGTGGAGGAGATCTTCACCGTCGGGACAGTGGCCAATATTCTGCAGATGCTCAAGCTGCCGGACGGCACCGTCAAGGTGCTGGTAGAGGGTGGGCAGCGTGCCCGCCTGGAGCGGATGATCGACGACAAGGATTTCTTTGTCTGCGAGGCCCAGTACATCCCCTCCCAAGCCATTGAGGAGAAGGATCAGGAAGTACTGGTTCGCTCCGCCATCGGCCAGTTTGAAGGCTATATCAAGCTCAACAAGAAGATCCCGCCCGAGGTACTGACCTCGATCTCGGCGATCGACGATGCTGCGCGTCTGGCTGACACTATGGCGGCCCATATGCCGCTCAAGCTGGAAGACAAGCAGAAGGTGCTGGAGATCGTCTCGGTTTCCGAGCGCATCGAATTCCTGATGGCGATGATGGAGTCGGAAATTGACCTGCTGCAGGTCGAGAAGCGCATCCGTACTCGCGTCAAGAAGCAGATGGAAAAGAGCCAGCGCGAGTATTACCTCAACGAGCAGATGAAGGCCATCCAGAAAGAGCTGGGTGAGCTGGAAGATAGCCCGGATGAGTTTGAAGCCCTCAATCGCAAGATTGAAGAAGCTGGCATGCCGGAAGATGCCCGTGAAAAGGCCCAGGCCGAGCTTGCCAAGCTGAAGATGATGTCTCCCATGTCCGCCGAGGCTACCGTGGTGCGCAGCTATGTGGACTGGATGGTACAGGTGCCGTGGAAGGCGCGATCCAAGGTCAAGAAAGACCTTGGCAAGGCGCAAGAGGTGCTGGATGCCGATCACTATGGCCTCGAGAAGGTCAAGGATCGCATCCTCGAATATCTGGCGGTACAGGCACGGGTGAACAAACTCAAGGGCCCCATCCTCTGTCTGGTTGGGCCTCCCGGTGTAGGCAAGACCTCGCTGGGCCAATCCATTGCCAAGGCGACAGGCCGCAAATATGTGCGGATGGCCCTCGGTGGGGTGCGTGACGAAGCGGAGATCCGCGGTCACCGCCGTACCTATATCGGTTCCATGCCCGGCAAGCTCATCCAGAAGATGGCGAAAGTTGGCGTGAAGAACCCGCTGTTCCTGCTCGACGAGATCGACAAGATGAGCTCGGACATGCGTGGCGATCCCGCATCCGCCTTGCTGGAAGTGCTGGATCCGGAGCAGAACAACAGCTTCAACGATCACTATCTGGAAGTGGATTATGACCTGTCGGACGTGATGTTCGTGGCCACCTCCAACTCCATGAACATCCCGGGTCCCTTGCTGGACCGGATGGAAGTGATCCGTCTCTCCGGTTACACCGAAGATGAGAAGCTCAACATTGCCAAGCAGCATCTGGTTGCCAAGCAGATCCAGCGCAACGGCCTGAAAGAGTCCGAGATCACCATCGAAGATTCTGCCCTGGTCGGAGTGATCCGCTACTACACCCGCGAGGCGGGGGTGCGGAGTCTGGAGCGCGAGATCTCCAAGATTTGTCGCAAGGCGGTCAAGCGCATCCTGCTGGACAAGAGCATCAAGCATGTTCAGGTCAATCAGGAGAACCTCAAGGAGTTCCTCGGGGTGCAGCGTTTCGATTACGGCAAGGCCACCGACCAGAATCAAGTGGGTCAAGTGTGTGGTCTGGCGTGGACCGAAGTGGGGGGCGATCTGCTCACCATCGAGACCACCAACATGCCGGGCAAGGGCAAGCTCACTTATACCGGTTCCCTCGGTGACGTAATGCAGGAGTCCATTCAGGCGGCCATGACGGTCGTACGAGCCCGTGCCGAGAAGCTGCGCATCAATGCCGACTTCTACGAGAAGCGCGATATCCACGTGCACGTACCGGAAGGGGCAACCCCGAAAGATGGTCCGAGCGCCGGTATCGCCATGTGTACCGCCCTGGTCTCCAGCTTGACCGGTAATCCGGTTCGTGCTGATGTGGCGATGACAGGGGAGATCACCTTGCGCGGCGAAGTGCTGCCCATCGGCGGTCTCAAGGAGAAGTTGCTGGCAGCCCACCGTGGCGGCATCAAGCGAGTGCTTATTCCGAAAGAGAACGAGCGTGACCTTGAGGAGATCCCGGCAAACGTCAAACAAGACCTTGAAATTTATCCGGTTCGCTGGATTGACGAGGTGCTGGAATTGGCGTTGCAGGACAATCCACAGGGGTTTGAGCGCGTTTCTGTCGTGTAAATGTTGATGCGCCGCAAATTTGGCGCATTCGACGGGTGGTTAAGGCTTGCATGCGCCCGATAACGGAAGTAGCCTTGACCACCGATCGGGTACTCGTGATGAGTCGCAATGCGTTGTGTGGCGCGGGTTTGCGCCAGATTGTCACTTGCAACTGATCAGGAGGCTTGCTATAAAACCTCCACTTGTTGTGGCCAGGGAAATCAGCGCCGCAGCGGTGTTTGATAAAAGGGGAATATAAGAGTGAATAAATCTCAACTGATTGACAAGATTGCAGACGGTGCCGATATCTCCAAAGCTGCCGCTGGCCGTGCGTTGGATGCCTTCATTGATGCTGTTGGTGAAGCGCTGAAAGAGGGTGACCAGGTTGCTCTGGTTGGTTTTGGTACTTTCGCTGTACGCGAGCGTGCTGCCCGTTCAGGCCGTAACCCGCAGACTGGCGCGACCATCGAAATCGCTGCTGGTAAAGTTCCTGCCTTCAAAGCCGGTAAGGCCCTGAAAGACGCTGTTAACTAAGTCGGTCGCTGATATCCGTCGGCTACCGTCCTTGGTCGCAGACAAGACAAGTTAGAGAGTCTTCTCTCATACTGATTGACCAAGGCGCATCGCAATCGGTGCGCCTTTTTATTGTTTACGCCCATTGAGTTCGGGAGCATAAGTACAAACATGATGTTGGATAAACTACGCGAAGGGGCGCAGGGCAAGGTAGCCAAGGTTATCTTGGGCCTGATCATCCTCTCCTTTGCCTTGGCTGGTGTAGGTAGTTACCTGAACGGCCCGGCCCGTACCGCCCCCGCCACCGTCAATGGCACCGAGATCAGTGCAACCGCACTGGAAAATGCCTACCGTAACGAGCGCGCCCGCATGGAATCCCAGATGGGAGAGGCATTCAGCCAGCTGGCCGCGAACCCCGATTACATGAAACAGTTCCGCCGCGGCGTGCTGGATCGGCTGATCGATCAGGCGCTGCTGGACAGCAAGGCCCGTGAACTGGGTCTGCGTATCAGTGACGAACAGATCAAGCAAGCCATCGTGGCCATGCCGGAGTTTGCCGAGAACGGCAAGTTCAACAATGACCGCTATCTGCAGCTGATCCGTCGTGCCGGCATGACTCCCGAAATGTTCCGTGACTCCCTGCGTCAGGACATGGTGCGTCAACAGTTGATGAGCGCCCTGCTGGGCACCGAATTCTCCCTCAAGGGTGAAGCGGAGCAGCTCGACAAGCTCTACAACCAGACTCGCGATCTGCGTCTGGTGCGTCTGGCTGCTGCCAACTACATGGCTGACGTTCAGGTCTCCGACAACGAGCTGGAGCAGTACTACAAGACCAATGGCGCCCGTTTCATGAACGACGAGCAGGTCAAGGTCGACTATCTGCTGCTGGACGCTGCCAACCTCGCCAAGGATATCAAGGTCACCGAGCAGGATGCCCAGGATTACTACGATCAGCACCAGGATCTGTTCCAGCGTGCCGAGCGTCGCCACGTGGCTCACATCCTGATCCCGTTTGGCAAGGATGAGAAAGCGGCCGAGCAGAAAGCAGAAGCCGTGCTGGCCAAAGCCAAGGGGGGTGATGATTTCGCTGCGCTGGCCAAGGCTGACTCTTCCGATACCTTCTCTGCCAAAAAAGGCGGCGAGCTGGACTGGTTCGAGAAAGGGGTGATGGATCCGGCCTTCGAGAAAGCCGCGTTCGCCCTGGACAAGGCTGGCGATCTCTCCGGCGTGGTGAAGAGCCCGTTCGGTTTCCACATCATCAAGCTGCTGGGGGTTGAAGCAGCCCAGACCAAGCCGTTTGCCGATGTGAAAGAAGAGACCATCACTCGTCTGCAAGCTGACAAGGCCAAGGAGAAGTTCTTCGCTGAGCAGCAGAAGATGGCTGACAACAGCTTCGAAAACCCGGACTCGCTGGATCTGACCGCTGATGCCATGGGGATGAAGGTCCAATCTTCCGATTTCTTCACCCAGGCCACTGCTCCGGCTCCACTGAACGATCCCAAGGTGCTCTCCGTGGCATTCTCCGAGCAGCTGCGCGATGACAACACCAACTCCGACGTGATCGAGCTGGCTGACGGCAAGGCGCTGGTGCTGCACATCACTGGTCACAAGCCCAAAGCGGTCAAGCCGCTGGCCGAGGTGAAAGAGCAGGTGATTGCCGCCATCAAGCATGACAAGGCCAGCGAAGTGGCCCGTGGCAAGGCCCAGGGCCTGCTGGACAAGCTGAAAGTCGGTGAGAGCATCACAGCCGATCTGACTGCACTCGGTCTGAAAGTGGAGACCCACAAAGGGGTTGCCCGCTTCGATCGTGAGCTGGATCAGAACCTGATTGCCCAGGCGTTCACGCTGCCCCATCCGATCGACGGCAAGCCGAGCGTGGCTCTGGTTGCCGAGACCAATGGTGACCGCGTTGTGGTTGCGCTGGACAAGGTCAACGTCCCTGCCGCCGCATCCGGCATGGCCGCCATGCTGCAAGCTCAGCTGGGTCAGGGCAAAGCCCAGGTGGATTATAAGTCTCTGATCGACGAGCTGCGCAAAGCGGCCAAGATCGAGTACTTCACCAGTGTGGAAGCGACCGTCGAGTAATCGGCACTGCGCAATCCATTGAAAACGGCTCCTTGATGGAGCCGTTTTTTTATCTGTGGGCAAAAGAGGGGGGATACTCAAGCTCTGCTATCTGCTATCTGCTATCTGCTATCTGCTATCTGCTATCTGCTATCTGCTATCTGCTATCTGCTATCTGCTCTGTGGCGTGCAGTCACACCACAGTTATACGCCATATCAGTCGTCCAAATACGGGATATAAAAAAACCGGCACCTGAGTGCCGGTCTTTCATTGCGAACTTGTGCAGGAGCGGGGTTATACCACGCCCTGGGTGCGCAGGTAATCCTCGTAGGTGCCGCCAAAGTCGCGGATACCATCTTCAGTCAGTTCCAGGATACGGGTCGCCAGGGAGGAGACGAACTCGCGGTCGTGGGAGACGAAGATCAGGGTCCCCTGGTAGAGCTCCAGTGCCATGTTCAAGGATTCGATGGATTCCATGTCCAGGTGGTTGGTCGGCTCATCCATGATCAGGATATTGGGGCGCTGCATCATCAGCTTGCCGAACAGCATGCGACCCTGCTCACCACCGGAGAGCACCTTGACCGGCTTCTTGATGTCGTCCTGAGAGAAGAGCAGACGGCCCAGTATGGAGCGTACAGCCTGCTCGTCTTCGTTCTCCTGTTTCCACTGGGCCATCCAGTCGAACACGTTGAGATCAGTGTCGAAGTCTTCGGCGTGATCCTGAGCGTAGTAACCGATCTGGGCGTTCTCGGACCACTTGATGGTGCCGGTATCCGGTGCCAGTGCGCCGACAAGGGTCTTGATCAGAGTGGATTTACCGATACCGTTGGTACCCAGAATGGCGACCTTCTCGCCCACTTCCATCATCATGTTGAGGCCCTTGAACAGGGGACCGTCGCCATAACCCTTGGATACACCTTCCACTTCCAGGATGTTGCGATAGAGCTTTTTGTCCTGCTCGAAGCGGATGAAGGGGTTCTGGCGGCTGGAGACCTTGACGTCCTCAATCTTGATCTTGTCGATCTGCTTGAGACGGGAGGTCGCCTGACGGGACTTGGAGGCGTTGGCGCTGAAACGGGAGACGAAGGATTGCAGATCGGCGATCTGGGCCTTCTTCTTGGCGTTGTCGGCCAGCAGACGCTCGCGCGCCTGGGTGGCGGCCAGCATGTAGTCGTCGTAGTTGCCCGGGTAGACGCGCAGCTCGCCGTAGTCCAGATCCGCCATGTGGGTACAGACGGAGTTCAGGAAGTGACGGTCGTGAGAGATGATGATCATGGTGCTTTCACGTTCGTTGAGCACCTGCTCCAGCCAGCGAATGGTGTTGATATCCAGGTTGTTGGTCGGTTCGTCCAGCAGCAGGATGTCAGGGTTGGAGAAGAGGGCCTGTGCCAGCAGCACCCGCAGTTTCCAGCCTGGGGCCACTTCGCTCATTGGGCCGTTGTGCTGCTCAAGGGGAATGCCGACACCCAGCAGCAGCTCGCCTGCGCGCGCTTCGGCGGTGTAGCCGTCATACTCGGCAACCAGACCTTCCAGCTCGGCGGCCTTCATATAGTCTTCGTCGGTGGCTTCGAGGTTGGCGTAGATGGCATCGCGCTCGGCGATAGCCGCCCACAGCTCGGTGTGACCCATCATGACCACGTCCAGTACGCGCATATCTTCGTAGGCGAACTGATCCTGACGCAGCTTACCGATGCGCTCGTTGACGTCCAGGCTCACATTACCGCCAGTGGGCTCCAGATCACCACCGAGGATCTTCATAAAGGTGGACTTGCCACAGCCGTTGGCGCCGATAAGGCCATAGCGGTTGCCGCCGCCAAACTTGACGTTGATGTTCTCAAACAGCGGCTTGGCGCCGAACTGCATGGTGATGTTGTTGCTGCTTAACAAGGTATGTGTCCCGATTGGTCTGTCAAATGGCGCGCATTATGGCACAGATCCCCCGAAAGTTTTAGCGAGAAGTGTGATCTTGATCGGGGCAAGCGGGGCGTGCAGCCGATTGATGGGCAATAAAAAAAGCCGGCTTGAAGCCGGCTTGGAAGGATGAACTTGATCTGTTAGTGGGAAGTTGCGCCAGAGGCCCCCAGCCCGGTTTGGGAGCGAACGAACTGCGGCAGGAACTTGGCATGCTCGTCGGCGGCGTTCTGGGAACTGTCGGTGATGGAGAAGAACCAGATCCCGATGAAGGCCAACCCCATGGAGAAGAGGGCAGGGTATTCGTAGGGGAAGATGGCCTGGGCATGGCCCAGCACTTTCACCCACACGGTCGGACCCAGGATCATCAGGGTCACTGCGCTCGCCAGTCCCAGCCAGCCACCGTAGACGGCGCCACGGGTGGTCAGGCGTGACCAGAACATGGAGAGGAACAGCACCGGGAAGTTGCAGCTGGCGGCGATGGAGAAGGCCAGACCGACCATGAAGGCGATGTTCTGCTTCTCGAACAGGATCCCCAGACCAATGGCAACCACACCCAGCACCAGAGTCGTCATCTTGGAGACGCGCAGTTCATCGGTCTCGTTGGCCTTGCCCTTCTTCAACACGCTGGCATAGAGGTCATGGGAGACCGCAGAGGCACCGGCCAGGGTCAATCCGGCGACTACCGCCAGAATGGTGGCAAATGCCACGGCAGAGATGAAGCCAAGGAACAGACTTCCACCCACTGCATCAGCCAGGTGGACGGCTGCCATGTTGGTGCCGCCCAGCAGGGCGCCGGTGGCATCCTTGAAGGCCGGGTTGGTGCTCACCAGCAAGATGGCGCCAAAACCGATGATGAAGGTGAGAATGTAGAAGTAACCGATAAAGCCTGTGGCGTAGAACACCGATTTACGCGCCTCTTTGGCGTCACTTACGGTGAAGAAGCGCATCAGGATGTGGGGCAGGCCGGCGGTACCGAACATCAATGCCAGACCGAGCGAGATGGCGGAGATGGGGTCGGAGACCAGCCCGCCCGGGCTCATGATGGCGGAGCCTTTCTCGTGCACTTTGACCGCTTCGCTAAACAGGGCGCCGATGTCGAAGTTGACTGACTTCATCACCATGATGGCCATGAAGCTGGCACCGGAGAGCAGCATCACTGCCTTGATGATCTGCACCCAGGTGGTAGCCAGCATGCCGCCAAACAGCACGTAGAGCACCATCAGGATACCGACCAGCACCACGGCCACATGGTATTGCAGGCCAAACAGCAGCTCGATCAGTTTGCCGGCACCGACCATCTGGGCGATCAGGTAGAGGGCGACCACCACCAGCGAGCCGCAGGCGGAGAGGGTACGCACTTCAGTCTGCTTCAGACGATAGGAGGCGACATCGGCGAAGGTGTATTTGCCGAGATTGCGCAGCCGTTCGGCGATCAGGAACAGAATGATGGGCCAGCCCACCAGAAAGCCGATGGAGTAGATGAGGCCGTCATAGCCGGAGGTGTAGACCAGCGCGGAGATCCCGAGGAAGGAGGCGGCGGACATATAGTCACCGGCGATGGCCAGACCGTTCTGGAAGCCGGTGATACGGCCACCGGCGGCATAGTAGTCGGAAGCCGAGCGGTTGCGCTTGGAGGCCCAGTAGGTGATGAACAGGGTAGCGGCCACAAACACCAGAAACATCACGATAGCGGCGACATTAAGGGGCTGACGCTCCACGGCGCCAGAGATTGCATCGGCCGCCAGCAGGGGAGAGGAGGCCAGTGAGGTCAACAGCAGCAACTTGCCTTTCATGATTGCACCCCTTTGAGGATCTTCTGGTTCAGTTCATCAAACTCGCCGTTGGCCCGAAACACATAGACGCCGGTCAACACGAAGGAGGAGAGGATCAATCCTACCCCGACAGGAATGCCGCGAGTAATGGTCGACCCTTCGCTCAAGGGGGTGCCGAGCCAACCGGGGGCAAAGGCGATGAGCAGAATAAACGCCAGGTAGAGTCCCAGCATCAGAGCCGAGAGGGCCCAGGCAAAACGCTGGCGCTTGGCGACCAGCTCCTGGAAGTTGGGATCTTGCTGGATCCTCAGATAGCTTTGCTGTTCCATTGCAGTTCTCCATGACATGAGTGTCAGCGGTGGATGGGGTAACCCCGACGAGCAGGTAATCTGCTCATGTAAGCAAAATGTGAATTAAATGTTATTTCTCGACAATTAGACTTTGGGATAAGTGAGCGGCGAGCCGCAGGTCAGGCGCAGGTAGATGAGCGCGGCCGTGGTGGCATCGGCAAGGGCATCGTGGGCGGGCAGGGATGGGAGTTCAAGGTGGCTGCAGATGGCACTCAAATGGAGGTCAATAGCCGCATCGGGATAGCGGCGATAGAGGTGGTCGTGATAGAGCTGGCTCACCTCGATCCCTCGCTGGGGCAGGGTCAATCCCCACAATTTCTGGCAGGCGAGATTGAGAATACGCAGATCGTAGGCTATGTGATAGCCCACCAGTTCACGGGGGCCGATAAAGTGAAGCAGCAGGCGCAGCGCGGCTTCCAGCTCCATCCCCTGTTGCAGATCCTGATGGCGCAGACCGTGGATCACCACAGATTGGCTGGTCAGGCTGGCCGGTGGCTGTATTTTGATGGCGAGGGCCTCGCCGGTCAGCAGCCGGTTACCCTGAATGCGCACCGCCCCGATGGAGACGATCTCCGCCTGCTCGGGATCGAGACTGGTGGTCTCGAAATCGAGGGCGACCTGTTCATCTTTCGGTGGGGTGGCAAAGAGCGGCGCGAACTCGCCCGTTCGGAACGTGCGGCCATACCAGTAGCGTCGAGCGCGGCTCAACATGACTATTGTCTCAGACGAAAGTGCAAGGTGAGCCACTGCTGGAATTTCTTCACCTGATGCAGCGCCTGACGCAACAGATCCCGCTCGCTGTGGCTCAGCTCGCTTGTCTGCACCCGACTATTGCCCCCCTTGAGCTGGCTGCGCAGCCTCAGCCGGATAAAGAGCCGAAACGCCTCTGCCAGATTGCTGCCATAGTCGGCACTGAGCCGATCGGCGGCCACCAGTGCGTCGATACGCCCCAGGGTTGAAGTCTCCAGAATGCCTGCCTCAAGGGCCAGCATGCGGATGCCGTGCACCAGCGGGAACAGGCCGCCCCGTTTCAGATCCAGCCCTTCCGGTGGCTGCTCCAGCCTGCCAAACAGAGTGAGGGGGGCATGAAAGGCCACCGCCGGTCGCACCATCTCTGCCAGCAGATCCCGCCTGTCCGCCAACTGCTCGCGCAGCGCTCTGGCAACCGGCAGATGGAGCTGACGATCTCCCGCGATGGGGTGGGCGTCAGCAAGGGTGGCGAGCCAGAGCAGCTCCTCCTCACTGGCCGTGGTGCAGGCGCTGGCAATGGCGCTTTGCCACTCATCGCCTGTTTTTACCCAGGCCGGATTGTTCACCATCACCTGCCCGGGGCAGAGGGGGTAGCCGAGTCGCTCCAGCAGGGCGCTGAATTCGGCCAGATCGGCTGCCTGGGTGGGCCATGCCAGCGCTTCCGGCAGGATCAGGGCGTTGTCCTGATCGGTTTTGAGGATCTGCTCGCCGCGCCCCTCCGAGCCCAGCATCAGCAGGCAGACCTTATCCTGCACCTCGGGGGGGATCACCAGCGCAAAGGCTTTGGCGATCAGCTGTTCGTTGATGGTGGCGATCAGTTTCATCAAAAAGGCGGTGTGGATCCCCTGGGCAAACAGCGAGCGGGTCAATTGCTGCTGCTCGCGGGCGACCGCCTCCAGCGCCGGCAGGCTGTCGGCGCGGGCAATGCGCAGGGTCAGCACGTGGGAGTGGGTAGAGAAGAGCCCCAGCACCTGGGTCAGTTGCAGGATCCCCGCCACCTCGTTGCCACGCCACACCACCAGTCGCTTGATGCGATGGCGGGTCATCAGCAGCAGGGCATCAAACAGATAGCTCTCCAGCGGCAGACCAATCAGGGGCGTGGGGGTCAGCACCGAGAGCGGGGCCGTCAGCGGCAATCCCTTGAGGGTCAGGGCGTGGAGCAGGGTCTTGCGGGTTGCCAGCGTGAGGGAGCCGTCGTGGGCCGGGTAGAGCAGACAATCAGTCCCCTTGCTCACCATGGCTTCGGTCGCCGCGAGCAGTGACAGCTTGCTATCGACGATAAGCGGTGCCTGCAGGTGGCCCGGTTCGATGCGGGTCAGGATAAATTCAGCCAGATTCTTCTGACCCAGTTGTTCGCGTTGCTCCTGCTGGCGCTGGCGCTCGGCCAGATTGGCGGTGAAGTAGCTGGCAAACTGCGGATCCTGCTCACAGAGCGCCAGAAAGGTGTGGCGAGGAATGAGCTGACAAAGGCTATCTTCCAGCGCGGTGAAGCGGTGGCGGCAGCGGCCATCAAACTGGGCGCGCACATCGAACAGATCATCGACCCCGTAATCACCAAACTGGTGGTGAGGGGCAGACTCTTCCACCGCCCCCTTGATGATGAGATAGAGGCCGGGAGGCTCGTCCCCCTCTTTTAGCAGCAGATCCCCGGCCCGAAAATAGCAGAGCGAGAGGTGACGAGAGAGCCGCTCGCGCGCCTCCTCATCCAGTCGGTCGAACGGTGGTCTGGCAAAATTGAACAGGGTTGACATGACAGCGTCCTCTGCTGGCTTGCGGCACTCATGCAGCTCCCAGTGTGACAAAGGGAGGGGGAGGCGACCAGCCGACTTTAGTCTCAGCTGTACCGCCTGTTCACACTCTGATAACGTAGTGGTATGACCAGTGAGTCAGTTTCAGGGATCAAGGAGAGGACAAGGGAGATGGAAAAACCAAGGATCAAATGCGAGATCCACGACGGGATTGCCGAAGTGATGCTGACGCGGGGGGATAAACTGAATGCGCTGGACCGCGCCATGTTCAGCACCATCGACGAGACGCTGACGCAGCTCGCCCGGCACAAGGGGCTGCGGGCGGTGATCCTGCATGGCGAGGGGCGGGCCTTCTGTGCCGGGCTGGATGTGAAATCCATGCTGAGACAGCCGGTGGCGGCGCTCGATATCCTCAAGCGCGAAGCGGACGAGGCGACCAATCTGGCCCAGCGGGTTGCCTATGGTTGGCACCAGCTGCCGGTGCCGGTGATTGCGGTGACCCAGGGGGTCTGTTTTGGCGGTGGCTTGCAGATTGCGCTCGGCGCCGATTTTCGCTTCAGCACCCCCGATTGCCGCTTCTCGGTGATGGAGATCAAGTGGGGCATCATCCCCGATATGAGTGGCAGCGTCACCATGCGCAACCTGATGGGGCTGGATACCGCCATGGAGCTGGCCATGAGCGGGCGCGAGCTGGATGCCGTCGAGGCCAAATCCCTCGGGCTGGTAAGCCGGGTCTGCGCCGATCCGCTGGTGGAGGCGCGGGAGTTTGCCCGCACCCTTATCACCAAGTCACCGGATGCACTGGCGGGGATCAAGCAGCTCTACAGCCAGGCCTGGGCTCGTAGTGACGAGGCGATGCTCAAAGAGGAGACCCGGCTGCAAAAGCAGATCCTGGGGCGACCCAATCAGTGGCGGGCCACCCTTAACAGCCTGTTTCGCTGGCGGCTGCCCTTCGGGCCGCTCCGCAATCCGCTCTGACTGCGAGCTGCACGAGCGATCTACGGTATGCCCGATTACCTGGGTGGCCTGCAGTCGGCGCTGCTCAACCAGGATGCCACCCTGTTTCGGCGCAAATACTTCCTCAACGGCGCCCACATGGGCTTCATCTTCTACGCCACCGACCCGAACATGGACGATGACACCGAGGAGGAGATGAAGGAGATGATTGCGAGCAGCAAGGGGGTGGGGAATTTCCGTTCCATGTTCGTCAACATCCCGGACGGCAAGCCCGATGGCATCAAGCTGATCCCGGTGGGGGATATCGCCACCAAGGACGAGTTCGCGGCCATCAAGGGGATCACCGCTCAGGACGTATTGACCAGCCACCGCTTTCCGGCGGCGCTGGCTGGTATCATTCCGACCAATGGCGGGGGAGGGCTCGGGGATCCCGAGAAGTACGATGCGACCTATGCCCGCAACGAGGTGCTGCCGCTGTGCGAGCTTATCCAGGATGCCATCAACAGCGCGGGACTCCCGTCTCCCTGCGGGTCGATTTTCGGGAGAATATCGGTTCAACTGTATAAACAAACAGTGTTTGCTGTGGCAAGATAGGCTGTTGATTTGGATAGAAAAGGGGGCGTAATGCGGGTTTATTGCAAAGTGTGTGGCCAGCGGGGCCGCATTACCAAGACCAACCGACTGAGCGATGATGTCTCGGATCTCTACTGTCAGTGCACCGATGCCGAGTGTGGCCACAGCTGGGTGGCTACCTTGTCGTTCGCCCACACCTTAAGCCCCTCGGCCAAGACTACCAACCAGCTGGTGCTTAGCTTGATGGGGTCACTCACGCCAGAAGGGCGGCAGTTGGTACTCAAAGGTCTGGGGGCGCAGTAGCGCCCTTGGTTGTGTTTTATATCTCGAATTATTACAACCTTATACAGCCCCCATTCAGATGGTCACAAAGTTTCATCTTCATCACCTCAAGAATACTGATCTTCATCAAAAAATTAATCAAAAAGAATCCAGCTAATAACTTTCAACTCACTAAGATGGTCTGCATTTGATACCATTTCCATATGACCTCGACTGTACCAAAAGTACCTGAGGTCTATCTGACGGTTGTTCCCTCAAAAAGCTGTACGCTGCTAGCCGAGAGCCTGAAGATATTTAATTGATAGCCTGGTAGATTTTTTATTAACAAAATGGTGGCGATATGAGACTGCATGAATTACATATAAAAAATTTCAGAAAATTAAAAGATTGCCGCATTAAATTCAGGGATACTACATTTTTAATTGGTCCTAACAATGCAGGTAAATCAAGTGTCTTTGCTGCACTTCAGCATTTACACAAAAATTCTAGCTTAGATCGAGAGGATTTTTCCAAAGAGTATAGTAATACAGATGGAGCCTATACATATGAGGATGAAGTTGAGGTTGTAGCAGAATATCATAATTTACCTGCGGAATCCCGTAGTTGGTTAGGATTTAAAGGGCGTGTAATTACTTCACAAGAGAGACTAGATGGTGAAAGTGGGCATTCTATTATCTATAAGAAAGTGTGGCATTTGAATCAATCGAAGCCAAAGATATATATGAAAGAATATCCAAGAACAAGAAGTGCTCGCTATTCACAATGCAATAGAGTGTCTGACCTTGTTGGGGATGATTATAGTGAGGCATTTCTTAAATAGCATTTCGGAGAGGCGAATTTTGAAAAAGGCTTAACAATTGCTGCTACAAAATCGAGATTCGATGATTTGCCAGAGTGTTGGGATATTCGGGTTGATCAAGAGCCAACTTGGGTAGAGAACCCAGGTGGAATTCCGGGTAATGTATTATCAAAGTTACCAAGAGTTGTAGTTATACCAGCGGAATCCTGTATCTCAGAGCTAACTGGTTCAGGTGGTGCATTGTTGACATTGCTTAGTGAGCTTTTTGAAAAAGTTCGTCGAGATTCACCAAATTATTTACAAGCTCAGGCGTTTCTTAAAAATCTTGCTGCGGAACTTGACCCAAATGATGCTAGGACTGATTTTGGTCGGTTGATGAATGAATTGAATGGGATGGTTGGTAATTTATTTCCAGATTCAGCAGTTCATGTAAATGCGACACTTGATGTTCCTGAAAAGTCAATCAAACCTCAATTTAATGTGGAAATGGAAAGCAATGTTAAAACAGCAGTGAATTACCAAGGGCATGGTATGATTCGTGCCACTGCTTTTCAGTTACTGAGATATGTACAAGAGTTTATAAATAGGGAAACTGATACACCTCGCTCCACAATTTTTTGTTTCGAGGAGCCAGAAATATATCTTCATCCGGCAGCGGCAAATCAAATGCGTGATGCTCTATATGAGCTTGCTGGACAGAGTTGTCAAATAGTAGCAACAACACATTCACCTTACATGCTTAATCTTGGTTCTGAGAAAAGTGTGAGTCTTACTAAGTTTAGTGTTTCAGAAACAAATTTTTCTATTTCAAATTCATTCAATCTTGAAAATGCTTTCGTATCACTTCAAGCAGATGAAAAACAAAATCTAAAAATGTTATTGAAAGTGGATGATTATATATCGAGAATGTTTTTTACCAAGAAGAGTATTTTTGTTGAAGGTGATACAGAAGAGGTTGTAGTAAGAGAGACAATCAAGAGATTATCAGCGGAAGATAAAGCAAAGGTTGTTGGTAATTGTGAATTTCTTAGAGCAAGAGGAAAAGCGGTATTGGTGTCTATTGCTAAATATCTAAATGCTTTGGATGTCAATTATATAATTATGCATGATCGTGATAACGGAACCGCTCGTGCTGAAGCTATGAATGCCCCAATACTTGCGCAAACAGGTGAAGCACGAAGAATAATGATTGAAGAGTGTATTGAGGATTTATTAGGTTACGATGCTCCATCCTATGAAAAGCCATATAAGGCTTACCAGCACATTCAAGAGAATTGGCCAGATAACTTTAATGAGTTGCCAGGAGATTGGAGGTCTACGTTCATTCAATTATGTAGTCCATACTTAGACCATTTGAGAGAGGCTCATTAAAGTCATGCAATTTGAGAGTGACAAGGCAGTATAATAAAATTTAAGTCCCTATGAAGACATAGGGAAGGTGCGAACAAGTCACATAACACGAAAATGATGACATGTAACCCATTGATATTAAATGACTAAAGTTTTCATTTTTATTCATGAGATACATATTCGCACCTTCCCTTTTCCTTCAGCTTCATGCCTACTCCTCGTTATAGTCGGTCCTGTACCTGCATCCACTTTGGTGCATCTAGCCACTCCAGCACGCGCCAGATCTCCGACTGATAGGGCTGTGGCAGCATCTCGATCCAGCGATGTGTCCCGTCGTGGCCTTGTGCCTGGTAGACCTCGCTGCACAGCTCTACCAGCATCGGCCAGTCCGGATTGTCTTCCGGTACCGCATACTCATCCGGCAGACTCTGTTCGTTAGGCTGCAGGCCTTCTGGCAGCCAATCTGGTTCGCTTGGTAACGATCGGCACGACTGCAGCTGTCCGTTCTCTAGCCAAAGGGTGAAACCGTCCGAGCTGATACTTGCGCCAGCCTGCAAACGCTCGATAGAGAAGGGCGATAACCCCCATTGTTCCCTCATGATCTGGTCTGCGAAGGCACCAGGATCTGGCCGCGTACAGTTATTGTCAGAGCTCCAAGGTGCCGGGCTGTCGCCCGTCTTAAACCCACCCCTCCTCGCTGCAGCTTCGGCGGCTTTCCTGGCTTCATGGGTACCGGCAGGCACAATTTCCCACCCTTGCAGGCGGGTCTTGATGCCCAGGCGAGCGGAGGTAATGCCCATCAGGCGTTTGATGTCTTCGCCATAGCTGTTGGCCTGCTCCTCGATGAGGTGGGCCAGCTTGATGGGGTGTTCGGCACGGGTGGCCAGTGCACCGCCCATGGCGTGCAGGTAGCAGCGAAAGATGCCGTTATCTGCGGCAAAGCGGGCAGCCTCAAAGCGCGGGTCTTGCAGCACGGGCTTGGGCGGGCCAACCAGTTCGGCATGCTTCTTGAGGGCGGCCACTTGATATTTCATCAGACGATGACATACGCCCACTTTGCACCGGATTATCTCAATGACGCAGTCCGCTTTAACCCGTTGGAAAACCATCTTCAACCAGCGTGATTTCCCCCGGGAACGGGCAGAAAAAAGTGTCCACATTTTGCCAATTTTGGTGTCTTTTCACGTCCAAAAATGTCCCATTGTGTGGCACTTAACTCCTTTGTTTTAATATAACCTGTTGAAATTAAATAAAAAATGGCAGCCGAGGCTGCCATTTTTTATTGATGTCTTATGTCGTTCTGGTTCAGGAGGTCTTGCGCTCCTGATCCGGCTCGAACTGATGGCCCGATCTCTCCAGCTCCAGGTTCTCTTCAGAGCGTTTGCCCACCCAGTAATCGGCGTTCTTGATGCCGAGCTTCTCCGGGTGGAATACGGGGTCAATCCCTTGTGCCTGCTGCGCTTCATAATCCTTCAGACAGGTGAAGGCGGTCTTTTGCAGCAGCAGAATGGCGATGATGTTGAGCCAGGCCATCAGGCCAACCCCGATATCACCCATGCCCCACGCCAGATCCGCAGTCTTGACGGTGCCGTAGACGGTGGCAGCCATCAGCGCAATCTTCAGCAAGAAGGTGAGCCAGGGGCGATTAATCTTGCGGTTGATGTAGGCGATGTTGGTTTCGGCGATGTAGTAGTAGGCAACGATGGTGGTGAACGCGAAGAAGAACAACGCGATGGCCACGAAAATGCTGCCAAAGCCCGGCATCATGCTCTCCATGGCGGTCTGCACATAGCCCGGGCCTGCTGCGATACCGGCAATACCTGTGTAGATAGCAGCGCCGTCCGGCCCTTGTACGTTATAGAGCCCGGTGATCAGCAGCATAAAGCCGGTGGCGGAGCAGACGAACAGGGTGTCGATATAGACGGAGAACGCCTGAACCAAACCCTGCTTGGCCGGGTGACTCACTGCCGCCGCAGAGGAGGCGTGCGGCCCGGTACCCTGACCGGCTTCGTTGGAGTAGACCCCGCGTTTTACCCCCCACATGATGGCCAGACCCAGAATGGCACCGAAACCGGCATCCAGACCGAAGGCGCTCTTCCAGATCAGCAGGATCACGCCCGGCAGCTGGCCGATATTGAGGGCGATGATGACGCAAGCCACGATGATGTAGCCCAGCGCCATAAAGGGTACTACGGTACTGGCAAAGCTGGCGATACGCTTGACGCCGCCGAAGATAATAAAGCCGAGCAGCAGCGCCAGACCGGCGGCGGTGACGTTCGGATCAATATTAAAGGCGGTCTGCAGGCTGGAGCCGATGGAGTTGGCCTGCACGCCCGGCAGCAGCACGCCGCAGGCGAAGACGGTAGCGATGGCGAAGGTCCAGGCGTACCACTTCATGCCAAGCCCTTTCTCGATATAGAAGGCCGGGCCGCCGCGGTATTCACCGTTGATCTTCTCTTTGTAAACTTGACCCAGAGTGGACTCCACGAAGGCGGAGCTGGCGCCGAGGAAGGCAACCATCCACATCCAGAACAGGGCGCCCGGGCCACCGAAGGTGATGGCGGTGGCCACACCGGCGATGTTACCGGTACCCACGCGACCTGCCAGGGTCATGGCCAGCGCCTGGAAGGAGGAGACACCGGCATCGGTGCTCTTGCCATCAAACATCAGGCGCACCATCTCTTTCATATGACGCAGTTGCAAAAAACGGGTGCGCAGGGAGAAGTAAAGACCGACCCCCAGACACAGGTAGATGAGCGCAGGGCTCCAGATTACACCATTGATGGCATTGACGATTTCATTCATGTACAACAACTCCTTTGTTGTGTTTGTGGCGCTGTCTTGGCGAGATCTTGGCCTCGCTCTCTGTCACAGTTAGGGGCTCATTTGTTAACAGTCTGAGGTAAGCAAACGAGGGTGGCTCCGAGTGGTTTGGCAGGGCGCAAACCCGCGCCATGCATGGGAGGTAACATATCGAGTTGCATCCATTCTTCCCAGCTAAAAATGTTGTCTTGTTGCAAATTTGTGAATTGACAAGGGTGGGGGGATAATGGCAGGCAGCGTTTTCTATGAGTAAAGATGAGATCCTCCTTGTTGATCTGCGCCAGACAATGTGACGGGCGTAACACAATGGAAAGCAAACATGAGGCCAACAATGAAAAATGATCCTGAGACGTTGACGATCCGTCCCCCTGAGGCCGACGACGGGAGCGCCATCGCCCACCTGTTCAGCCAATTGGGGTATCCTGCCGAAGGCGCTGACGTGACGGCGCGCCTGTTGGCGCCGGATCCCGCGAGCGTTGTGCTGCTCGCCTCCCTGGCCGACAGAGTGGTCGGTGTGCTGGTGTGGCACAAACTGGCACCGCTGCATGTTGCACCAGCTTGGGGCCTGATCTCGGCGCTGGTTGTCGATGAAGGGGCAAGAGGGGCGGGAGTGGGCGCAGCCCTGCTCAAGGGCGCCGAAGCGATAGCGCGGGCCGCAGGTTGCGCCCAGCTGGAGCTATCCAGTAGCCTCAAGCGCGAGGCGGCCCACCGTTTCTATCTGGCGCAGGATTATCAGGAGCGGCCGAAACGGTTCGTCAAACTGTTGTAATCTGTTTTTTGCATCAAAAGAAGGAGTAGGCGTGCTGGGATGGTTCAAATGGCTGGGTGGTCGCCCGCAAACGCCCATGAGTGAGGATGAGTTGGCGCTGTGGCGTCAGGCGCTGGCGGCTGTGCCCATCTTGCAAGGGCTCAGCGACACCGAGCAGACAATGCTTATCGGCTTGGGGCAACAGCTGCTCAAGCGCAAGACCCTGACCCTGATCGGGGTCGAGCTCAGCAGCCGTCAACAGGCGGTGCTGGCGCTGCAGGCGGCGTTGCCTATTCTGCACCTCGGCCTTGACTGGTATCGCGGCTTTCACGAAATCATCATCATTCCCGAGCCCGTCACCCGGCGCCAGGAAGTACAGGATGAGTTCGGGCTGGTGAGCGAGTTTGAAGAGGAGAACGCCGGTGAATCCTGGCCGCAAGGGCCGCTGGTGCTGGCCTGGAGCGAACTGCAGCAGGATGGTGACTGGGACGGCTTTAATCTGGTGATCCACGAGCTGGCTCACAAGCTCGACATGCTGGGCGGTGAGGCGGACGGTGCGCCGCCGTTGCCGGGGCAGATGAGCAGTCAGCTCTGGCAGCAGGCCTTTCAGACCGCCTTCGACGAGTTGTGCCAGCAGCTCGACCGGGACGAAGTGACCGCCATCGATCCCTATGCTGCTGAACATCCCGCGGAGTTTTTCGCCGTCTGCTGCGAGTGTTTCTTTACCGATCCGCTGCGGCTGCAGCAGGTCTATCCCGCGGTATACCGGCAACTGAGCCAGTTCTTTAGCCAGGATCCCGCACTGCGTTTCCCCGCGACCCGCTTGCTGGCGGGGGAGGTGGACGTCGACGTCGAGTCACTTGACTGATAATCGATCTGTTGAACGGTTATTCGAGATAGCAAAAAGGCACCCGAGGGTGCCTTTTTCACAATCTGAGTGGCTTGCCTATCAGGCAGCGGCTTTCAGCTGTACTGCGGCGGCTTTCTTGTGATCGCCGATCGGCATCACGGTGCGGCCGAACTGCTCGTTGATCACGGTGGCCATGGCCAGGTAGATGGCGCTGGCGCCACAGATGATGCCTTCGAAACCGGCGATGGTGCCGATCAGGGTGCTGCCGGTGAAGTCACGGGCGGCCAGCAAGAAGAACAGCACGGTCAGGGAGGCGAACACGAACTGCTTGGCGCGCGGGTAGTTGATGGTGCCAACCAGCATGAACAGGGTGAACATGCCCCACATCAGCAGATACCAACCCATGTAGGCGTGTGGAGTCGCTTCGGCCAGACCCATGGTCGGCATGATCAGCAGGAACACCAGGCTCAGCCAGAACAGGCCGTAGGAGGTGAACGCGGTCACACCGAAGGTGTTGCCACGCTTGTACTCCATGATGCCAGCAATGATCTGGGCGATGCCGCCGTAGCACAGGCCCATGGCCAGGATCATGGCGCTGATGGGGAAGAAACCTGCGTTATGGATGTTCAGCAGGATGGTGGTCATACCGAAACCCATCAGACCCAGAGGGGCAGGGTTGGCCAATTTTTCGCTCACGTGGCGTTCTCCAAAAATAGAGGTGGGGGTTAACAAAAGACGCGCGATTTTAGGCAGGCTGTGGCGTGCCCGCAAGGGGGCAAGGGGGATAAATCGTAAAAAAACTACGTGATTATTTGCATCAGAGGCCAAATGCTCACCAGGACAGGCTGTTTGGTGAGCAAAAGGTGTCAAAATAGTTGAGGAGTTGTATTTTTATTACGCATTTGCGCAGTGCGGCGGCCTTACTGATCCAGTGTCAGGATCACTTTGGCTTCCTTGTCCTCTTCCTTGACCTGGCTGTCGAGCACGAACAGCCGCTCCGGGGCGATCCCCTGGCTGTCGACCAGAAACTCCTTGGTATTTTGCGCCCGGCGCATGGCGAGATTGCGCAGGGATTTGGCGGTGATGAGCTGCTGATCCCGCAGCAGGATCACCGCCTGGGCCCGCAGTGCCGCGCTCTCTTCATCCAGATGGAGGCGATCGGCCAGGTCATCCAGATCTTCGCCAAAGCGCTCTTCATAGGCCCGGGCCAGCGCCTCTTGCAGGGCTGAGTCCTGTTCCAGCAGGTCGAGATCCGCCTGATTGCCGGTGAGCTTGGCCAGTACCCGTTCCAGCTTTTGCCGTTGCAGGATGGGGCGCTCCTCGTTGAAGTTGACCTTGCCGCGAATGTTCATGCTGAGCTTGGGTCTATCCTTGAGGGCCTGCGCCAGCTTGACCAGTTTCTCCTGCTGGGTGGGGGTGAGATCGGGATCCCCCGGCAGGAAGGGAAGTTCGTCGAGATCTTCGGTACCATCGGCCAGCGAGGCGAGCAGGGAGAAGGGGGAGGTGATCGCCTTGCTCAGGGTGTTGCCCAGTACATCCCAGAAGATATTGCCGATGCTGAAGTCCGGTTGATCGAGATCCCCCTTCACCTTGAGGTTCATCTGTATCACCCCGTTGGCATCGCTTAGCAGGGCGATGGCCAGCCCCAGCGGCAGATCCTTGGCCTGATCGCTCTTGATCTTCTCGCCCAGTTGCAGCTTCTTGATGGTGATGTCGTTATCCCCTTCCAGTCGGTTGCCCTCCAGCTTGTAGTGCAGCTTCATGGAGAGCTGTCCTTTGTCGATGGCATAACCGGCATAGGTGCCCGAGTAGGGGGTGAAGGTGGTGAGCTCCAGATTGTGGAAAGCGACCGCGATGTCGAGGATCGGGTTGGCGACCAGCAGGTTGGTACCGCCGCGAATGGTCACTGGCGCATAGCGATCCACCTTGCCGTTGAAGGCGAGATCGGAGCGTTGCCCCGGAATATTGCTGATATGGCGACTCTGGCCGCCCAGCGAGGCGATATCGGCCACAAAATCCTGACTCAGACTGCGATCGGCAAAGCGCAGGTTGCCCTGCTCGGTGCGCAGCTGGTCGATGGTGAAACGAAAGTCGGGAGCCTTGCTGCCTGCCTTTGCTTCACTACTTTTTGCTGCCGCCGATTGCGGCAGCAGCAGCTGTTGCATGTTGGTGGTGCCATCTTCGTTGATCTCGATGCGGGCGAAGGGCTTGTTCAGAGCAATGTCCTTGATCCGCATCTGCTGGCTGATGCCGTCGTACGTCAGACCGGTGAGAGCCAGGGCGTTGAACTCCAGCAGCCGCTGATTGTCTGCCCGATCGACTACTTTGAGCCCGTTGATATCGAGCCCCCCCTGCAGGGTCAGCTTGCTCAGATCTCCCTGGGCGGTGGTGGCGAGATCAAGGCGGGTGTTGCTGCTCAGCAGCCCGTTTTGCACCTTGATGCGTACCAGATCGGCCAGATAGGGCTGTGCCAGCGTCAGGGGCAGCCCCTGCTGGTTGATGTCGCCGCTTAAGGTGAAAGGAGTCAGGGTCAGTTGGCCATCAAAGGCGAGGGTGCTGCTCTGGTTGAACTGGGTGGCCAGAGTCAGTTTGCTCGGTTGCTCCCCCTTGCTGCCCAGTGGCCCCAGCGCCAGCTTGAGGCCGGATAGCTGGCGTGCCTGCGGTTTGCCGCTGCTCGATTCGGTGAGGGTGAGATCGCCCTTGTCGATAAGGATCTGCTTGATCTGCCACTGCCAGGGTTTGTCTGCCCCGTGTTTCTTGCTGTTACCGGCTCCCTTTGCTTGCTGTGCCGACTTGGGTGCCGCATTGTTGGCCACCTCGTTTGCGGTGTGGGCCCCTTTGACGGGCTTGGCGGGGGCCTGTTCAATCAGCAAGTCAGCCAGATCCAGCTCCTGCTGTGGGTTGAGGGTTGCCTTGAGCAGGGGTTGTTGCAGAGTGACCTTGCCGATCTGGAGCGACTGTTTCTGGCCATCGACCGCCAGCTCGCTAAGGGCCAACTGGCCGAAGCGGGCAAATTCGTCGCCCTTGTGTTTTTTAAGCTGCCAGTTGTCTAGCGTCAGCTTGCCTTTGGACAATTGCCACAGCACTCCTTGCTTGCCCTCTTTAAGCTGGTACTCCACCTCTGCATTGGCGTGGCCCTTGGCCAGATCCAGCTTGAGATAGGGTGCCCAGAGCGGGGCGAAGGGTTTCAGCTCGACCTGCTTGAGGCTCACCTTGCCCTGACCCATGCCGCTCATCACATCGAGCTTGCCGTGAGCGGCGAGGCTGCTTTTGCCGTTGATGGCTGCGTTCAGCTGATAGGCGGTCGGGTGATTTGCCTCGGTGCGCAGGTTATCGAGCTTGAGGGTCACTTTCTCCAGATTGAGGAGCGGCAACCAGCCGGGTTCGCTCTCCTTGCGCTGATCCTGATAGCGCACATGCCCGTCAGTGACATTGACACTTGCAATGTCGACCAGCAGCGGGGCTCTGGCTGTTTCGGGCTCGGGGGAGGGCGAAGGGGCGAGCAGGGTCGCCAGCGCATCGGTCAGATTGAGTCGAACATCTCCTTTTTTATCTGTCAGCCGTTGCAGCAGCACCGCGGGTTTGGTCAGGGTGACGGTGGAAAGCACGATCCCTTTCTGCTGCCAGCTGGCTTGCAGGTTTGGGGTGATAAAGAGCTGTTCAAAACCGATGATGGTCTGCTGCTTGGCATCGAGCAGGGCAGTCGCGCCGAGGGAGATAGAAGGGTTGCGCAGACCTACGTCAATTTCCCCCAGCGTCAGCTGCAGGCCGTAGTGCTCGGCCAGCCAGCCGGGCAGATAGCGCTGGATCAGACGGGGGGTTTGCCACAGCAGCAGGGTGATCAGGATAAGAAGCAGCAGGAAAGCGTAGGCAAGGTAGCGCAGCAAGCGGAGCTTGGGGGACGCGGGCTCGGTGGTGTTCATTTGGTGCACTCCCATTTGGTTCCCGCCATGGTACAGAAAAGCTGGATAGTAATCATGGGGTTGCGTGCTGTTGTACGCCGTACTTTGTCCAAAGGCGATCCAGTTCCCCCTTTTGTTGCAGCGCAGCCAACCACTGTTCCAGCTGGGCAGGGGTAATGGAGGCCTCAGGGTGAAGAATGGCGCGGTGCTGATACTGTTGGTCCCATTTGTCAGAGACAAGAAGTCGCTCGGCAGTACCGGGATGGGCCAGCAGATACTGGTTAAGGTAGGAGACGTTGAGAATGGCTACCTCACCACGTCCTTTGAGCAGGGCTTGCAGGGCACTGGCGTTGTCCTTGACCAGGGTGATATTGAGCTTGCGCTGCAGGTAGAGGGGATCAGCATTGAACTGGCCGACGCCGTAGTGGTAGCCGGTCACCCCGATAAGATGATGCCGAGAGGGGTCATCGAAAAAGCGCTGATCCCGGCCCGTTTTGTTCAGGGCCACATAGACCTCACCACCACCGAGAAAGGGGGCTGTCATCTTGAATTTATCTGTGTCCCAGCCCCACTTGCTGTCTTCAAACAGCATCAGCGAGAAACGGCCCAGATCGAGCGCCTTGTAACGGTTGGCGGCCGAGGTGGGAACAAACACGAATCTTACCTCTTGCTGGATCTCGTTTAGCTTGGCGATGAGGTCCAGCGTCAGCCCTTCATAGCGGGAATCGGAGAGTTTGACCACAAAGGGGGCATAGGGGTATCCGCCAACCTTGATGAGGGGATGGCTCCAGCCAGAGAGGCTGAACAAGAGCAAAAACCAGCACCAATATCTCATGGGATCCCCAGGGCAATAGCTTGCTCCCAGATTCGGTTAATCTGCGCCAGTTTTCAAGCTGTTAAGGGAATTAACACAGCGCTGTTCGGCGGCTTCCAGCTCGGCCATCACCATCTGGATATCCTCCAGTTGTTGGCGCAGTGCGTCGCGCTTTTCATCGATCAGCTGGATCATGGAGTGGAGCTGGGTTTTGCTCGATTTGTCGGTGTCGTACATATCGAACAGCTCGCGGATCTCGGCCAGGCTAAACCCCAGCCGTTTGCCGCGCAGGGTCAATTTGAGCCGGATCTTGTCCCGGTGGCTGTAGATGCGGGTTTGCCCCTCCCGCAGCGGGGTGAGCAGCCCCTCATCCTCGTAGTAGCGGATGGTGCGCGGCGTGACATCGAATTCGTGGGCCAGCTCCGAGATGCTGTAGGTGATCTCCTTGCCGGGCAGGGAACGGGACATGGTCATGACTCCTGTTGCTGGGCGTGTGGCTGACAGAGGCGGGCACGCAGCCGTTCGGCATTGGCGTGCAAGGCCTGACCGACCCGCGAGCCGTTGGGGCGAGCGAGCTGCTCGCTCACCCACTGGCCGGTGGCCGCCAGTTTGTCGAGATCCACCCCCGTCGTCATGCCAAGGCCGTGTAGCAGGTAGACCACCTCTTCTGACGCCACATTGCCGGAGGCGCCCGGCGCATAGGGGCAGCCGCCAAGTCCCGCCACCGAGCAGTCGATGGTGCGAATGCCGCGCTCCAGCGCGGGTAGCAGGTTGGCCAACCCCTGGCCGTAGGTGTCGTGAAAATGGACCGCGAGTCGCCCCGCCGGGATCTCGTGCAGCACCGCATCCAGCATGGGGGCCACCGTGCCCGGGGTGCCAACGCCTATGGTGTCCCCCAGCGAAATTTCGTGGCAACCGAGATCCAGCAGTTGCTCGGCCATGGCAGCGACCCGTTTCGGGCGGGTCGGGCCATCGAACGGACAGGCGATGACGGTGGAGAGGTAGCCACGCACCTTGATGCCGAGGCGGCGAGCCTCCTGCACCAGCGGGGCGAAGCGCACCAGCGACTCCTCCACGCTGATGCCGATATTGGCCCGGGTAAAACCGTCGGAGCAGGCGGTGAAGAGGCCAATCTCATCGGCGCGGGCGGCAATGGCTGCCTGCAAGCCTTGCAGATTGGGCACCAGGGCGCCGTAACGGGTTGAGCCCTTGCGCGGCAGTGCCTCGAACAGCGCTGCGGAGTCCGCCATCTGCGGCACTTTTTTGGCAGAGACAAAGGCACCCACCTCGATGCGTTGCAGGCCGCTGTCGGTAAGGCGCTGGATCAACTCCAGCCGCTGTACCAGGGAGAGGGGCGCAGCTTCATTTTGCAGGCCATCGCGCGGCCCCATCTCCACCAGACTGACCCTGTCGTCACGGATGTCCTGTGATCGGTTCATGGGTGATCCTCCTGTGTGGCAATCTCTTCGGCAAAGCGCACCAGCATGGCCCCCTGGCTCACCTGCTCACCCTGCTTGCACTGCAGCGCCTCAATTACCCCGTCCCGCTCTGCGCGCAACTGGTGCTCCATCTTCATCGCCTCCAGCACCAGCAGGGGTTGCCCCTTGCTGACCGTTTGCCCCTGCTCGACCAGCACGGCTACCACGATGCCGTGCATGGGGGCGATGGCGCCTTGTGCCTTCTCGTTTTCCTGATCATGGTGGTGACTGTGCTGCCGATCATCGGCCGCGAAGCGGATGCGCTGGCCCCCCAGGGTCATGATGAAGGCTGCCTCCGAGCCTGCGACCGTCTGAATGGGGATCTGTTGCCAGCCGCCACCCTGTTGTAGTCGGATATGGTCGTCACTTCTTTGGTGGCAACGGGTCTCTCCTTGCCACTCAAACTGGCCGCCATGATCGTGAAGGGTCAATACCCGGTGCTCATCACCGATGCGCACCGCCGCTGTCCAGCAGCGAACCGGCCCCAGCCGAAATCCGCAGGCTTGCTGCCAGGGGGAGGTGCCTGCAGGGCGGCTCGCCAGCCAGAGGGTTGCCAGCGGCCAGGCGAGCTCAGGAATGGGCTGTGCTGTGGTGGGAATGGGCCACTGGGTATGGTGGCCCATGGCCAGGACGTCGGGCTCTTCACACAGGCGCAGCAGCAACGGGCCGTTGTGCACCAGCGGCCCGAGATCCAGTGCCGCCAGCGCATCTGCCAGTTTGGCGAACGCCTCGGCGCGGCTCTGGCCGTGGGCGATCAGCTTGGCGATCATGGGATCGTAATAGGGGCTCACCTCATCGCCAGCGGTGACGCCGGTGTCGATACGCACGCCATCTGGCCAGTGGAGCCAGTGGATAGGCCCGCTGGCGGGCAGAAAACCGGCCGCCACATCCTCGGCGTAGAGGCGCGCCTCCACCGCATGGCCGCGCAGCACCACTTCCTCCTGGGTGAGTGGCAGCGGCTTGCCTTCTGCCACGGCCAGTTGCCAGGCCACCAGATCCTGCCCGGTCACCGCTTCGGTGACCGGATGCTCTACCTGCAGCCGGGTGTTCATCTCCATAAAGAAGAACTCATCCTTGCAGAGTAGGAACTCGATGGTGCCAGCCCCCTGATAGTGGATGGCCTTGGCTGCGGCCACGGCTGCCTCCCCCATGGCGCGGCGCAGAGCCGGAGGTATGTCGGGGGCGGGCGCCTCTTCGATCACCTTCTGATGGCGTCGCTGCAAGGAGCAGTCCCTATCCCCCAGATAGATGGCGTTGCCGAGGCTATCGGCAAAGACCTGTACTTCCACATGTCGAGCTTGGGGCAGATAGCGCTCCAGCAGCACCAGATCGTTACCAAAGGCGGCCTTGGCTTCCCGTTTGACTGCCGCCAGCGACTCGTCAAAGTCGGCCAGCTGATCGACCCGGCGCATCCCCTTGCCACCGCCGCCACTGGCCGCCTTGATAAGTAGCGGGAAGCCAATCTGGCTCGCCTGATCGCGCAAAAAGTCCGGCCGCTGATCCGTGCCGTGATAGCCAGGCAGCACAGGTACGCCGGCAGCCTGCATCAGCGCCTTGGCGCCCGATTTGTCGCCCATGGCGAGAATGGCGGCGCCGCTTGGGCCGACAAAGCGCAGGCCGCGCTGTTCGCAGGCGGTGGCAAAATCGCTGTTTTCCGACAGAAAGCCGTAACCGGGATGGATAGCATCGGCGCGCGCCTCTTTGGCAATCTTCAGCACCTTGCCGGTGTCGAGATAGCTCTCTCTGGCCGGTGCGGGCCCCAGATGCCAGGCCTCATCGGCCAGACGGGTGTGCATGGCATGGGCGTCGGCATCGGAGTAGAGGGCGATGGTGTGAATGCCAAGGCGTTTCGCCGTTTTGATGATGCGCACAGCGATTTCGCCGCGATTGGCGATCAGCAGGCGCTTAATCTGAGTGTGATGGGTCATGTCTCATCCTTGAAACGGGGACGCCAGGCGGGAGGGCGTTTGTCGAAGAAGGCCTGCATCCCCTCCTGGGCTTCGAGCCCCACCCGAACCCGGGCGATGGTCTCGACGGTTTTCTCTTCGTGCAGGCGGGAAGGATGGGCCTCTATGGCCGCCAGCAGTCGTTTGGTCTCTTTCATCGCCTCCGGCCCGTTGCGGCACAGACGAAGGGCCTGCGCTCGCCCCTCCGCCAGCAGTTGATCCGGTTTGCAGAGTTGGTGTGCCACATTGAGCCGACAGGCGGTAATGGCATCGAACGGCTCGGCACTGAGCATGTAGCGGCGCGCCTGACGCATCCCCATGGTGCGTACCACGTAGGGGCTGATCACCGCAGGCACCAGGCCCAGGCTCACCTCTGAGAGGCAGAAGCGCGCATCATCGCTGGCCAACACCAGATCGCAGGCACAGATCAGCCCCAGCGCCCCGCCATAGGCGGCCCCTTGCACCAGCGCCACCGTGGGGAAGGGGAGCTCATCGAGGGTCTGCATCAGCCGCGCCAATACCCGGGCGTCTTCGCGATTGTGCTCAAAATCGGCGTGAGCCAGATTGCGCATCCAGTTGAGATCGGCGCCCGCGCAAAAGTGTTTGCCCTCTGCCCGTAGCAGCAGGGCGTGAGGGCGTTCGGCGAGATCATGACCATGGAGATGGGCCAGATCATCGAGGCAGTCGAGCAGCCCCAGCATCAGGTCGGCATCAAAGGCGTTGTGGCGGGCTGGGCGCGACAGCACCAGCTCGGCCACTGGGCCGTGCCGCTCCAGCCGAAACGGGCCCTGTGTTGAAGAGCCAAGTGCTGAGGAAGTAAGTGGATCTGACATAGGTTGCTCCTTACATCCGAAAGATGCCGTACTGCTCGGGTTCAATGTGGGCACCCTGACAGGCGGCGAGCGCCAGCGCCAGCACGGTGCGGCTCTGGGCCGGGTCAATGACGCCATCATCCCAGAGGCGGGCGCTGGCGTAGTAGGGGTGACCCTGCCGCTCATACTGCTCGATCACCGGGGCACGGATGGCGGCCGCCTCCTGCTCGCTCAAATCTTTGCCCTCGGCAGCCAGCTTGTCCCGGCGCACCTGCACCAGCACCCCGGCCGCTTGCTCGCCCCCCATGACGGAGATGCGGCTGTTGGGCCAGCTAAAGAGAAAATCGGGTTCATAAGCGCGGCCGCACATGCCGTAGTTGCCGGCACCAAAGCTGCCGCCGACGATCAGGGTGATCTTGGGCACCCGGCTGCAGGCCACTGCGGTTACCAGCTTGGCGCCGTGCTTGGCGATCCCCTCTTTTTCTGCGCTACTCCCCACCATAAAACCGGTGATGTTCTGCAAAAAGAGCAGTGGGATGGCGCGGCGATTACAGAGTTGGATAAAGTGGGCCCCCTTCTGGGCACTGTCGCTGTGCAGCACGCCGTTGTTAGCGAGGATCCCCACTTCCATGCCGCAAATACGGGCAAAGCCGGTCACCAGAGTGGTGCCGAACAGCGCCTTGAATTCGTCAAAGTCAGAGCTATCCACCAGTCGTGCAATCAGTTCACGGGCGTCGTAAGGGCGTTTGAGACTGGTGCCCACCAGACCGTAGAGCTCCTCGATCGGGTAGCAGGGTGGCTCGTAGCCGGGGCTGCTCTCTATCGGCTCGTTACCCAGATGAGTAACCAGCGTGCGGGCGATGGCCAGCGCATGGGCATCGTCACGGGCCATATGATCAGCAACTCCCGAGTGGGCGCAGTGTACCTCGGCGCCGCCCAGGGCCTCGGCGCTGATCTCCTCGCCGGTGGCGGCCTTGACCAGCGGCGGACCCGCCAGAAAGATGGTGGCTTGCTCCCTGACCATGATGGATTCATCAGCCATGGCGGGCACATAGGCGCCGCCAGCGGTGCAGAGCCCCATCACCACTGCCAGTTGAGGGATGTTTTGGGCCGACATGCGGGCCTGGTTGTAGAAGATGCGGCCAAAGTGATCCCGGTCGGGGAACACCTCGTCCTGCATCGGCAAGAAGGCGCCGCCGGAATCCACCAGATAGAGGCAGGGGAGGCGCAGCCGCTCGGCGATGGCCTGGGCGCGCAGGTGTTTTTTTACCGTGAGCGGGTAGTAGGTGCCGCCTTTCACGGTGGCGTCGTTCACCACCAGCATGCAGAGCCGGCCCGAAACCCGGCCGATGCCGGTGATGATACCGGCGGCGGGCACCGGCTCGTCATAGACCTGCCAGCCAGCAAGCGCCGAGAGTTCGAGAAACGGGGATCCCGGGTCCAGCAGCTGATTGATGCGCTCGCGGGGCAGCAGCTTGCCACGGGCCTGATGGCGGGCGTTGTTGGCCGCGCCGCCCCCTTGCGCGATCTCGGCAATGCGGGCATGGAGATCATCGACCAGCCCCTGCATGGCGGCCCGATTGGCCGCATATTCCGGGCTCGCCGTGTCGAGGCGGGAGTGGATACGACTCATGCATTTTCTCCCATCAGCTCGCGGCCGATGAGCCAGCGGCGGATCTCCGAGGTGCCGGCGCCGATCTCGTAGAGTTTGGCGTCCCGCAGCAGGCGGCCAGTGGGGTATTCGTTGATGTAGCCGTTGCCGCCGAGCAGCTGGATCGCGTCGAGAGCCATCTGGGTGGCGTTTTCGGCGGCAAACAGGATGGCTGCGGCGCAATCTTTACGGCTGGTGCGCCCCTGATCGCAGGCGCTCGCCACCGAGTAGACCAGCGCCCGGCTGCTGGCGAGGCGGGTATACATGTCGGCGAGCTTGCCCTGCACCAGCTGGAACTCGCCGATGGCTTGACCAAACTGCTTGCGCTCACGCACATAGGGCAGCACTACATCCATGCAGGCCTGCATGATGCCAAGGGGGCCCGCAGCCAACACCACCCGCTCGTAATCGAGCCCGCTCATCAGCACCTTGACCCCGCCGTGCAGGGTGCCCAGCAGGTTTTCCTGCGGCACTCGGCAGTTGTCGAACACCAGCTCGCAGGTGCTGGAGCCGCGCATCCCCAGCTTGTCGAGCTTCTGGGCGGTAGAAAAACCGGGAGTGCCGGCTTCAACGATAAAGGCAGAAATCCCTTTGGGGCCCGCACTGGTATCTGTCTTGGCATAGATGACGAAGGTGTCGGCATCGGGTCCGTTGGTGATCCACATCTTGTTGCCGTTGAGCACGAAGTGATCGCCCTCGCGCTCCGCGGTGAGGCGCATGCTGACCACATCGGACCCGGCTCCCGGCTCGCTCATGGCCAGCGCCCCCACATGCTCGCCGCTCACCAGCGGGGGAAGGTAGCGTGCTTTTTGCTCCGCCGTGCCGTGGCGGTGGATCTGATTGATGCAGAGATTGGAGTGGGCGCCGTAGGAGAGGCCGACCGAGGCGCTGGCGCGGCTTACCTGTTCCATCACCAGCACGTGGGCCAGATAGCCGAGGTTCACCCCGTCATACTCCTCCGCCACCGTGATGCCGTGCAGCCCCAGTTCACCCATCCGGGGCCAGAGATCACGGGGAAAGGCGTTGCTCTGATCGATCTCGCTGGCGCGCGGGGCGATCACTTTCTGGCAGAAGGCCGCAACCTGTTCGGTCAGGGCATTCAGGGTCTCATCCATCTGCATCCATGCTCTCCTTGCGGATATGACAGTCGGGTTGGAAGGTTGGCTCGACCGGCTGACTCGGCGTTACGGCTGGCAGTGGTCGGTCCATTTTGTACTTCACTTCTGCCACAAGTTTACGTTAGCGTAAACGTAAATCAATTGTTAATCTGTTGTGTGTCGATAGATAGGTGGTAGTGAGAGCGTCATCAGCTACCACGACAACAGCGCCATAGTGGCAGATCCGAATGACCAGTGTGTGGGCGCCGCGTCATAAAGCGCTAACTCAGGAAAATAAGCGCGGGACAACAAGGGAGCGAACGACAAGATGGATTTTACCCTGACCGATGATCAACAGGCGTATGTGGAGGCGGCCGCCGCCTTTGCCGATGAGGCGCTCAAACCCCATGCCGCGCGCTGGGACAAGGAGCATGAGTTTCCGATCCCGACCATCAAGCAGGCGGCCGAGCTAGGTTTTTGTGGTCTCTATACTCCGGAGCAGTTTGGCGGATTGGGGCTGCCGCGCCTCGATGCGAGCCTCATCTTCGAGCGTCTTGCCATGGGCTGTACCTCGACTACTGCGTATCTGACCATTCACAACATGGTGAGCTGGATGCTGGGTAGTTGGTTGCCCACCGAGGTTGCCAAGGAGTGGGTGCCCAAACTGGCTAGCGGCGAATTGCTGGGCTCCTATTGCCTCACCGAGCCGGGGGCGGGTTCCGATGCTGCGGCACTCAAGACCCGGGCGGTGCGTGAGGGTGACAGCTACCTCATCGAGGGAACCAAGGTCTTTATCTCGGGAGCAGGCAGCAGCAATGTGCTGGTGGTGATGGCCCGTACCGGTGGTGAAGGTGCGAAGGGGATCTCTGCCTTTATGGTGCCGGCTAATGCCCCCGGCGTGAGCTATGGCAAGGCAGAAGAGAAGATGGGCTGGAACAGCCAGCCGACCCGGGAGGTTGTTTTCAACAGGGTGCGTATTCCCGCCCGCTACCGGTTGGGTGAGGAGGGGGAAGGGTTCAAGTTCGCCATGCAGGCCCTCGATGGGGGGCGCATCAATATTGCCACCTGTTCGGTGGGCACCGCCCAGCAGGCGCTGGACGATGCGCTGGCTTATGTGCAGCAGCGCCAGCAATTTGGTCACCCGATCAGCGAATTCCAGAGCGTGCAGTTTCGCCTGGCCGATATGGCGACCGAGCTGGCTGCCGCCCGTTTGCTGGTACGTCAGGCCGCCGACAAGCTGGATCGCGGGGCACCGGACAAGAGTGCCTGGTGTGCCATGGCCAAACGGTTTGCCACCGATGTGGGTTATCGAATCTGTGATGAGGCTCTGCAACTCTTTGGCGGCTATGGTTATATCCGCGAGTATCCGCTCGAGCGCTATCTGCGCGATACACGGGTACACCGCATTCTGGAGGGCACCAACGAGATGATGCGACTCATCATCGCGCGCCGCATGCTGGCCGATCCCGGTTTGTCGCTGGGCTAACCGGTGGTCGCATCAAGGGTGTGTTGCCTGCCACCCGATTTGCACCATGCCATGCCGGTTTCGGCTTTGTGAGCCAGCCACAGGTTGGTGTCATTCAAGCCTGTCATCATGGCGGCAGCTTCATCGACAAGGACAATGCTATGACAAGGATCAGACTCGAATATCATGGCCACGTGGCCTATATCACCCTCGACCATCCCCCTGCCAACACCTGGACCCTCGCCAGCCTGCAGGCCTTTTTGCAGATGATGGTGGAGCTCGACAGTCGTCCCGACGTGGTGGCGCTGGTGATCCGTGGTGCGGGCGACAAATTTTTCTGCGCCGGTGCCGACCTCAATATGTTTGTCGAGGGGAATGTCGAGCTGGCCCGTGAAGTAGCCGAGGCCTTTGGCAAGGCCTTCGAGGCGCTGGCCCGTTTTCACGGCGTCAGTATCGCCGCCATCAATGGTTATGCCATGGGCGGTGGCCTGGAAGTGGCGCTGGCCTGTGATATCCGCATCGCCGAGCAGCAGGCGTTGCTGGGACTGCCGGAAGCCTCGGTGGGCTTGCTTCCCTGTGCCGGTGGCACCCAGCGTTTGACCGAGCTGGTGGGGCCGGGCTGGGCCAAGCGGATGATCCTCTGCGGTGAGAAGGTGAGTGCCTCGCTGGCCTACGAGATGGGGCTGGTGGAGGAGGTGGTGAAAACCGGTCAGGCGTGGGAGGCGGCGCACCAGATGGCCCATCTGGTGGAGCGCCAGAGCCCGAGCGCCCTGCGCGCCTGCAAAACCCTGATCAATCAGGGGCGCAGTGGCCCACGGGATGCCGCCTTGCCCCTTGAGCGAGCGCTGTTTCTCGATCTCTTTAGCGATGCCAACCAGCGTGAAGGGGTGGCCGCCTTCCTGGAGAAACGCTTACCGCGCTGGCAATATGGCCCAACAGAATAAATCCATACGGAGCCGTTTATGAGTGAGCCGGTCAAGGTTAGCTGTTATCCCACCGAAGATGGCCATCAGGTCGGGGTGTTGACCCTCGATAGCCCATCGTCTCTCAACGCATTGAGCCTGCCGATGATCCAGCTCCTGCAACAGACGCTGACCCGTTGGGAGCAGGATCCCGCCATCGTCTGTGTGCTGCTGCAGGGAGCGGGTGAGAAGGCATTTTGTGCCGGTGGCGATATCCGCTCCTTCTATTACCGCAAGCAGGAGGCGAGCGAGGCGGAACTGTTCGAATATGCCCGCGACTTTTTCGAGCAGGAGTACCGGCTCGACCACCACATCCACTCTTACCGCAAGCCCCTGATCTGCGTGGCGGACGGTATCTGCATGGGGGGCGGTATTGGCCTGTTTGCCGGAGCCGATTTTCGGGTGGTGACCGAAAAGAGCCTGTTCGCCATGCCGGAGGTGACCATAGGCCTCTACCCCGACGTGGGAGCAAGCTGGTTTTTAAGCCGGATGCCGGGGCGGCTGGGGCTCTGGCTCGGTCTGACTGGCGCCCGCTTCAACGGGAGTGATGCCATCGGTCTTGGGCTGGCGGATCACGCTATCGCCAGTGGCGAGCGCAGTGCGCTGTTGTCACGCCTCGCCGTGCTCGACTGGGCTGCTAGTGGTGAGCCCCGTGAGCAGATCGATCTGCTGCTCAGGGGATTGCACCGTGAGGTAGCGGCCCGCTTGCCAGCGCCAGTATTGCTACCCCATCAACAGAAAATCGATGTCCTGCTGGCGGGGCGCACGCTGCAAGGGGTATTGGCGCGGTTGTTCGAAGCTCAGTTCGATGAACAGGAGACGGTACTCCAGCAGGCGCAGCAGCTCTGCCGCACCGGCAGCCCCATCAGCCGCGCCATTTTGTGGCGTCAATATTGGCAGGCTCGCCGCAACTCACTGGCAGAGGTATTTGCCGAGGAGCTGACCCTCTCGGTCAACTGCGTGCTGAAGGGGGATTTTGTGGAAGGGGTACGGGCACTGCTGATCGACAAGGATAAAGATCCCCGCTGGCAACAGTTGCCACCGGAGGGGGAGTGGCTGGACGAGTTCTATCGCTGGCCGCAGGGGCGCAATCCGTTGGCCTGCAAGGAATAACATCTTGGCAACCGGCGCACGCCGCCATCAGCAACGCAAGGAGCAAGCGGGATGACAAGGATAGGGTTTATCGGGCTCGGCAACATGGGGGGGCCCATGGCGGCCAATCTGGCCAGGGCCGGGCACAGGGTGCAGGTGTTTGATCTGGTTGCCCAAAACATTGAGCGCGCTATCGCCGCTGGCTGCATCGCCGCGGGGGATGCCCGTGAGGCGGTGACCGGCTGCGAGGTGGTGATCAGCATGCTACCTGCGGGGGAGCATGTGCGCGACCTTTGGTTGTCTGAGGGGCAGGATCTGCTGGCAGCCCTGCCGGTTGGTGCACTGGTGATCGACTGCTCCACCATAGATGTCGACTCTGCCCGTCAGGTCGGGGAGGCGGCCCGCGCACGCGGTTTGCGCTTTATTGATGCCCCCGTATCGGGCGGTGTCGCCGGTGCGGCCGCCGGGACGCTCACCTTTATCGTTGGCGGCGATAGGGCGGATTTCGAGTCGGCAAAACCTCTGCTCGCCTGCATGGGGCAGAACCTGTTTCACGCCGGGGCGCTGGGTGCCGGGCAGATCGCCAAGATGTGCAACAACATGCTGCTTGCGATCCATATGACGGGTACCGCCGAGGCGCTGGCCCTCGGGGTGAAGGAGGGACTGGATCCCGCCGTGCTCTCCACCATCATGGGCAAGAGCTCCGGCAACAACTGGAGTCTGGAGCGCTACAACCCCTGGCCCGGGGTGATGGAGAATGTCCCTGCCGCCCGCAACTATCAGGGGGGCTTTATGACCCGTCTGATGGTGAAAGATTTGGGGCTGGCCATGGCGCTGGCCGAGCATGGCCACAGCGCTGTGCCGATGGGGGCGCTCGCCCGTAACCTGTTCAACCTGCATGCTGCTCAGGGGCAGGGGAGCCGTGATTTCTCCAGCATCGTCGAACTCTATCTGGATAAACAGGATCCCGCCTGACGGGCCACCTCTCTTCAAGGCATCTCCCTTCGACCGCTACAAGGAGCATTGATGGATATCAAAGATAAGGTCATCGTTATTACCGGCGCTGGACGTGGCTTGGGACGGGCCATTGCGCTGGCCCTGGGCGCACAGGGGGCGACGCTGGCGCTGCTCGACATCAATCGCGCCGATCTGGAGGCGACCGCAGCCCTGGTGCGCAGTCAGAATGATCAGTGCGATCAAGATAGCCAGTGCGAGCTGTTTGTCTGCAATGTGGCGAGCGAAGCCGAGGTTGAGTCGGTTTTTGCTGGCATCAAGGAGCGTTTTGGCGTGCTGCACGGTCTTATCAACTGCGCCGGCATTTTACGCGATGGCATGCTGATCAAGGTGAAAGAGGGTGAGCTGGTGGAGAAGATGACGCTGGCCCAGTGGCAGAGCGTGATTGACGTCAACCTCACAGGTACCTTCCTCTGCGGTCGCGAGGGAGCGGCGCTGATGGCGCAAGGGGGGCAGGGGGGCGTCATCATCAACATCTCCTCCATCGCCCGCGCTGGCAATATTGGCCAGAGCAACTATGCCGCCAGCAAGGCGGGGGTTGCCTCGCTGGTGGTGACCTGGGCGCGGGAGTTGGCGCGCCATGGCATTCGGGTGATGGGGATTGCCCCCGGGGTGTTTGCCACCGACATGACGGCGGCGATGAAGCCGGAGGCGATGGCGCGGATGCGGCAGGCCATTCCGGTCGGCACCCTTGGCGAGGCGCAACAGCTGGCCGAGACGGTGAGCTTTATTTTTGCCAACGACTATCTGTCGGGAAGGATGATAGAACTGGATGGCGGTTTGCGTTTATAGGGATTTACATAATGGGCCCCGGTGTTTCCACCGGGGCTTTTTTATGCAGATTATTTATACAGAGAGTGCCTGAATGGCGATGCATAGGAACCATGCGAGTCAGGTTGTGTTGGCAGAAAAATGAGAAATATCAATGGGTCTTGGTTAATTTGAGCCAGCTCACAGGCCATATGGGTCAGTGCTGTAAAATTGCGCGCGGTCAAGGCGGTGCATGATTGACGGGACGAGGGATTGCGGTCGGAATAGTCATGCAATATAGTTGCCGCCTTTTTCACGGGGTCAGGATTCCCAGCCCCTCCCATATTGCGCGCAGTATGAATACGGACGCTCTGCCGCCGCCTAAATAAACAGGATTGAAATGGACAAGAAACTAGGGCTGGGCGCCCTCATTTCGCTGGTGATCGGCTCCATGGTCGGCGCCGGGGTCTTCAGTCTGCCACAAAACATTGCTGCGCATGCCAGTGCCGGGGCGGTCGCCCTGGGTTGGGCCATCACCGGTCTTGGCATGATCTGTCTCGCGCTAGTCTATCAGAACCTCTCCATGCGCCGCCCCGATCTCGATGGCGGTATCTTCAGCTATGCCAAAGCCGGTTTCGGCGATTTCATCGGTTTCAACGCCGCTTGGGGTTACTGGCTCTGCCAACTGCTGGCCAACGTCTCTTACGCCATCGTGGTGTTCAGCGCCCTGAGCTACTTCTTCGATACGCCGGACAACGTCATCTTCGGTGACGGCAATACGCCGGTGGCCATCACGCTGGCCTCCATCCTGATCTGGTCGGTGCATGCGCTGGTGCTGCGCGGGGTACAGGTTGCTGCGCTGGTGAATATCGTCACCACCATCGCCAAGATGGTGCCGCTCATCGTCTTCTGTGTTGCGATCCTGCTGGCCTTCAACATGGATACCTTCACTCTGGATATCTGGGGCCAGAACAACATGGAGCTGGGCTCCGTGATGGATCAAGTCAAGTCCACCATGAAGGTGACCCTCTGGGTCTTTATCGGGATTGAAGGGGCCGTGGTGGTCTCTGCCCGTGCCCGTCATCGCAAGGATGTGGGCCGTGCCACCGTGCTGGCGCTGCTCGGCGCCCTGACACTCTATGTGATGGTGACCCTGTTCTCGCTGGGTGTCATGAGCCAGCCGCAACTGGCGGCGCTCAAGAACCCCTCTACCGCCATGATCCTCGAAGCCGTGGTCGGCCCCTGGGGTGCCTGGCTTATCAATATCGGTCTGGTTGTATCGGTGATGGGAGCCTTGCTGAGCTGGACAGTGCTGGCCGCTGAAGTACCTTACATCGCAGGCAAAACAGGCGTGTTCCCGGGCTGGTTTGCCAAGGAGAACAAGAACGGCTCGCCGCAGGTGTCCCTCTGGTGCTCTACCTGTCTGGTGCAGATCTTCCTGATCATCATCTACTTCCAGAGCAGCACCTATCTGGCGCTGGTCAACATCGCCACCTCGGCGGCGCTGGTGCCTTACGTCTTTTCGGGCGCTTATGGCCTGAAGCTGGCATTGAAAGGGGAGACCTATCAGGGTCAACCTCATCAGCGCAAGCGTGACCTGCTGCTGGCCCTGGTGGCGACGGTTTACGGCTGCTGGCTGGTCTACGCTGCCGGTGTGGAGTACCTGTTGCTGGTGGCGCTGCTCTATAGTCCGGGCATCTTCATCTACTGGAAGGCACGTCAGCATCACGGTTTGCGCGGCCTTAACCGGTTGGAGCAGGGGATGACGGCGGCCCTGCTCGGCTGTGCCGTGCTGGCCTTCTACAAGGTGATGGACGGTACCATTCCACTGCACTAACCGGCACAATGAAGAGATGGCCCTCGCGCCATCTCTTTTTTTTCATGCAGATATCCACTGTTGCCCGGCCGTGTTGGCCAGTTTTTGTTTAACACAGGAATTTTTATGCTGTTTATGGGTTACCTCCTGCTGGGCGCCTTTGCCGGTATGCTGGCGGGACTGTTCGGGATCGGCGGCGGTCTTATCATTGTCCCCGTGCTGGTCATGACCTTTCGCGCCCAGGGCATCGACCCTGAAATCATTACCCATCTGGCCCTCGGCACCTCGTTGCCCACCATGATCTTTACCGGATTCAGCTCGCTGCGGGCCCACCGGGAGGCGGGCGCCGTCGACTGGGTGATAATCCGCAGATTGGGGGCTGGTATGTTGGTTGGTGCCTGGCTCGGTGGTATGACGGCCAATCTGCTTAGCACCAGCACCCTCAATATCATCATCGGTTGTTTCGCCTGGAGCATGGCGCTGCAGATGGGGCTCAACCTTAAACCCAAAGCGGAACGCCATATGCCGGGTCCGCTCGGCACAGGCATCGCCGGTACCATCATTGGCTGGATGTCAGCCCTGTTTGGTATTGGCGGTGGCTCGCTCACGGTCCCTTATCTGAGCTGGAACTCGGTGCCAATGCGCAATGCGGTAGCAGCCTCTGCAGCCTGCAGCATGCCCATCGCGCTGGCGGGGAGCCTCAGCTACCTCTATGCGGGTTGGGGTCATGCCGATCTGCCCGAGTGGAGTGTGGGCTACATCTATCTGCCCGCCCTGCTGGGCATTGTGCTGACCAGTACCCAGTTCGCACGCATTGGCGCCAAGCTGGCACACCGCCTGTCACCCACACGCCTCAAGCAGGCCTTTGCCCTGCTGATGCTGCTGGTGGGGGCGAAATTTATGCTGTTTAGCTGATTCATTCGGCAGATTGTTGAAAAATAAGGCAAACGATCTGTTGGAGGGTAGAAAGCCGTTGCATTGAACGCCCAGTTTGCCTATTCTCCTCGCCGGTGGTCCTATTGGTCCTCTCGCATTGATAACCCGTCGACCTGGTCAGGACCGGAAGGTAGCAGCCAAGGCGGGGGACTCGAGTGCCGGGATGTGGCTGGTAGGGCCACCACTTGTTTCTATAATTCAATAAGTTAGCTTCCTAAAGCCCTTGGTCATCCACTTTGTGTGGACGACGAGGAGCTCATCGATGAATCTCTGGCTCAGTCCCCACGGCATCTGGTATTACCGAAAAGTCACCACGCTCCCCTGTGGTCGCCGCAAAGAGATCAAAAAATCCCTGCATACCCGAGACAAGCTTTGGGCACGCAAAAAGGTGGCCAAGCTGTTTGCTTGTATGCGTTTCAGACCCAAGCCCATGCAGTTGCCTGCAGACGACAATGTGGCCCCAGATGAGCAATCAGTAGTCCGGAATCCGCGGTTTTATTGCTTGGTGACACGCATGGCTGCGTTGTATTTAAGCCGACCATGGGAAATATGTCTGTTTATCTCGCTTAGCAGCGTCTCTTTATTGATGGGCTTGGTGATATACCCGTTCATGCCATGGGAAAGATAGTATTGCTTGGATTCCGGCATCGCATCCGCCGTCAGGGCGATGATGGGAATATCTGCCCAAGGCATTTGGGAGGTGCGGATCCGGGTGGTGGCCACCAGACCATCCATCACTGGCATCTGGACATCCATCAACACCAGATCAAATTCGGTGTGACCCAGTTTCTCCAGCGCCTCTTCTCCCTGAACGGCCAGTGTGACCTGATGGCCCACGGAGTCGAGCATGGCGCCGATCACCTTGCGGTTGGTGGCATTGTCATCAACCAGCAAGATGCGATAGCTCTCCTGATCCAGCGGCTTGGACGGCAGGCAAACAATCGAGGGGATCGTGGCTCTGGCGGGCCAGATGTAGGTAAAAGTACTGCCATGTCCCTCGCTGCTCTCTACCGAGATATCGCCGCCCATCAGACGTGCGAGGTTACGGGATATTTCAAGTCCCAGGCCAGATCCGCCATATTGGCGGGTGATCGAGACATCCGCCTGGGCGAAACGTTGAAACAGGTTCTTTAGCTGACTTTTGCTCATGCCGATCCCGGTGTCCTGGATCGAGATGCGTATCGAGTGGCGATCCTGCTCCAACAGGGTGCTATCAACATGGATCTTTACTTCCCCCTGATGGGTGAACTTGATGGCATTGCTCACCAGGTTGAAGAGGATCTGGCGCACCCTCAGCGGGTCGATCATCAACCACTCCGGCGTATCGGGGGCAACAGCCAGGGTCAGCTTGATCCCTTTTGCATCGCAGTTGCTCTGCATCAGGGCCCGGATATCCTCCAGCAGCTGGGGCAAGTGATGGGGGGCCAGTTGCAGCTCGATCTTGCCCTCTTCCAGCTTGGATACATCCAGAATGTCGTTGAGCAGACCGAGCAGATGGTTTGCCGATTCGCGCGCCGTCTCCAGATAGTCTCGCTCCCTCGGATCCATATCCCGGTCGGCCAGCAGTGAGAGCATGCCGAGAATGCCATTCATGGGGGTGCGAATTTCATGGCTCATGTTGGCCAAAAAGCTGCTTTTGGCTCTTGTGCCTGCCTCTGCCGCCTGATTTGCCCGCAGCAGTTTGTCATTGAGCTGCTGCATCAGTTTGTGCTGCAGAAACGAGATATTCATTTGCCGCCAGATCAGCAGGGCGAGCACAAAGAGCAGCGCAAACTGCAGGGTCGCGATGAGTGTCGTCGTGATGATCTGCTCCCTCACGCTGTCGCGACGCGCCACATCAAACAGGGTCGCCTGCTGGTTCACCTCCAGAGTCAGCTGATGGAGCAGGGGGAGCAGGGAGGCAAGCTGTTGGCGCAGCTCCTGATGGGCTAGATTGTCGAGCGGCTTGGTGGCTTCCGGGCCGAGCCAGATATCCGCCAGAGAGATGTAGGATCGAATGGCTTTGCTTGCCTGCTGGTAGATCTCTGTTTGCTGAAGCAGGCTGCGATCCTTGCTCTCCAGCACCAGATCCATGCGGCTGACCAGAATATCGTATCTGAGCTGGAAGGTCGGTTGCGACTCATGGAGCAGCGAGCTTTGAAAACGCAGCGCTTCGTTATAGAGCTGGAAATAGTTCCACATCACGTTGTCTTCGCCCTGGCTGGTACTGCGCTGCAGATCCTGAAATTGCCGGTACTGGATGGTACCAATACCGGCAAAGGCAAGGAGCAGCACGCAGAGCACCACAAACAAGAAACGTTGACTGGCCGCCATGGAACGCATGATGGGATTTACTCCACTTTTATCGCACTGATCTGCCAGATAGCCCGACCGTAATAGAGCTTGTTTTGCAGTTCGGGATATTGATCAAACGGATAGACAAGGAACAGCGGCCCTTTGTCGCGCACCGACAGTGGCTTGCCATTGATCGTGCGGGCGAGGATGACCCGATACTGCTCGGCATCGCTTGTCGGCACCTGTACCGAGTAGTCATTGAGCGCGGTAATGGTGAGCTGTTTGCCGGTAGCCCCGACCTTGGCCAATACATCTTGCAGCAGCGGGCCGCGAAAAGTCTTGGCTTCGTCATACCAGGGGGTATGGGTTTTGATTTCGTGTACCGGCAGTTGATCCAGCATGGCGCTGTCCCACAGAGCCAGAGCCTGATGAGTGGGGCTGCTGATGGCGCCTTCAACCTTCAACACGGCGCTGTCAGGGGAGGGGGCTGCGTATGCGGTGCCGCAAAGGGCTGCCAGCAGCGGTGCGATGTAAAGGCCTGCTTTCATGATCTCTCCTTCCTGGAAAATGGCGGCATGGGGGCCGAGCCAAAGGTGGCTTGTGAAGTGTGTCCAAAGGCAAGCAATAATCGGGCCCAGTCTAATGGGCTTGAATTATCAGCCATTTAGCCTGTTATCGGGCGATCTCGGCGAAGGTGAATTGCAGTTTGCAACGTGCGGGGGAGGTCAATTGCAATTTGGCAATCAAAACGAGGAGTGGGTGTCGGCGAATAAGGCGCAAAGAGTATCATTTGGGGAACAAGAGCCGTGGCACTGCCCGGCATAACATTTGCAACGTGCTGAATGCCGTGACAGCAAATAGTCTGAGAATCGACAAGGAGCTAGCGATGGAAAGCATGACTTACACCCTTAATGATATCCAGGTAGTGGTACTGGAAAACGAGTTTGACGCGATGGCCGTCAGTGAGCTCCGCCCGTTGTTTGAAACCCTCTCGACCCACCCGGGAGATATCCTGGCCGATATCAGCGATGTTCATTTTATCGACTCGTCAGGGATCGGAGCCTTGGTATTTCTCTATAAAAGATTGATTATGAACGGGCATCAGATGGCCCTTGTCTGCGGACCCGGTCAACCCCATGACCTGCTGGAGATGCTGCATATCGACCGGGTGATCCCCTGCCATGAGAGCATCAAGGCCTATATGCGTTCCCGTGGCATGATGGCCGCTGCATCATGAAACGCTTTGGTATCCTGCTATCGTCCATTCTGCTGTCGGGTTGTGCGCAGTGGCCGCCACAGGGGTATGGCGGCATGGCAGAGGCAAGACCCACCCGTATTCCGGTCAATGAGGATGAACGGCGGGTCTGGTCTCGTTATGATGAGCGTCAGAAGGAACTCGACTTGCAGCTGACGGAATTAAAGCAGGCGAGTCTGCAGGGGTGTATGCCTGCCGAGTTGAAACGGCTACAATCTCAACGTATTGATATCGAACGGGATATGCACGGACGGCTCTGGTCGGATGTAGCCTGGCGTCAGACCGTGTTGGCACAATCACTACAACAAGTACGTTTGCGGCTGCAACAGACAACAGCGGATGGCTGTCGTGCTGATTGGTCAGGGCTCCCCTTACGCCAATGGGGGCAGACGTAACAGACGAAAAGGATGTCTATGAAACGGGGCGCTCTCGAAGGATTGATCTGTGTTCTCTTGCTGTTGTTCACCTGCCCGTTACTGGCCTCCGCCTTGTTGGCTCCCGGTGATCGGTTGGCCATAGTGCAACCCGGTGAGCCTGCTTTTGATCAGCCTTTCCAGATCAACAAGCAGGGGGAGATTGCACTGCCTGAAGTTGGCAACGTCGTGGTGGGGGGGAAGACCCTGCAACAGGCGGATGAGCTGATCCGCACCGCCCTCAAACCTGTTTACAACAACCTCTCTCAATTGACCGTCACCTTGCTGGAGAAGCGGCTGCTGATCAGCGTGATGGGCTATGTCAAAAAACCCGGCAGTTATGATCTGGCGCCCGATGGCAACGTGCAGATGGCCCTCGATGCCGCTGGCGGTCTGGTGCCCGGTGCCCAGCTCAACAACATGCAGGTGCGGCGCGGCAGTACGGTCTCGAGCTTCGACTACAAGCGTTATCTCGATACCGGTGATGCCAGCGTGCTGCCGCCATTGCAATCCCTTGATGTGGTGTTCGTACCCGCCTCTCCGCTGATCGGCAACGTGCAAATAGATTTTGATGCGGCAACCCTGGCGGCAGGCGGGGATGGCGATACCGGCAAGGCGATCAAGGTGTTTGGCGAGGTCAACAGCCCCGGCGCCTTCAGTTTCAAGAGTGGCAACTCCATCGTGGATCTGCTGATGCGAGCCGGTGGGGTAACCCGTTTTGCCGGGGTGGAGCGGATCCGGGTGATCAATGGTGATGCCCCCGAACTGTTCGATCTCAAAGCCTATCTCGACTCCGGCAACAACAAGCTGCTGCCCAATCTGGCGCCGGGCGCCACCATCTTCGTGCCCAAGGATGAAGAGCAGATAAAACGGGGGGCACGCACCATCTACATCATGGGCGAGGTGTTCAAACCCGGCGCCTATGAGGGGCGGGAAGGGGACTCCTTCCTCGATATTCTGGCCAATGCCGGTGGCCCGACCCGCTATGCCGAGAGTCGCCAGATCCGTTTGCTGCGCACCGATGGCACGATCGAACCCATCGACTTGCAGGCCTATACCGAAGGGATGCAAAAGGCGCTGCCCCAAGTCAAACCCGGTGATGCCATCTTTGTGCCGGAAAAGACCGATATCAACGAGAAGTCCTGGTTGAAGGTGGCCCCCGGGCGGGCGGTGATGGTGATGGGGGCGGTGCGGATCCCGGGTCGTTATGAATGGTCTGACGAAATGTCGCTGCTGGATCTGATCGCCCACGCCGGTGGCCCCAACGAGCGGGCCGATATCGCCAAGGTGCAGATCCTGACCGCCGAAGGGGGGCAGGCCACGCCGACCCTGTTTGATCTCGACAAGTTTCTCCATCAGGGCGGGGCGCTGGCCAGCCTGCCAAAGATCCGGGCCGGATTCACCATCATGATCCCCGAGCTGCCCACCGATCCCAGTGACAACAAATCCCAGTGGGTGCGCCAGTCACCGGACAGTTCCATCTATATCTTCGGTCAGGTCGGGGCCCCCGGTCGCTATGCCTTCAATGAGCAGATGGGCTTTATCGACATCCTGTCGGCCGCCGATGGTCCGACTGCGGCGGCGGATCTGCGCAATGTGCGTATCGCCCATCGCAGTGGCAGCACTGCGCGGGTCAGCAAGCTCGACCTTGCTCTCTACTTTGAAACTGGCGATGAAACCTTGCTGCCCAAGGTGCTGCCCGGTGACTCCATCTACCTGCCGGAGAAGAATCGTCCCTGGCTCGACGAGCCGAAGGAGAACACCATTCGGGTGCTGGGAGCGATAGCCCGTCCCGGTCGCTACCGCTTTGACTCCTCCATGACCCTGCTGGATCTGCTGGCCGAGGCAGGGGGCCCGACCAGCAGCGCCTATATCAAGAAGATTGTGGTGATCAACATGGCTACCAGTGGTCAGGGGGATCAGGCCCGCAGCTTCGATCTCGACGGCTTTGCCAAAGAGCCCGACTTTAGCCAGTTGCCGGTGCTGCGCGCAGGGGACACCGTATTTATCCCTGACAGCAAGAGCAGCAACTGGGCCATTTTCATGGATGGCATGCGCGACATCCTGACCACGATCTCGGTGGTGGCCCTGGTCGGGACGCTTTGATATGAGCATCCCCATTCAATATCTGGAGCTCGAATCCCTCTACGCGGCGACGGTCGCCCGGGGGATCCGCTCGCTGGCGGTCACCTCGTCGGAAGGGGGAGAGGGGGTGAGCTCCATCTGCGATGCGCTGGCAAGGCGCTCGGAGGCGGATGGGCTGCGCACCCTGCTGGTGGATCTCAACCTCTATCATCCCGGCCGCGCCACGGCGATTGCCTGGGGGCCCAATGATGTGCCCGAGCCGGTAGCCACTGGCCGCTCCTTGTCCTTGCTCCCGGCGCCAGGCAAGGATCTGATGGCCTTTCGCAACAAGGATACCTTGCGTCAGCTGCTGGTTCGCTGGCTCGAGCATTACGATGTGGTGATCTTCGATACTTCGCCGCTCACCGCCCTCAATCGGGGCAATATTCCGGCCGATCAGGTGTGTGGTGCCTGTGAAGGGGCGCTGCTGGTGGTGCTGGCGGGGGTGACGCCGACGACCGTGGTACAAAGTGCGGTGGATAAACTGACCCGTGCCGAGGCCAATCTTATTGGCGCTGTCTATAACGACAAGCTCAACCCGGGGCTGGCCAGCGAGATCCTGCGCGAGCTCAACCGGCTGCCCAGCAACCGGGTGACCGAATGGCTCAAGCGCTGGTGCCGGCGTAGTGCCTTGCTCAATTTCCGGATCTGATCGCCCGCTGATGGAGACCCGATATGGATGACTGGTTGCGATCTGCTCCGGCAACCCTGCAGGCGGTGCGCGAACTGCGCAACCGGCTGGCACAGGGGCTCTCCCTGTTTCAGGTCTCCCCAAAGGATCAAGCCAACTGGCTGCTCTGTTTCAGTGAGCTGGCCACCAATAGCGTCAAACACACAGCTCCTCCCGCGACCCGGCTCTGGCTCACTCTGAAAGAGGATGAAACGGGCTTGAGTCTGATACTGGAGGATGATGGCGGCCCGCAACCCGGTCTTGCCAGTGCGCCGTTACCCGATGAGCTGCAGGAGGGGGGATACGGGCTGGCGCTGGTGCACCAGCTATTTGCCGAGGTGCACTTCTCTCGCGACGGTGAGCGCAATCGCGTGACCCTTCGCCAACAAGGCCCGGTCAACCAACTGCCGGTGATCGCGGTGATCGACGATGACAAGGTGATGCGTGCCTTGCTCACCGCCTACCTTCATGAGCACTACCGGGTTGAAAGTTATGCCGACTCCCATGCCGCCCTGCTGGCGCTCGGGAAGCAACCCCCCGCGCTGGTGCTCTCCGATATCGAGATGGAGGGGATCGATGGCTTTGGGCTGCGCCAGCAGTTGATGAAGGATCCCAAGATGAAGGGGGTGCCCTTTATCTTCCTGACCGGTCATCAGGATCAGTGGACCCAGAGTCGGGCGGGGGCGCTGGGGATCGATGACTTTCTGGTCAAGCCCATCACCAAGCAGGACCTGTTGCTGGCGGTTTCGCGGGTGCTGCAACGCTCGCAGCAGCTCAAGTCGCAATGGGGCGAACAGCTGGATCAGCGCATGACCTCGGCGCTGCGCCCGTTATTGCCCGCCACCTCCATAGGGGGATACCAGCTGGCGTTGCAAACCCGCGCGGCCACCGTGGGGGGCGGGGACTTTCTGCTGGTCAAGGATCGGGTGCTGTGGCTCGGGGATGTGATGGGCCACGATGCAGAAGCCAAGTTCTTTGCCCATGCCTATGCCGGTTATCTGCGCGGTTTGCTGACCGCCCACGATCTGGAGCGCGCCCCCGCCCGCTTGCTGACCATCTTGTCCAATGCGGTTCACAGTGATCCGCTCCTCGGGGCTACCCTGCTCACCACCCTCTGCATTGAGCTCGGCAACGAGGGGCGGGTGCAGTGGGCCAGCGCGGGCCACCCTGCGCCCTGGCTGGTCGGGCCCGGCACCATCCGTCAGGTCGGCGTGACCGGCCCCTTGCCCGGTTTGCGCCCGGATCCCCACTTCGTGACCAATGAGCGTCAGCTCAAGCCCGGCGAGATCCTGCTGTTCTGGACCGACGGCCTGCTCGATAGCCGTGATGCCGCAGAGCGCCAGCGCTGGGAGTCGCAGCTAAAAGAGATCTGCCTGACTTCGGGGCCCGGTCTTGAGCAACTGGCTCATCGCATCGCCCGCTGGTTTGATGAGCGCATCAATGATGCCGCCCTCGATGACATGACCCTCTTGCTGGTCGCCTGTCCCGGCGCCTGATCCTGCCCCTCTTTGCCTGACTGGCCCGCTCTATGCAGCGCCTCATTTCAGGTGGCATGGAGCCACGGGAGGAGGGCCTTATGTTACCCATGCAGCAGATCTGGCTGGCCATCGATGCACGTCAGGTCGGTGGAATAGAAGTTCACATTATCCATCTCGCCAACGATCTGTTGGCCAGGGGATTTCGCCCCACCATAGTGCTGGTGAGCAACCATGGCATGACCCCGTTTACAACCCTGCTCAAACAGCAGGGCTTGCCTTACGAGGTGTGCCACAACAGCCGCGATTTTATGCGCCGTCTGGCCCGCCAGCCTGCCTCTGTGCTGATCCATACCCACGGCTACAAGGCCGGGGTGCTGGGGCGGCTGACAGCCTGGTTCACCGGTAAATCGGTGGTCTCGACTTTTCACAGCGGGGATGACGGGGAGGGATTGCTGAAGTTTTACAGCTGGCTGGATCGCACCACAGCGCGTTTTGCGAAGTGTATTGCAGTAAGCGAGCCCATCGCTCGCAAATTGCCTGTGCCAAGCACGGTGATCAGCAACTTTGTCCCCATGCCTGCGACGCCGGCTACGGTAACTGGCAACCGGATTGCCTTTGTCGGCCGCCTCTCGCCGGAAAAGGGGCCGGAGGCGTTTTGCCAGCTGGCCGCCTTCTGCCCGGATGGGGCGTTTCATCTCTACGGGGATGGCCCCATGAAAAGCGCCTTGTTGCAGCAGTATGGTGATCGCGTCCAGCTTCATGGTTTCCAAAACATGGCCAATGAGTGGCACAACATCGACCTGCTCTGCATCACCTCCCGCTTTGAAGGGTTGCCGCTGGTGGCCCTGGAGGCGATGGCTCACGGCATACCGGTTTGTACCTTTGCAGTGGGGGGCCTGGTCAATCTGATCGACCACAAATCCAATGGCTGGCTGGTGGAGCCAGGCCATGTGCGGGATATGGCGGAGCTGGTCAACTACTGGCTGCGCAGCGATGGGGTGGTGCGCAGCAAAATGAGTCAGGCGGCCCGCAACACCATAGCCCGCGGGTACAGCGTCAACAACCGAGTGACCGATATTCTGGCCGTCTACGGCGCCTGAATCACGGAGAAACCTGTCAAAACGAGTGGCCGCTGGCTACTCGTTTTTTTATGTGCCGGTGTTAGGGGTTGCAGGGGGCGGATTGCTTCTGTGATCACGCAACGCTCGGGTTTCTGCGGTGGGGCAAGCGGACATCAGGCCTGTGGATGGGGCCAGATGATGGCTATCAGGTCGCTGACTTCTCGGTGATCACCGCGGACGTGCCACAACGATGCGCCATAAAAAAGGCCATTGCAGTGGCAATGGCCTGATGGGGTTGAGATGTGGCTGAGATTGGCGGGATTAGCGCCCCTTCTTGCCAACCATGATGGCAATCGTCTTGCCGATGATATGCACATCCTGCACCAGCCAGCGCCAGGGGTGGAGCAGGGCGACCGAGTAGGCCAGATCGAACGCGAGCTTGCTGCGCACATCATCCAGCGACTCGTCGTAGCCCTGATTGACCTGCGCCAGACCGGTAATGCCGGGGGCCACTTCATAGGTGCGTTCGATAAAGTACGGCACCGCATTTTCCAGCCGATTGGCGATCCCGGGTCGCTCCGGGCGGGGGCCGATCAGTGACATCTCCCCCTTGAGCACATTGATAAACTGCGGCAGCTCATCGAGCCGGGTTTTGCGCAGAAAGTCGCCGCTGCGGGTGATCCGGCTGTCCCCCTTGCCACACCAGACTGGCCCGGTGGCCGCCTCGGCGTCGGCGCGCATGGTGCGAAACTTGATCATGAAAAAGAGCTCGGTATGGGTGGCGTGGCTGCGCCCGATCCGCAGCTGACGAAAGAACACCGGCCCCGGGCTATCGAGTCGGATGGCCAGCATGATCAGTGGCCACAGCGGCAGCGTCAGCAGCAGGCCAAGAGTGGCACCGAACAGATCCATGCTGCGTTTGACCACCAGGGTCAATCTTGGAATGGGGTGTGTCATACGGCTTTCTCCTGTGACATGAAACGTATGGGGGCGCGCAGGCAGTAGCGCAGGGTGCCCATGCCGTTGTACCAGTGTCCGATCACCAGATAGTGGATCTTGCGAAACAGATTGGGCCAGGGGTGCACAGGGGTCAGCTGGATCAGGATGACCAGCAGATACCCCAGCAGTTGCAGCCCCAGTAACAGCTGAAACAGCAGGGATTGGGTGGCCAGCGGGATGGCGCAGAGCCACAGCAGGGTCAGGCAGAGCGGCATCAACACCCGCAGCCCCTTGCCACTGGCAAAGTTGAAGGCAACCCAGCCGAATTTGGGGTGCAGCAGGGGCAGCAACCGCAACAACTGCTGGGTGTTGCCAGCGCCGATCCGCTTGCGCCGTGTCGCCTCCAGCGCGGCATCGGAAACTTCCAGCTCCAGTGCGGCGCAGCGATTGTCATAGACAGCCCGATACCCTTTGGCGATGGCCTGCATCGGCAGGATGAAATCGTCGTTGATGGTATCGGCGGCCAGCGGGGTGAGGCACTCCCGGCGCATCATGTAAAAGGCCCCGTGGGCCCCCAGCATGCCGCCAAGGGCCGACTCGCAGAGCTTGATCTGGCTTTGATAGTGCCAGTAACTCTCCTCGCCCTGGGAGCCCGGTTGCCAGAAGCGGTACGCTTCCCCGACCACCCCTACCTTGGGATCGGCAAAATGGGCGACCGCCAGCAGCAGGCTGTCGATGGGCAGCAGGGCCGAGACATCGGTGAGGGCTACCAGATCGCTGTGCACCCGGGTCATGGCCTCGTTGAGCACGGCGACCTTGCCGCGATTGCGGGGGTGATCAAACAGCCTGATCTGCAACTGCTGCAGGGCGGGATCACCGAGCTGGCTGAGCGCAATGGGGTAGCTGTTGTCGCTGCAGCCGTCGAAATGCACATGCACCCACAGCTTGTCGGCGGGGTAATCGAGGCTGGCGAGGTTTTGCAGCTTGGCCCCGATGGTCGCCGCCTCGTTGTAGACCGGCATCAGCAAAGTGATGGTCGGCAGCGCCTCATCGGCGGCCTCTGCTTTGAATCCCCGATCCAGAGGGCGGGGCGGATTGGCGACCTTGCGCGCCTGCCGACCACCGAATTTGAGCAGCAGGGGATAGCCGACATGGTGGTAGACCACCAGTACAGCGCACAGCCAGAACACGATCATGATCCATTCCATGGGATGCTCCTCTGGTCATCGGGTCGCTTGATCAGCGGCTGTAAAGCTGCTGATAGGCCTGAGCCATCCGGCTCAAGCTGCTTTGCTGGCACACAAACTCACGGGTGACGGCACGCAGGCTATGGCACTGCAGCAACCCTTGTGCCAGAAGCTGGGCAAGGCGGCCGGGATCCCGCTCCGACAGGATATGGCCGCTGGCCTGGCAGACGATCTCTCTGGCCGCCCCCACATCGCTCATCACCACCGGTACCCCGCACGCCTGTGCTTCCAGCACGCAGAGCGGCATCCCCTCTGCCAGCGAGGGGAGGCAGAAGATATCCAGCCCCTGATAGAAGCGCGGCATGTTTTCGACCAGCCCCAGAAAATGGACCCGATGGGCGATCCCCAGTTGCTGACACTGTTGTTGCAACGCATTTTGCAAACTGCCGACCCCTGCCAACGCAAGATGCACCTCTTCCGGCAGGGTGCGGATCGCCTCCAGCAGCAAGGTGTGACCCTTGACCGATTCAAGGCGGGCGGCGCAGCCAATCAACTTGACCCCTTGCGGCAATCCCATCTCCTGACGGGCGAGGGCGGCGGCGCCCGGGGCAAAGCGCCGCTCATCGATGCCGTTGGGGATCACGGTTGGCGACAACTGCCCCAGCTTGGCCAGCAGCTGGTTGGCCACCGGCGTGGCATCGGCCACCAGAATGGGTTTGAAGGCGCGCAGTCCCCAGAGGGCCAGCGTGCGCTGATGGGGATCATCGAGATACCAGGCATCGTGCTCTGTGTGTACCAGGGTGGGCACCCGTGCCAGCCGACTGGCGAGGCCGCCATAGAGCATGGGCCCCAGATGGTGGGTATGTACCGCGACTGGTTTGAGTTGGCGCAGCAGTCGGGTGAGCCGCCAGAGGGTCGCCAGCGACCAGCCCGCGGGCTTTTCCAGACAGTGAATATTGCCTGCGAAGGGATGCAAGGCGGGCCACGCCCTTAGCACATCCCCTTTGCGCCCTTCGAGGGAGATGATATGCACCGGTTGCTCGGCAGGGCTTGCCTGAGTGAGGTTGAGCACCATAGTCTCCAGCCCGCCGGGCTGCAGGTGCTGCACGATTTGTACGACAGGTTGAATAACAGGTTGCAGGGCAGGTTGCACGATAGGCTGGGGGATGGTGCCCCTGCGGGGATGGGGTCTGTGCGACGGGGTTGATGACAACATGGTTCGCGCTCCGGCAAGGGAAGGGGTGACACCCCGGATAGCGGGAGAATGCGAATCTTGTACCACTCTTGCGATCTGCCCACAGAGGCGATCAGCTCCTCTGGTGGCACTGCCTTTGCATCGTGCGGGGGGAGGGCTTTTCTCAGGGAGTGATGCCATGCCTGTCCAGTTCTATTACAACCTCTACATCATTCTCTTTGCCGCCTGGCGCCGTCGCTATCTGCTGGTGATCCCGGTACTGGTGATGCCGCTGGTGGGCGTGACGGTCGGCCTGCTCACCCCCAAGGAGTATGAGAGCCGCACCACCTTTATGGTGCCGCAAGATGCCAACCAGACCCCGACCCTCAAGGATCTGATCACTCAGGAGAGTCTCAAGGATCGCTTTGCGGTACTTGAAGCCCTGCTGCGCAGCCGTTATGTGCTCGATGGAGTGGCGCGGGATCGCGGTCTGGTCAATGACGAGACCCCGCCAGCCCAGCGCGATGCCATCATGGACTGGCTCTCGAGTGCCGTCTCGCTGCGGCTGATCGGCGATGAGGTGATCGAGATAAAGGTCAAGGCGGATTCGGCGGCCAACAGCGCCGGTTTGCTCGAAGCCATTTCGCGGCGCTTTTTCTTCAACCTGCTTAGCAAGGGGCGCCAGTCGGCGGAGTCGTCCGAACGTTTTCTGCAAAGCCAGCTCGACAGCCGCCGCAGCGAACTGCAAGGGGCCGAGCAGCTGCTCGCCGACTTCAAACGGGAGCATGCCAGCGCCTTGCCCCAGCAGCAGAGTACCAACGTCGCCCGTCTCTATGGCTTGCAGGAGCGTTATGCCGAGAGCCTGATCACCCTGCAGCAGGCCAAGGCCCGGGTCGATCAGCTATCGCTGGGGCAGGAGAGCCAGCTGGCCCGCCAACTGGATGAGAAGCTGCAACTGATGCGCACCGAGCTGGTGTTGCTGCGGGCCCGCTACAGCGACGAGCACAGCAAGGTTCAGAGCCTGCGCTATCAGATTGACCAGTTGCAGCAGGAGTTTGAGCAGTTCAAATCTCAACCGGATATGGCCCGCGGGCCCGAGTGGCAGTTGGCTCAGACGCAGTTGACGGAGGCGGAGCAAAACGCCGCCGGCCTGAAGAGCCAGCTGGATGGGCTGGACAAGGTGGTCGACTCCCAGGGGGAGACCGAGCGCCAGCTCGCCGAGCTGGAGCGGGATCTGGCGGTCAAGCGCACCCTCTATCAGGATTTGCTGCTGCGCTATGAGAAGGCCAAGGTGACCGGCGATCTGGGCAACTTCGAGCAGGGGGAGCGGATCAAGGTGATCGACAAACCCTTTGCCCCCAGCAAGCCGAGCAACTACCCGCTCTGGCTGTTCCTGCTGGCGGGCATTGTTGGCGGGCTGGGGCTCGGCTGCGGTCTGGCGCTGGTGGCCGAACTGGCGGATGCCAGCCTGCGCCGCTCCGATCAACTGGCTGCCCTGGTCAAGGCGCCGGTGCTAAGCCGCATTCCCTACTGCGAGCCAGTGCCGGACTATCCATCCAATAGTGATCATGTGCTGGATGGGCAGGTGTTGCCCTTGTCACCAGAGCCGGGGGGATTGCGGTAAAAACTGGCTACCAGCCGGAACCTGAATATATCTGAAAAGGCCTTGTGATAAGGCCTTTTTTATGAGTATCAGGCGGTGTTTTGGGAGGCGACGCTATTTAATTAGGCTCGATTCGATTTGCGTCCTGATGTTGTTAAGAAGACGAGGCAGGTAGCATTTTCCATAGCAACAGATTGACTGTGATTTTGTACAGTGGTAGAAATGGACCCAAATAAATGAAACAGAGACAATCAGTTCATAAACTGGAGCTAGGTTGGTAATTTAATGATTTTAAAGTGATTTTCAGAGTGGGTGATGTATCAAAGGGCGGCGTCGTTCGGAATGATAAGTTATTGGTTTAATACTGCCTTCAATATAATTAATGTTATGTTTATTTGGAGGGGGCGTGCATTTATTTGAGGAAGTTGTTTTATACGATTCTGATAATCCAGTACGAAAGCGTGGGTTAGAAGGAAAAGAAGTCCACTGTGAAAATAATTTGGAGTGGTATGTATTCCGTTGTGCGCAAACTCTGGTTCGCTTGTCTTGTGCAATTGATAAATGCCATCTGTCATTAAATCAATTGGAGTATGTTGTTAACAAAAAACGTTCAGATGAAAAATTTACAAACGCAGATTATATAGAATATGAAATTGAAAATTTCTTGATTAGAAGCAGTGCTATTTATGATCGTGCTTTAATACTAGCCAGTAGTCTACATGACTTAGGTATTGCCGACGAATCTATTTCTCATATGTCAGTTGTCACAAATGCTCATGTTCAATCATCTGGCATGGCTGACCAACTTAAAAAATTACGTAAGCATTGCACTGAATTTAGAGAAATGCGTAATAAAATCGTTCATCATGCCAATTACACAGATGAAGCATTTGATTTGTTGTCAATGCTACATAAACTTGATGCCAGTGAAAAGCAAGGTAGTAGCGTTACATTACCTCAAGATGTTCTAATCAAATTAACTGATGATTTTATGCATATACAAATAAGTGAGTTTAAAGAGCATTTAAATTCAATAGTTGAATCAGTAGAGAAAATATATGATAAGTCGTTACTTATTTATGCAACTAACAAAATTAGAAATACAAAGTAAACATAACAAATTGCTGCATGTGGATTTGATATAGCTCGTAGGTTCGATTAGCAAAGCGTAATCGGACGCTTGCGGTGATACTTCCGGCTAATGTTGCATACGTTCAGGCGGTGACCTTTGCTGTCTGTTCGAGAGTTAGCTTCGGGATGGTATAGGAGTAGCAAGATGGAAAAGTGTTGGCTTGTTGAAGATGCATCTCCTAGGAAGGCCACGAACGTCCGATTACGCTTCGCTAATCGAACCTATGGTTCTCCTAATTTTCAGGTAAACAAGGCGTTAGGCACTTGTCATAAAATATTTTAAAATATTGTTTTTTATGCATAAAGGTGTGCTATGGAAGGAAAAATAAAATTAGCTCTACTCATTATTACTCTTATGGAAAGAGCTATGAAGGAAATCTCCCAGAATCCTGAATTGAGAGGTTCTATTCTAGATGGTGCACAGAATATTGATGATTGGCTGCAAGAAAAGTTAGGCAATGTTAGCAGACCTTCGACAAAAGATAGTGTCGCATTAGCTATTGAGACATCTGTTGTAAGAGATCGGGATACTATTTGTTCCATTATTGCTGTTATTACTACTCTTTATGCGACTAGAAAAGTTACAAGGGGGGCTCATGTTGGTGGTACATTGAGAAAATACTTCGGCGAGGACGTTTTTCCACACATTGATGAGAAAGAACTAAGGTTCGCCAAGCCTGTAAATGAAAATGTTTATAATTATGTTCTGAAAAGTGTCAGTGAATCATTTTTTGATGTCATGAAAGAATACGACTTCAAGAAATATGCTGATTTTTCAAACGTTGACTCCGGCTACGGAACCTGGGCAGTGACATCATGCTCAGCGGTTCATGGCCTAACCAAAACTTTATTGAATTATGGACCTAATATTTTAAGTTTTCTAAAAACGCTCCTGAATTTTAAACGCGTATAACAAAGCCTCCCAGCAGAATTCGTCTGCGGTGGTGCAGCTGAAGGCGGTGTTATATAGCTAATCGAACTTTGTATCTTGCTTCTGGCAAGTAGCGGCTGCTGCGAGGCAGTTTATTTCAAACGTGAGGATCGATGAATCAACCCATGGCGCTCACTGATGGCTACACGTTTTGCATCGCAGGCACCGGTACGGAATACCGTTTGTGCGCTCCCTATCTGCTCCCCGAAGCGGTAGACCCAATAGCCATGCAGGCTGCTGCCAATCAGTCCCTCGACCAACATCCCTGTGCTGCATTGTCACGAGCTGCTTCAAGAGCTCGGAGCGCTGCCGCCTTTATGTTGCTATGTGTGGGGCGAGCCGCGCAGGCAGAAGCCATTCTCCGAGAGGTGATCTCCGCGCAGATGGTTTCAGAGGACGATGTTGCTCGCGTTAGCTCAGAACTACGCCTGGTGCAGGTTTTGCAGCGGCTCGACCGTTTGGACGAAGCTGTCAGCTTGGCCTCCCAAGTAGTTGAACGGTTGCAACCAAACTCCCTTATGCGGCATTTCGCACTGCATCATCTTGGCAAGGCTCTCGTACAGACCGGTGCTTATGACAACGCTCGCACCGTGTTGTCAGAGGCGCTCTCTCTACGCCAGGCACTGGGCAAGAGTGAACTTATCGCATCCACTCTAGAGGCGTTATCGTTGTTGCCCTCAGAAGAACAAGCGGCGCAGCATCCATATGGTAAGACTTGGCATATTGGTCAATCGGGCGAATTTCGTCAGGGCGACTAGCCTTTTCGCGCTGTATTCAGGTCATCACCGCCACAAAAAAATCAGGGAGCCATAGCTCCCTAATCGCAACACACGGGGGGATAAATCAGCCGATGGCGGGGGCCAGTTGCCCGTTGGCGGGCTGCAGGCGTCCCTGATTACGGCGTTGATAGCGCCAGGCCAGCAGTAGCGGCATACCGAGCAGCAGCTGGGCGGCCAGCGGGATCTCCTCGATGGGGGCGGCCAGTGCACCTTCCGGAATAATGCCCCCTTCAATTTCGGCCGCCAGTTTGAGCTCCAGCGCATTGCCAAAGTCGGCAAAGGTGGTGGCATTGATAACAAACGCATCCTGACCGCCCGCCACGTTCTCCACATACCACTCTTGCAGCACCCCATCGGCATAGTCCTGACCTATGGTGATGCCGTTGATGGTATCGATGCCGGAGGCGAGCAGTTGATCCCGCACGGTAGAGGTATCCAGCCCGTTGTTCTGGATACCGTCACCCGACACATCCATCACCTGGCGGGCGGCGGTGAAGTTGTTGGTATCAAACTGCTGGGCACCAAAGGCCATGGCCGAACCGGGGGCCGTCATCCCCGCATAGGGGCGTACCAGGGCATCCAGGGTGGCGGCGAAGTTGTTGATGGAGGTCATGTCGTAGAGGTGGAACCAGTCAGTCATCACGCTCTGCTGGTTGCTGCTGCTCCACATGATCATCTGTACGGCGATGGACCCGAGTTTGCCGCCACTGGTGTCGAGGATGGCGCTTTGTACATCCTGACTGTAAAAGGCGTCCACATACCCCTGTAATTGCAGATTGAATTCCGATGAACTGACGCTGCCCGACACATCCATCAGCAGTTGCAGTTCGGTATCGACTTCGGTCAAGGCGTATGCGGGGGAGGTTACCAACAACATCCCCAGCAGCCCTGCCAACGGTTTGAGTTTCATTGCTCACTCCTTCTCCCTGGCGCTAGTGCCAGCAGGGGGAATGAATAAAGCGTGCCAGCTTTGGCGAATCCTCTGACTTGGCTTGATCCGGGTGAGGTCGGGCAGGCATGGAACTTGCGACAGCGGTCAAAAGCGCTGATAACCGGCAGGAGTTGCGATGGAGATCCGTCCCTGGCAGTGGGCACCCAACTGGCTGCTACTTGGTTTGGCCAATCAGTGGGGCATGGTGTGGCTCAATATGGGCCACTTCAACCTGCTGGTGGTGTTGCTGATTGCTATCTGGTGGCAAATTGCATCGCGGGTTGCACCGAGCTGGCGCCCGCATCCACTGGCGCTCGCCCTCTTTATCCTGCTGATCCTGATCCCCAGCGCCAGTTGCAAGGCGCTGGCCTGTCTGCTGTTGGTGGCCTCGCTATGGCGCCGTCATCAGAGTGGCGATGAGCGGGCGGTGTTGCAGATTGTGCTCGCCTTTACCGTGGCGGTGTTGTGGGGGCAGCAGGTGTTTGCCCTGCTCTCTGGCCCTGTGCTGGCGCTTGATGCCTGGGGGGTGGGCCAGTGGTTGCAACTGCTTGGCTGGGAGACTCGCCTTGATGGCAATCGCATCGAGCGGTTGGGGGGCCATGCGCTGATCGTGCTCAAGGGGTGCTCCTCGTTTTCTCAACTCTATCTGGTGGTGCTCTCCTGGCTGGTCTCCTGCTGCTGGCTGGCGCCGGAGCGCCCACTCTACCGGCAGTGGCCCATATTGCTGCTGGTCTGCCTGCTCTATATCGGGGCCAATCAGCTGCGGCTGGTGCTGATGAGCCTGGATCTGCGCTGGTATGGCTGGCTCCATACCGGCTCGCTGGCCCAGCTCTACCAGTGGGCCATCATGTTGTTGGTGATGACCATCCTGTTTCTAAGGGGGCGCCGTGATGCATCTATCTAGGGGGTATCTGCTGCTGTTGCTGGTGGCGCTGCTCAGTGCTGCCGCCATGGGCTGGCGTTATCAGAACCGGGCAGTTAACGAGGGGGCCAAGCCCATGCTGCTGGAGCTGGTCCAGCTGGGATGGCGCTTGCGGGTGGCTACGCCGGTATTGGGCGGCACCTATGTCAGCTATCAGCTTGCCCATCCCCGTTGTGACGGCCTGCTGCAGGCCATGCTGGTGGCGCCGGATAGCGAGGCGATGTCAGTGACGCTGGCGGGTGAAGGGATGAGCCAAGGGGTGATGTTTTTAGGCGAGCTGCACCAGAGCCCGCCGCTGCTCTCGTACCGTCTTACCCAGGGTTGGCGCAAGTTGTGGGGGCTGACCCCTTATCCCCTCTATCGGGTGGCCTTGCCAACCTCTTGCCTCGCGCTTATTGCGCCGCCGTTGGCGTGACCGCCCCCGATTCACCGTTTGGCAGAATGCGGATCAGCAAGGTATTGGGGGCCAGCATGGGGTCATAGCGGGGCTCCAGTTCAATGGCGCGAGAGCCCAGCAAGCGGGTGAGGGCCGTCAGCCGCACGCTCGCCATCCGCGCACTCTCCAGCATGTCGGTTTGCAGCCCTGGGCCGCTTACCAGCGCAATCCGGGCCGGATCCTTGCGTCCCAAAAACTGATGCAACTGCTGCTCCTGATCCGCTGGCAGTTGCGTCTCCGCGTTCTGGTACTGCAGTTGCAGCTGGGGCTGTTCGGCCAGCTGCTGTTCCCGCAACTGGTTGAGGAGCGGCAGGGTCTCATTGACCGGTTCCTGACGGGCGCAACCGGTGAGGATCAGCAGCGGCAGCATCAGGGGTAACAGGCGGCGCAGGGCGCTGTCTTTGGCTGTGGAGCGGGGAGTCTGGTTGGCCATACGCAGTCACTTCAGGAGGATGAGTTGGCACCAGTTTGCAATGTTTTCAATCCCTTGGCCAGTCGTTCAATCTCGCGGCGCCACTGGATCCAGGCGGCAGAGGGCAGTTGCTCTGCCACCTGCCAGCGGGTCGGCAGCTGATCGCGCAGGCGCTCCAGCAGCAGGGCGGCCTCCACCTGATAGCGGGCTTCCTGCTCCAGCCAGGCGAGCCAGCGCAGATCTTCGATGGCTTGCTGCAACAGTAACAGATCGTGAGAGAGGCGGTGCGCCTCGCAGGCTTGCGGGCCGAGCAGCATAAAGTCGCTCTCCCGCCCGTCGGTGGGGTCATAGGGCAGGGCGGTGGGCATGCGGCCATGCCACTGCAAATAGCCCTCGGCGCCGCTTTGCCACAGATAGAACCCGGCGGCTCTCGGGGTGCCCAGATTGTAAAACCAGGGGGTGACCTTGTGCTGGCGTACCCGCGCCACATCGGTTTTGTCGGCGCCAAAACCTGCGTTGATCAGGGCAATCTCCACCTCTGCCAGCAGACCAACTTGACCCGGATGATTGAAGTGGCCTGCGCGGATCACCGCAGGATCCCGCCGTTTCATCTCCCGCGCCAGGGTGGTGATGGCGGGCAGGGTGGCGAGATCCGGCTCATCAAACAGGCTCCATGCCAGCGGGGGCAAGCCGCTGGCGGTCAGCCCCTGTTGCCGCGCCTGCCACTGTTCGAGCTGGCTGGCAGGGTCGCCCCCCCAGCGTTTGAGCGGGGTATAGGCCAGCAGGGGCGGCACAAAGCCGAGCCCGGCCGCTTCTCCCATGATCTCCCGCATCCCCGCTTCATCCTGTGGCAGGGCAGGCGAGAGGCCGCTGATCCCGAGCTTGGCGAGCCGCTGCAGATCGCAGCGACTGGCCTCGGCGATCTGCTCTTTTAACGCTTCGGGATTGGGGCTCAGCCAATTCAGATAAGGGGGCGCTTCGACATAGATGCCGACCGGCTTGCTGGCCGCGGGCAGAGTCAGCGGCAGAACCTCGATAGTCAGTGGCAACTGCACCAGTTGCTGTTGGCTAAGCAGCTGAATATTGCCCAGATAGCGCCCCGCCGGCGCATCGCGGGGGATGGTGATCTGCAACACCAGACGCCGAGGTACCCCTGCCAGCAGGGTGAGTCCGGCGACCCCCTCGACCAGCTCCTGATCTGAGGGCGCCAGCAGGGTGCCGCTCGCCTGCGGGCGAACCAGATGCCACTTGCCGTAATAGGGGGTCAGCGCCAGCGGCGATCCTGCCTGCTCGGGGGGCTGGATCACCAGCAAGGGGGTCGGATCGTCGGTGGCGGTGTGGATGGCAAACTCCAGCAGCAGCTTGCTGCCACGGGCCGCCAGCACCGGTTGTGCAGCCTGCTGCAATGCATCGGCCGCAGATGCCGGGGCGATCTGCAGGGTTGGGGCGGCATCCGTAATCGGCGTGAGGCTGAGCTGCTGCGAAGCTGGGGCTGGGGTTGGGGAATAGGGGGCCAGAGTCCACTTTTCCAAAAACAGCTGGCGCTGCTTGGTCAGCACGAGTGCGGTAGCGTCAGCCAATACGGAGAGATCTTTTCCACTATTCGGGAGAGCCTCTTTGCTGGTGGGGGCCGGAGAGGGGGCAAGCAGCAGCCCTGCCAGGTATTTGGCATCCGGTGAGTGGCCCACCAGTGTAATAGTGAGCGAGCCGCCGGGATGGTTCAGGGTGACATGGACCGGGCCGCCTTGACGCGCCCCGAACAGCTGCCAGGGATCCGGATTTGGCAGTGCCTCGCGAGATTGCCCCGCCAGATAGCGCTGCGTTAGCCACTCCTGCGGTTGCCACTGCTCGGCCCAGATGGGCTCGCCATTGACCAGCACGCTGCGCTCGAAGGGGTGGGGCAGGTACTCCCACTCGCCGGGGTCATCCAGCCAGAGGGTGAGCTGGTAGCGTCCTTTGGCCAGGTCCAGCCGCACCCCGTCGAGATTGCGCAGTCCATCGCGAACCAGGGCATCGCCGGAGGGACGCATGATGGTGGTGGGGTGGCCAATCAGCCGGGGATCCCCCGGGCTCAGGGGCTCAAAGCCGGTAAAGCGGGGCGCAGCCGCGGCCCCCAGATCCAGCGCAATGGTGCCCGCAGGCAGAGTCAGACCGGGCTCCCAGTACCAGCGGTGAATGGTCATTGAGGGGGCGTTATCGGCCATAAAGAGATAGAGCTTGGTGAGTTTGTCCAACGCCAGCGCTCTGGGCTGGCTGGTGCGCCACTCACTCAAGGCAAAGCGCTGGGTGAAGGGGCCGGGGGCGACAATCCGCTCCAGATTGACCCGGCTGCGGTAGTTGACCGAGGCGTTATCGTCGATACGCAGGATCAGGGTTTGTGGGCGGGCGCTGGGGTTATGGCCCTCGATCACCAGTTCATCATCGCTGCCTATTGGCCAGTTGTGGGTGCTCAGATCGAGCCGCTGGGGTGTCTGGTTGCCTGTCAGGGGCAGCGGGGTCTGCCCCTCCAGCCGGGTGGCGGCCATTGCTGCATGGCAGCAGAGCAGGATAACCAGCCAGAGCCCTCTGCTCATCCGGCCAGCCCCTTCAACCAGTTGTTCAGCTCGGCAGCCTTGTGATCCCAGCTTTGCAGGGCCACCTGCTGCTGGCGAGTGTGGCGCCCTTCGCTGCGGGTGAGCCCCTCCCAACCACTCTCCTGAAACCAGCCCGGATTGGGTTGATCAAAGGCTGCCCGATTGATGGCCTGGGCCAGGCTCTCCCCATCGTGGGGGAGCTGGATCTGATCCCGATAGCCATCGAGAGCCGGAAAATCGGTGCTGACGATGGGGCGCCCTGCGGCCAGATACTCGCGCAATTTCAATGGATTGCAGGCACGGATCTGGGCGTTGTCGACAAAGGGCAGCAGACTCACCTGCCAGTGCTGGGCATAGGCCGCCAGCGTGTGATGGGGACGGGGCCCCAGCAGATGGATATTGGGGAGCCCCTTGAGGGGGGTGATATCGGTCTGGACCGGGCCAATTAGCACCAGATCCCAGTGGGGAAGGGCGGCAGCCGTCTCTGCCAGCAGGGGGATATCAATCCAGTCGCTCAGGCTGCCGTAAAATCCGGCAATGGGGCGGCCGGAGGGAAGATCCGCCGGCCGCGCTCTGGGGGGCATAAACAGCTCGAGATCCACGCCGTGGCTGAGGAGCCGGGTTTTATGGGGAGGAAAGCGGCTGGCCAGCGCGGGGCTGGCGGCCAGAATGAGATCGGCTTTTTCCACCAGTCGGGCTTCGCAGTGGGCAATGGCTTGATGATCCACCCCCGCCAGCGCCGAGAAGTCATCGCCGCAGTAGTAGATGACCGCCCTCTCATCCAGCTTGCCAATCAGATCGACGGCGCTGGGCAGGGAGATCCAGAGCAAGGGGCGATCCAGCTCGGGCAACTGGCGCCGGATCTGCGCCGCCAGCCAGTGGCCATTGATCTTGCCCGCCAGCCGACTGCCCGGCAGTGGCAAGGCGAGCGGCGGCAGAACCCGGGGGCTGCTGACCTCTGATGGCGCAACCGACTGGCTGCCAGCATGGAGCGCGCCGCGCAGCACGGCCCCCACTTTGCGGACGATGCGGGTGAGATCATGAAGGGTAAAACGGGGGCAGCGCATGCCGATGGAGTTGACCCAGAGCACCTGATAATCGGGCAGCAGACGCTTGATCAGATGCTGGGTGCTGGAGGGGTGCTGGCCCCAATCCTCTCCCAATACCACCAGTTGCGGCAGTGAGTGTGGTTTCATGCAAAGGTCTCCGAAGCGTGTGCGAGGTCGCTGTGATCCTGTGGCTGCAACGGGCGCAGTACGGTGGCTGGTACTCCGGCTGCCAGCACACCTGCGGGCAGATCCCGGGTGACGACGCTGCCAGCGGCGACAATGGTGCCAGCGCCTATGGTGACGCCGGCCATCACCATCACCCCGGTGCCAAGCCAGACATCCTGCTCCAGCACAATGGCCCCCACCTGTTCATCGCGATCCGGCAGGCCCCGGGCGCGATCGCGGGCGTTGACCGGGTGCCCCGGGTAGCCCGCCAGAAAGGCACGCCCTGCAATCCGTACGTTATCCCCCAGCACTATCTTGCTGCCCACCGCTAGGGTGGTTTGCCAGCCAATCCCGACATTGCGGCCAATGACCAGCCTTGGTGTCTGGCTCGATGCCCGGCCGCTGATGGTCATGGCGGCGCTGAGGCGGCAGTCGGCACCAATTTCGATGGTGACCGGACCGCTGATATAGGGGATGCCGCCATAGAGATAGAGGCGCGGGGCGGGGGCTGTGAGGCGAGATTGAAACAAGGGAGTCCACCAAAGGGTGCGGGTCAGGGTCGCCAGCGCGTTGCTGCCCAACAGATAGAGCCGATAAAGCAGCCGATGCAGGGGAGGGATCACGGGGCATGACCAGTGGCGGGCACTTTTGGCCAGTCGCCATACCCGGCGAGCCAGTGGCGTCTCCCCCTGTTTGGCCCAGCTTTTCATCCGGTGCAGGTTGATGGTGTTCATTGCGACCTCTCCCTCTGGTGCAGTCCGTTGCTCGCTAAGCAGAAAGCAGGGATCGGGCCAACAGGACGGCCCCAGCTAGATCGGGCCAAATGGGGCTAAGAGGAGGGGCAGATTGCGCCGGTCGGTGCAATTTGCAGCCAGCGTTGTGCAAAACGCAAATGCCAGTCTCATTCTGGGCTTGTTCAGGCCGGTTAAGCCGCACAGAGGAGCTATCGCTTCAGGGCGGGAGTGAGTGGCGTGGGCTTTGCATTAGCGGTAGCTGACCCGGAGCAGGATGCTTCGGGTGGCTGGGAGGCCCTATGAAACTTGGTGTGAACCAGATTGCCATGCTCTATTACGCCGGCGGCTTGCTCCTGATGAAGGGGATCTCCCTGCTGATGCTGCCGGTGCTGACCCATCAGCTGCTGCCTCGTGAATACGGCCAGCTGGAGGTGCTGTTGACCCTCATCAATCTGGGTTCCCTTATTTTGGGCTTCGGGCTGGTGGATGCCCTCTACCGTTTTGCCGGATTGGCGAAAGATGAGCAGGAGCGCCAGCAGGTGGTGGCCCGCATGTTTGGTCTGGTCTGGCTGATCGCCCTGGCCAGTCTGGTGCTGCTCTGGCTGCTGGCACCTGTGGTGCAAGCCTGGCTGCCGGTGGAAACTCGCCTTGCGGATGTGCGCTGGGTGCTTTGCGCCCTGCCGTTTGAAGGGGTGATCGGCGTGCCACTTGCATGGCTGCGCATGCGCAATCAGGCGCGGCTCTTTTTCGTGGCAACCGCAGGCAAGGCGGTGATCCAGTCGGTGCTGACCGGCTGGTGGCTCTGGCTCGGCTGGGGCGTGAGCGGGGTGCTGGCCTCCGGCACCCTGACCTGCGTTGCACTGGCGCTGCTGCTGAGCCTCTGGCAGTGGCGAGATAGCGGGATCCGCTTTGACTGGCAGCACTATCGGCCGCTGCTGCGCTATGGATTGCCCCTGGTGGTGAGCGGGCTGGCAGGTTTTGCCCTGAGCGGACTGGATCGCTGGCTGCTGGCCGATGTGGTGGGGGAGGCGCTGCTTGCCTACTACGCCGTTGCAGGCAAGCTCGCGCTGGCGGTGGGGTTGTTGCTGCAACCCTTTGCCCTCTGGTGGTATCCCCGCCGTTTCATGCTGCTGCGTGAGCCGGATGGACTGCGGCTCAATGCCCACTACAGCGTGATGGGGTCGGTGCTGGGGTTTGTCACCGCGGGGATTGTCGGGCTTACCGCCCCCTTGCTTATTCGCTGGCTGACCCCGGAGAGCTATCACGGGGCGATCGCCTATATTCCGCTGCTGGTGCTGGGTATGGCGGTGCGCAATGTTTCGGACTTGCTCAATGTCGGCTGCTTTAGCGGCGAGAAGAGCAATGCCCAGATGGTGATCAATCTGGGCTGCAGCGCCCTTGGGGTAGCAGGCTTTCTGCTCGCCATCCCCCCCTTCGGGGTCGCCGGGGTGATCTGGACCCTACTGCTGGTCTATCTGGTGCGGGCGCAGGCCTTTTATCTGGTGAGCCAGCGGTTGCTGCCGCTGCCGTATCGCCTCTCGACCCTCTGGGCCAGTTCGCTCGGGGCGCTGGCGATGGTCTGGCTCGGCCAATGGTGGGCAGGATCATGGCTCGTCTAACGCCAGCCATCTGGGCAAGCGCCATCTGTCTGGTGCTGGCACTGCTCTGGTGGCGGCTGCCCCATCCCTTGCTGCTGCCGGTGCTCGGCCTTGCCATTCCCGCCATCTGGTTTGCCCTGCGCTGGCCCTTCTTGATGGTGCTGGGGTTTGTCACCTTCTCCTTCTTTCGGCTGCATGAGGTGTTCCCCCAGCTCTATCCCCTCAAGATCCCGCTGCTCTTCTCGCTGGCCGCCATCGGTGCGCTGGTCTGGCACATTTTGCTGACCGGTCGGATCAAGCCCTACTGGAGTCCAGCCCTGAGCTGGCTGACGGCCTTCTTTGTGATGGTCTCCATCGGTGTGCTGTTTGCCAGCAACCGGGGCGAGGCGATCGCCACCTGGACCGGCAGCTACAGCAAGATCTATCTGATGACCCTGGCCACCGCCTGGCTGGTGCGCACTCCGGGGGATTTTGCGCTGGCGGTGCGCACCTTTGTGGTGGCGGGCTGTCTGGTGGCGCTGGTGGCCCTCTACAACAAGGCGAGCGGGATCGGGCTGGTGGAGGGCACCCGGGTGACCATAGGGCGCGAGCTGGGCTCTGTGCTGGGGGATCCCAACGATCTGGCGCTGGTGCTGCTCTTTCCTGCCGGTTTTTCGCTGAGCTTACTGCTCAATCAGGGCAATGGGGTGGGGGGGCGTTTGCTGGGTGGGCTCGGCTTTGCGCTGACTGCGGCCGCCATTATCGCCACCCAGAGCCGGGGTGGTCTGCTGGGTATCTGCGCCGTTGGTGGCCTGTTTGCCTGGCAGCGGGTGAAGTCGAAAACCCTGTTGATCTCGCTGGGGATGGTTGCGCTGGTGGTGCTGTTTGCCGCTGCCGGGATTAGCGATCGGGCATCTGGCGGTGCCGCCGAGAGTGGGGTCGATGCCTCGGCCATGGGGCGGATCTACGCCTGGCAAGCGGCCTGGGGGATGGCGCTGGGCCACCCGCTGGTGGGGGTGGGCTTGTCCAATTTCTATTACAACTACTTCTTCTACAGCCCCCATTGGGATGGACTCAATCATGCGGTGCACTCCACCTGGTTCGGGGTGCTGGCTGAAACCGGCTTTGTCGGGCTGGCGCTGTTTATCGGCATGGTGACGGTGACCCTGCGCAGTTGCTGGCGTTGCCAGCTTGCTGGCATGCCTCCTGCAGTGATCACGGCGATGCAGGGGGTGATGGCCAGCATGGTGGGGTTTGTGATTTCGGGATCCTTCCTGACCCAGGGGTTTACCTGGCCCATCTACCTGGAACTGGCGCTGGCCGTTGCCGCCATCAAGTACGTGGAGCAGGCGGCCACAGAGGCGAAGGCCACCGCTGAGGATCATCAGGAGGCAACCCGGTTGCCGGCAGTGCCACCAAAGGGAGCAAGAGGATGAACGCAACCCCTGTTTTGCTGGTTCACTACGGAGAGGACTGGATCCGCGGCAGCGAACGCTGCCTGCTGGATCTGCTGGCCCACCTCGATCGCAGCCGGTTTACGCCGTTGCTCTGGTGCAATAGCCCGACGCTGGCGGCAGAGGCGGCCACCCTCGGGGTCGAAACCATGGTCGAGCCGTTCAGCCTGCTGCTGGGATGGCAGGCGCCCCGCTTTGATCTTGCTGCCCATCGGCGCCTCTCCCGGCGAGCCAGAGAGCTCATCACCGAGCGGCAGATTGGGCTGGTGCACGCCAACAGCGCGGCCCCTTGTCAGTGGCTGGCGGGGGTCTGTCGGGCGTTGCAGGTACCGCTGGTGTGCCACCTCCATGCCCGTTACCAGCCAAGAGACAGGTTCAGCCTGCGGGTCCATCAGGCAAGCGTGCTGATCGGGGTGAGCGAGCCGGTGTTGACCGGTTGGCGCCAGGATGGCTGCGCGGCCGAGCGGTTGATCCGGGTACCCAACGGGGTGGATGCCGCTCGCCTGAATGGCAGTGCTCACTGGCCGGTCGTCGGCATGCTGGGCTTGCCCCCGGGGGATATGATCATCGCAACCGTCGGCTCCCTGATCAAACGCAAGGGGATTGATCTGCTGATCCGCTCGCTGGCTGCCCTGATGGCATCGGGGGAGGAGGCCCAGTTGCTGATCATTGGCAGCGGCCCGGAGCGGGAAGCATTGATGGCGTTGGCTGTCGAGCTCGGGGTGGCCGAGCGGGTCCACTTTTTGGGCGAGCGGCCGGACAGTGCCGCTATCTTGCGGGGCGGGGTGGATCTGCTGGTCTCTGGAGCCCGTGAGGAGGTGTTTGGTCTGACGTTGGCGGAGGCGGGCATGTTGGGGCTCCCGGTCAGTGCCTACCGAGTGGGCGGCATCCCCGAAGTGGTGGAAGAGGGGGTGACCGGTTTGCTGGCAACCCCGGGGGATTGGGCCGAGATGGCTGATCACTGGCGGCAATTGAGCAATCCGCAGCTCCGATGTGAAATGGGGCGGGCCGCTCAGTTGCGTGCCGCACAGTTGTTCACGGTGGCGCGCTATGTCGACGGGGTCACGGCGGTGTGGGACGCCGCGCTGGCTGGTCGTTGGCACGCCACGGCCCCCACACCCTTCCGACCACTCATGCATTGGGCGGGGCAACGCCTCCTTGCCAGAGGTCGCAATATGCTGGCGAGTGGGATGGCAAGAGTGGCGCAAAAAGTGCAACTGGGGTTTGGCCGCCGCAAGGTGCCAGAGTAAGGGAGCAGCAAGATGAGCATGCAAACTGAGCCGGTGTTCGGAAAGGTCATCGTTGTGGATCCTATCCCGTTTCGCGGTGGCTCCAAGGTTGCGACCGAAGTGCTGCTCGATGAGTTGGCCAAACGGATGCCCGGGCTCACATGCCATGTGTTGACCCAGGATCCCGACTCCTGGTCCCGTTGTCAGCATCATCCTCTTTGGTTGCCCCACATATTGAAGGGGCGGGAGTCCGGCATCGGTTATCTGCTTAAACAGGGGTGGCAGACCCTGCTGATCCTCTGGCTGGTGTTGCGTCTGGGGCAGGTGAAGTGCCTGGTGGCGGCGTCCGGGCCGGGGGTGGATCTCTGCTGTTACTGGGCTGCCCGCTGGTTGCGGTGCCGGGTGGTTCAGCTGATCCATGGCCCTGTGGGGTGCTCGGGGCTCTCTGCCAGAGCCTTGCAACGGGCGAGTTTAGTGTTTTATCTCGAATCGACCCGCAGCTCCCTGGCGGCGCTGCTGGCCCGGCTTGGCGAGACCGAGTTCCCGTCACACTGGCAGCCATTTACCAACGGTTTGAGCGAGATTGATTGGCCCAAAGCGACCCTGGGGGGGCACCGGATTTTGTGGGCGGCCTCGTTGCTGCGCTGGAAGGGGCTGGAGACCATGCTTGCCGCCCATCAGATGATCCCTGACGCTCGCCCCGAGCTGATGGTGTGCTATCTGCAGCCCAAGGGCACGCTGCAACCCTGCAGCCAGCCTCAGCCACAGCTGCCAGACACGCACTGGTATGCCAACCCCGCCAATCTTGACGAGATCCGATCTCAATGCGGCATTTTTGTCTCCACCAGTCATCAGGAACCCTTTGGTCTCTCCATTCTGGAGGCCATGGCGGCAGGATTATGCGTAGTGATCCCGGCCGATGGCGCCTGGTGGGATCGACACCTCACCGATGACGTGAATTGCTGCAAATATCAGCCAAACGATCCCGGCGATCTGGCGCGGGTGCTGGCCAGCCTCAATGCCATGCCCGACGTGGTCAAGCGACTTGGCCATCATGCCCGCCTGCATGCCATGGTCCATTACAACGCGGCGGATACCTATCAAAGCACACTGGATCAGTGGGAAGGTATGTTGCGATGGGATGCGTTGAGCCTTGCCGTGAGTGGTTAGCGCTTGCTTGGCCAGCAGGCGTGGCGGTTGCCGGTGCCACTGCTCAACTGAAGGTCCACGGATTTTTCTTGGTTGGCCCGTTTATCCCTCTCTCATTATTGCTGACTATTACTGAACGAGAACAATTATCATCGTTGCTGATGAAGAGGGATATTTACGCTTTGGTTAATTAGTCAAGGTGACGTTAAGGTAAATAGTATGAGTGTGAGCGGTAACATCTGTAACCTGATAAACGAGTTCGCCGCCAATTAAATATTATCACTTTGTTGCAGATGGTCTGCTGATGAACTGTTTATCTTACCGTAAAATTGAATGTGAATTCATGATGATGCGTAAACATATCCACCGTCGCGATATTTTACTCGTCTCGACATCGGATGATAAAGCATATCTGGATACCCTCCGATATGAATACATCATCTGCATCTTCTTACTGCTCAGGTTCAACAGACGGGGATGCAACCAGGGGCGCTGCCGCTAGTGCTTTCCGGCAGAGACCATCTGCGCGAATTTACGGGAAATTCTGCCATGAAGGCCCTGGCAGCAAGGGCTGAGCGGGTCTCTTGTTCCTGCCATGATTTGGTGTTGCAAACCGTGCTGAGTCAGATTTAAAGCCAGTAAAATATGCAATTCAGTGAGTAAAGGTATATTTGATTGAACATTTATTGTCGGGTGTCAATACTGTGAAATAAGCGGCATGGCACAGTCATTCCGCATGTTAATTTAACTGGGAACAAAAGGGTATTTGGTCCGGTGATTAATTATTTGCTGTCCAATTAAGTTCATAAAATTTATTTCCCTGCCAAATATCTCTTTGGGGGTAATTAATTCTGTTTGTGATGTGGCTCGCTATGTAAATAGGGGGAAGCCGGTCGAAGTTGATAGAGATCAATACTGTGATGTGGGTGAGTCCTTAGCATTTCTCCTATTAAGCATTTACCAAACAAGTGCTCACTACGGGAATAACTAGAATGGTCGAGGATAATTTTTTATCGGCTCATGGGATTAATCGCCGTGATTTTATGAAATTGTGTGCCGGGATGGCCGCAACCCTGGGATTAAGTCAGCATGCCGTCGCCAAGATGGCCACTGCGCTCACCAGCCCCGAACGGCCGCCGGTGATCTGGATTGGGGCGCAGGAGTGCACCGGTTGTACCGAATCGCTGCTGCGCGCCACCCACCCCACCATCGAGAACCTGATCCTCAACACCATTTCGCTGGAGTACCACGAGGTACTCTCGGCGGCCTTTGGTCATCAGGCGGAAGAGAACAAGCACAACGCCATCAAGCGCTATAAAGGCAAGTATGTGCTGGTAGTGGATGGCTCCATTCCGCTCAAAGATGGTGGCGTCTACTGCATGGTGGCCGGTGAGCCTATCGTCGACCATATTCGCCGTGCTGCCGCCGACGCGGCTGCGGTGATCGCCATCGGCTCCTGTGCTGCCTGGGGCGGTGTGCCTGCCAGCGGCGGCAACCCGACCGGCGCGGTCAGCCTGGAAGAGGCGCTCGGCAATATCGGCACCCCGATCATCAATATCCCGGGATGCCCGCCCAATCCCCACAACTTCCTCACCACGGTTGCCTACTACATCACCTACGGCAAGCTGCCGGCGCTGGATAGCAAGAAGCGTCCGCTGTTTGCCTATGAGCGGCTGATCCACGAGAACTGCGAGCGCCGTCCGCACTTTGACGCAGGGCGTTTTGCCAAGGAGTTTGGTGATGAGGGTCACCGTCAGGGTTGGTGTCTCTACCATCTGGGCTGCAAAGGGCCGGAGACCTATGGCAACTGTTCAACTCTGGAGTTCTGCGATGTGGGCGGCGGCATCTGGCCGGTCGGCATCGGTCACCCCTGTTATGGCTGCAACGAGCAGGGGGTCGGTTTTAGCAAGGGGATCTTCCAGCTTGCCAAGGTAGAGAACCCGACTCCGAGGGTGGATAAACCGGATGTGAAGATCCAGGAGGGGGGCTATACCTCGCCCACCGCGACCGGCCTTATCGGTGGCGCCCTCGGGGTGCTGGTAGGGGTGAGTCTGATGACGGTGCGTGAACTCGGTCGCCAGCAGAAACGCCACGAAGCCGGGCAGTCCCCATCACGGGAGGAGTAACCGTGAACAGACGCAACTTCCTCAAATTTGCCTCCGTCGGCGCGCTGGCGGCGGGCACAGCCGTACCCGGCACCGCACTGGCGGCGGCCAAGAACAAGCCGCCCATTCCCGGCGCGCTCGGCATGTTGTATGACTCCACCCTCTGCGTCGGCTGTCAGGCCTGTGTGGCGGAGTGTCAGCGCCTCAACGGCAATCCGGCCAATCCAGCCGGGGCGCAAACCTGGTCCAACAACGACAAGCTGACCCCCTACACCAACAACATCATTCAGGTGTGGAAGAGCGGCACTGGCGAGCACAAGGATCAGCTGGTGGATGGCTACGCCTACATCAAGAAGCAGTGCATGCACTGTGTCGATCCCAACTGCGTCTCTGTCTGTCCGGTGCAGGCTCTTAAAAAAGATCCCAAGACCGGCATCGTTCACTACGACCCGAGCGTCTGCACCGGCTGTCGCTACTGCATGGTGGGTTGCCCGTTCGATGTGCCCAAATATGACTATGACAACCCGCTGGGGGCGATCCACAAGTGCGAGCTCTGCAACCAGAAAGGGCTTGAGCGGATCGATCAGGGCAAGTTGCCTGGGTGTGTCGAGGTGTGCCCCACCGGCGCCGTGATCTTCGGCACCCGCGAGGAGCTGATGGCAGAAGCCAAGCGCCGCCTGCTAGCGACCCCGGGCAGCGAGTACGCCTACCCGCGCCAGACCCTCTCTGCCAACGACCCTTACCTGCACGAGGTGCCCAACTACCAGCCTTACGTCTATGGCGAGAAGGAGGGGGGCGGCACCCAGGTGCTGGTGCTGGCCGGGGTGCCCTATACCAAGCTCGACATGCCCGATCTGCCGGAGCTCTCCTCCGGTGCCCGCTCCGAGCATATCCAGCACACCCTCTACAAGGGGATGGTGCTGCCCATGGTGGTGCTGACTGGCCTCTCGGTGCTCATTCGCCGCAACACCAAGAATGGTCACGATCACCATCACGATGATGGCCATGATCAGGGGAGTGCGCAGATCAAGGATCAGGGCACCACAAAGGGAGGCAAGGATCATGAGTAACCACAAGGCGTATCCCCTCGGCGGCAAGCTGGTCAGCTGGCCTGTGCTGGTGCTGGCCCCCTTTGCCGTGCTGTGCGGCATGTTGATTTTAAAACGCCTCGTCTTCGGGCTGGGTTCGGTCACCGATCTGAATGGCGGCTACCCCTGGGGGCTCTGGATCTCGTTCGATCTCTTGATCGGTACCGGCTTCGCCTGTGGCGGCTGGGCGCTGGCCTGGGCTGTCTATGTGTTCAACCGGGGCGAGTATCACCCGCTGGTGCGACCGGCGCTGTTGGCGAGCCTGTTTGGCTACTCGCTCGGTGGCCTCTCCATCACCATCGACGTGGGCCGTTACTGGAACCTGCCGTACTTCTACCTGCCCGGTCACTTCAACACCTCCTCGGTGCTGTTCGAGACGGCGGTCTGCATGACCATCTATATCGGGGTGATGGCACTGGAGTTCGCTCCCGTGCTGCTGGAGAAGTTCGGCTGGAAGGCGTCCCTCATTCGCCTCAACAAGATCATGTTCTTCGTGCTGGCGCTGGGGGCTCTGCTGCCCACCATGCACCAATCCTCTATGGGCTCGTTGATGATAGTGGCGGGGGAGAAGATCCATCCGCTCTGGCAAAGCTACGAGTTGCTGCCGGTCTTTTCGCTGCTGACCGCCTTCATCATGGGCTTCTCCATCGTGGTATTTGAGGGCTCTCTGGTGCAGGCGGGACTGGCGGGGCGGGGCCCCAATGAGAAGTCGCTCTTCTACAAGCTGACCCAGGTGATCGACATCTTCCTGATCCTGTTTGTGGCGCTGCGCTTTGCCGAGATCGTCATCCACGACAAGTCGGAGTATCTCTCCGAGTTCAATCGCTTCTCCATCATGTTCTGGAGCGAGATTACGCTGATGATCTTCCCGCTGCTGGTGTTCCACTGGGACAAGAGCCGCCGGGATTCGCGCATGTTGTTCCTGGGGGCCCTCAGCATGCTGCTGGGCGCCGCCCTCTGGCGGCTGGATTACTCCCTGCTCGCCTTCAACCCCGGCAATGGCTACCACTACTTCCCCTCTGCGGAGGAGGTGCTGATCTCTCTGGGCTTTGTTGCCATCGAGGTGTGTGCCTATTTGCTGTTGATCCGGCTCTTGCCGGTACTGCCATCACTTGAACGTGTTCACCAAGATTATCAGGCCCGAGGGAAAGCCAACGTATGAGCCAACGTATCACCATAGACCCCATCACCCGCATTGAGGGGCACCTGCGTATCGACTGCGAAATCGAAGGTGGCAAAGTGACCAAAGCCTGGTCGTCCGGCACCATGTGGCGCGGGATGGAGGAGATCGTCAAGGGCAACGACCCGCGCGATGCCTGGATGATAGTGCAGCGCATCTGCGGGGTATGTACCTCCATCCACGCCATCGCCTCGGTGCGGGCGGTGGAGAACGCCATCGGCGCCAAGGTGCCGATCAACGCCCAGTTTATCCGCAACCTCATCATCGCGGCCCACAACATCCACGATCACATCGTCCACTTCTATCAGCTCTCCGCGCTGGACTGGGTGGACATCACCGCGGCCCTTGAGGCCAATCCGCAAAAAGCGGCAGACATGCTCAAGGGGGTATCGACCTGGTCCCTCAACAGTGCCGATGAACTGACCAAGGTGCAGGACAAGATCCGCGCCCTGGTGGCGAGCGGCCAGCTTGGCATCTTTGCCAACGGCTACTGGGGTCACAAGGAGATGAAACTGAGCCCGGAGGTGAACCTCATCGCCGTGGCCCACTACCTGCAGGCACTGGAGTGCCAGCGCGATGCCAACCGCATTGTCGCCATCCTCGGTGGCAAGAGCCCGCACATCCAGAATCTGGCGGTGGGCGGCGTGGCCAACCCCATCAATCTGGATGCACCGAGCGTGCTCAACCTGGAACGGCTGCTCTACGTGAAGAGCTTTATCGACCGGCTTGGCGAGTTTATCGAGCAGGTCTACAAGGTGGATGCCGCCATCATCGCCGCCCACTACCCCGAGTGGCTGAACCTGGGGCAGGGGGCCAAACACTACCTGAGCGTGCCGGAGCTCCCCACCGACGCCAACGGCGGCAGCTTCCTGATGCCGGGCGGCTACATCGAGAATGGCAATCTGGCGGGATATCGCCCCATCGAGAGCCATCAGGATAGCTGGCTGATGGAGGGCATCGCCGAGAGCAACAAGCACGCCTGGTACAAGGATGACGCTCCCCTCAAGCCTTGGGAGGGCAAGACCGAGCCCGACTACACCGGCTGGCAGGATGACGGCAAATACTCCTGGGTCAAATCCCCCACCTTCTACGGCAAGGTGGTGGAGGTGGGGCCGCTCGCAGACCTCTTGGTCAAGCTTGCCGCCAAACACCCGGAGACGGTGGCGCACTTCGATCAGCTGAATGGCATCTACAAGGCGCTCACCGGCTCGGCCATCAAGACCGAGCAGCTGCACTCCACCATGGGCCGCATCATCGGCCGTGCGGTGCGTTGCTGTGTGCTGAAAGACACCCTGTCCCATCAGTGGAAGGCGCTGGTGGACAACATCGGCAAGGGGGATACCACCGCCTACATTAAGGCAGAGATCCCGGCGGATAAAGAGTTTCGCGGGGTGGGCTTTGAAGAGGCGCCGCGTGGCATGCTCTCCCACTGGATCGTCATCAAGGGCGGCAAGATCGAGAACTATCAGGCGGTGGTGCCATCGACCTGGAACTCGGGCCCGCGCAACTTCAACGATGAACCCGGCCCCTACGAGCAATCGCTGGTAGGCACCCCCGTAGCCGATCCGGCCAAGCCGCTGGAAGTGGTGCGCACCATCCACTCGTTCGACCCCTGCATGTCCTGTGCGGTGCATGTGGTGGATACCCAAAATGGCGAAACGACTCAGGTGAAGGTGCTGTGATGAACACCTTGATCCTGGGCGTGGGCAACCTGCTCTTGAGTGACGAGGCCGTCGGCGTGCGCATCGTTGAGGGGCTGGGGCGCAACTACCGTTTCGCCCCCGGCATCGAGCTGCTCGACGGCGGTACCGCCGGCATGGAGTTGCTCGAAGCGATGGCCAGTCGCGATCACATCATTCTGGTTGATGCGGTGCGCAGCGGTAATCCGCCGGGCACAGTGGTGACTCTGAAGGATGAGGAGATCCCGACCCTGTTTGGCCGCAAGATCTCCCCGCACCAACTGGGGCTGGCGGACGTGCTCTCGGCGCTGCACATGACAGGGGAGTCGCCCAAGCGGCTCACCCTGATCGGGGTCGAGCCCGAATCCCTCGAGCCCCGTATCGGCCTCACCCCCGTGGTGGCGGCTGCCATGGGGGAGGCGACGGATCGGATTTTGACCCTGCTGGCTGCCGTTGGCGCGCCCGCGATTGCGCTCTCTGAGCAGGAGAAAGCTGAACAAGCACGGGAGGGCCTATGGCGCAGTCCTATTTAAGCGAGGCTGAGAGAGTGCTGGAGAGAGTACCGGAGACAGCGCAGGAGTTTGCCGGTTTTGCCAGCAATCCCGCGCCTCTGCTGGTAGCCCAGTACGAGCGGATCGCTCGCGAAGAGATGCAGGCGTTGCCCTTCTATCACCTGGACATGCCAATCGTTGCGGAGTGCGTGTTGTTTGAAGACCAGTGGCTTGGCTGCGTGCTCACCCCCTGGATGCTGAGCGTGGTGGTGCTGCCGGGGCCGGATCAGCTTTGGCCGGTGCGCAGCAGCAGCGATCGGCTCGCCCTGCAGCTCCCCTGCGGCAACATGACCTTTATGGTGGGTGAACTGCCCGAGACGGGTCAGCTGTTGTCCTGCTCCCTGATGTCGCCGCTCGATCCCAATCTCGGTGCCGGGGAGGGGCGCGTGCTGGTGAGCAGCACCCTCAAGATGCTGCTCTCCTTGCCGGTGCAGCAAGGGGCTGGCGGCGTGGATCTGGGTCGCAGACGGCTATTCGGTGCCCGGCGCGGTCAACCGGCATAGTCGCTAGGTTTCACGCGAAATCAAGTTTAGAATAGGGGGCCATTTTGGCCCCTCACTCCCATGTTCAGACACGCATTCTGCCTCTTTTTTGAGTGATGATCCGTAAGTGGTACAAAACAAGAAGGATCCCCATGACTGTTCCACGCAATTCTCTTCGCCATTACGCCAGATCCAGCGCTACCGCTCTGTTGACCCTGCTGCTGGGCACCGCTTCTCACGCGGTGCTGGCCGCCGCCCAATCTGTGCCTGCCGAGCTCAAGCTCGCCATCGGAGCCGAACCCACCGAAGGGTTTGACCCTCTGCTTGGCTGGAGCCACGGCAGCTACCTGCTGCTGCACAGCCCGTTGCTCAAGCAGAACGCCGATCTCAGCTGGCAGAATGTGCTCACCCAATCGGTGACCCCGAGCAAGGATGGCAAGGAGTGGCTCATTACCCTCAAGCCTGACCTGAAATTCTCCAACGGCGCGCCGCTCACCGCCGAGGATGTGGCCTTTACCTACAACAGCGCCGCCAAGGGGGGCGGCAAGATCGACATGGGCAACTTTGTCTCGGCCAAGGTGCTCTCGCCCACCGAGGTGGCCATCACTCTTAGCGCCCCTCAGAGCACCTTCGTCAACGTGCTGGGATCTTTGGGGATAGTGTCGAAGCGGGATTACGACGCAAAAGCCTATGCCCAAAAGCCGGTCGGTGCCGGCCCCTACCGGTTGGTGAGCTTCCTGCCCGGGCAGCAACTGGTGGTGGAGGCGAACCCCTATTACGCTGGTGGCAACAATGACTTCAAACGGCTGGTCTTTGTCTTTATCGATGAAGAGAGCGCCTATGCTGCCGCCCAGAGCAGCCAGCTCGATGTGGTGCGCATTGCCCCGTCGCTGGCGCCCACCGTGCCTGCTTCCCTCAAGCTGTGGGTGCGGCCGAGTGTAGAGAACCGCGGCATCGTCTTCCCCATTCCTGCTGCTGGTAAAAAAGATGCCAAGGGTTATCCCATCGGCAACGACGTGACCTCGGATGTGGCGGTGCGCCGCGCCATCAACTACGCCATCGACCGCAAGCTGCTGGCCGATCAACTGCTGGAAGGGCACGCTATCCCCGCCTACAGCGCGGTAGAAGGCTTGCCCTGGCTAAACAAAGCCACCGCCTTCAAGGATGGAGATGCCGCCCACGCCAACGCCCTGCTCGACGAGGCGGGTTGGAAGATGGGCAGTGACGGCATTCGCCACAAGGGCGACCTGAGAGCCGCCTTTACCCTCTGGTACACCAGTGGCGACAGCACCCGCCGGGATCTGGCGGAAGCGGTGCGGGCCATGCTCAAACCCATCGGCCTCGAAGTGAGCCTCAAGTCCGGCAGCTGGGAGCAGGTGGAGCGGGAGATGCACGCCAATCCGGTGCTGATGGGGTGGGGGAGTCTGGATCCCATGGAGCTCTATCACCACTACCAGAGCGGCTCCGGTGGCGTGGAGTTCTACAACCCGGGCTACTACAGCAACCCTGTTGTGGATGGCCACCTCAAGCAGGCGCTGGATGCTCCGAACTGGCAGGCGGCCGTGCCGTTCTGGCAGCAGGTGGAGTGGGATGGCAAAACCGGCGCCGGGGTACAGGGGGATGCCGCCTGGGCCTGGCTGCTCAATGTGCAGCACACCTATCTCGCCAACCGTTGCATCGATCTTGGCAAGGGGGCGCCGGAAATCCACGGTAGCTGGTCCCTGCTCAACAACCTGCAGGATTGGCGGTGGACGTGCCGGTAAGTTCGCCCTTGAGTCATTCAGGTTATCTGTTGCTAAAAGCCCTGCTGCGTCTGGCAGGGCTGTTATGTCTGGTCTCGGTCGCCACCTTTGTGCTGCTGAGTTACTCCCCCATTGATCCCATCAAGGCCTATATCGGCAACGATCTGCTCCATGTGCCGCCAGAGCAATACGCCCGCATCGCCGCTCGCTGGGGGTTGGATCAGCCGCTCTGGCTGCGCTACTGGCACTGGTTTAGCCAGGTGCTGCAGGGGGATCTCGGTTACTCCATGCTCTACAACGCGCCTGTGGGTGAGGTCATAGGCCAGCGCTTTGCCGCCTCCTTCCTGCTGCTGGCGGGCGCCTGGCTGCTCTCCGGTTTTTTCGGGATTCTGCTGGGCCTCTGCGCCGGTCGCTATCTCAACCGCTGGCCCGATCGCCTGATTTGCCGTTTTGCCTACCTGCTCGCCTCCTTGCCCACCTTCTGGGTCGGCCTCTTGCTGCTCGCCCTGTTTGCGGTGCACTGGCCGCTACTGCCGGTCTGCTGCGCCTGGACGCCGGGCCTCTCCGCCGATGAGGCTGATTGGGCATTGCGAGCGCGCCATCTGTTGCTGCCGGTCACCACGCTCGCCCTGCTCGGACTGGGCAATATTGCGCTGCACACCCGGGGTCGGGTGGCCGAGGTGTTGGAGAGTGACTTTATCCGCTACGCCCGCGCTCAGGGGGATGGCGGCTGGCCCATGCTGCGTTTTCATGTGCTGCGCCATGCCCTGACCCCGGCGCTTTGCCTGCAGTTTGCCTCCCTTGGCGAGCTGATTGGCGGGTCGCTCTTGGCCGAGAAGGTCTTCTCCTATCCGGGGCTCGGCCAGGCCACCGTGGATGCGGGGCTGCGGGGGGATATTCCCCTGCTGATGGGAATCGTGCTTTTCTGCACCCTGCTGGTCTTTATTGGCAACACGGTGGCCAGTGTGCTGTTGGCCCGCATTAATCGGGGCTGGGAGGGCGAGCATGCTGTTTAATCCGCTTCCCTCCATACTGCGGCTGGGTTTTGCCCTGCTCGGATTGGCGATGCTGGCCACTTACGGCTGGAGCCTCTCTCATCAGGATGTGCCGATGGATCTGCTGGCGCGCCAGCAGCCCCCCTCGTTGGTGCACTGGTTCGGTACCGATCAGATGGGGCGGGATCTCTGGTTGCGGGCCTTTCAGGGCACCCTCACCAGTCTGGAGCTGGGGATCAGCACGGCCTTGTGCAGCGGCCTGCTGGCCATGGTGGCGGCCAGCCTCTCGCTGGTTCATCCCAGGTGCGATGCGGCGGTGCGGCTGGTGATCGACGCCATGCTGGCGCTGCCCCATATGCTGCTGCTGATCCTGATCTGCTTTACCGCAGGGGGCGGCATGCGCGGGGTGATCCTGGCGGTGGCGCTCACCCACTGGCCCAAGCTGGCGCTCATTCTCTGCGCCGAGGCGCGGCGCATCGCCAGCAGCGACTACGTGGTGCTGGCGCGCTGTCAGGGGATGGGAACGCTGCGCCGCTGGCGCACCCACCTGCTGCCGGGGCTGCTGCCCCAATGGTTTATCGGCACCCTGCTGATGTTCCCCCACGCGGTGCTGCACAGCGCCGCGCTGAGCTTTCTCGGCTTTGGCCTGGCGGCCCACGAGGCCTCGCTGGGCTTGCTGCTGGCCGATGCCCTGCGTTATCTGGCCGGTGGCGGTTGGTGGCTGGCGCTCTTCCCGGGGCTGATGTTGCTGCTGCTGGTTCTGCTATTTGATCAGGCTACCCGCGCCTTGCAACAGCTGTTGTGGCACAGGAGTGAACCATGCTGAGTTTTGATCAGGTGACCATAGAGGCGGCCCACTACTCCTGGCTGGGGCGGCGCAGCTGGCAGCCTTTGCTGACCGATATCAGCCTGCAACTGGCGCCGGGAGAGATAGTGGCGCTGGTGGGGGGGAGCGGCGAGGGCAAGAGCCTGCTGTTGCAAAGCGCCCTGACATTGCTGCCGGACAACCTGAGGATGCGCGGCAGCATCTCCCTCGATGGCTCGCCTCTGTGCGATGCCAGTAGGGCCCGTCTGCGCGGTCACACCCTCTGCTATGTGCCACAGGGGGTAAGCGCCCTCAATCCATTGCTGACGGTGGAGCGTCAGCTGGGACGGGCGGCACGCCTCTGCGGCCAGAGCGGTTCTCGCGAGCGGCTCGGCGAGCAGCTGCTGCGCTACCAGCTGCCCGCCACCACCCTGGACAGCTATCCGCGCCAGCTCTCCGGCGGCATGGCCAAGCGCATTCTGGCCTGCACAGCGGCCCTTGGCGGCGCCCGCTACATTCTGGCGGACGAGATCACCGCTTGGCTCGACGAGGGGCTGGCCTGCCAACTGCTCACCCAGTTGCGTGAATTGGCCAATCAGGGCAGCGGCATCCTCTGGGTGACCCACGATCTGGCGCTGGCGGCCCGCTTTGCCGATCGCATCGTGGCCCTGCATCAGGGCCAGGTGAGCGATACCTTGAGTTGTCACCATCTGCGCCAGGGGCAGGGGAGCGAGATGCTGCGCGCCCACTGGCAGGCGCTGCCGGAGTTCAATGCACTCTTCTCTGTGCCGGAGGTTTCCTGATGTTTGAAGTACGGGATTTCACCATCGCCCAGGGGGGACGCCCCCTCTGGCAGGGGTTGTCGCTGACGGTGAAAGCGGGCGAGCGGCTAGGGATATCTGCGCCAAGCGGCCATGGCAAGACCACCTTAGGGCGGGTATTGGCCGGTTGGCAACCGGTTCGGGCGGGCGGGCAGATCCTGCTGGATGGGCAGCCTGTGCCTGAACGGGTAAAAGGCTACAACCCCATCCAGCTGGTGCCCCAGCACCCCGAACTCACCTTCAATCCCTATCGCACCACCGGGCAGGCGCTGTGGGATGTATGGCGTCCCGATGACGCCATGCTGGCTCGCTTTATGGTCAAGCCTGCGTGGCTCAGTCGTAAACCCGGCCAGCTCTCCGGTGGCGAGCTGGCCCGCATCGCGCTGCTGCGTGCCCTAGATCCTCGCACTCGTCTGCTGATTGCCGATGAGGTGACTGCCCAGCTGGACCCGCAAGTTCAGCGCCAGCTCTGGCTGGAGTTGATGGTTGAATGCGAGCAGCGCGGGCTTGGTATGCTTGTCTTCAGCCACCAGCAGGCACTGCTGCGCCAGATCTGCTATCGGGTGCTGCGCTTTGGTGAGATGCAGCCCGTGACTGGTGTATTGGCTGAAAATGCGGCTTGAGGGTTAGTTCCCCCTCATCCCCAGCCCTTCTCCCGCAAGGGGAGAAGGGAGCAGACGGTGCCATCTCGCTAGGCTCGGGGTTTAGGGTTTGGAGAACCTTGGGGTTTGAAAATATGGCTGGTTGTTATGCTCGAAGCCGCCCCCTGAGGCGTTTGAGGGCGTCGTATAGTTGCAGCATGCTGTCGGCATTCACAAACCGATTCCCTCTACCTGGGGAGAGGGTCAGGGTGAGGGGACGCGAGTATGAGGCGCGGGCCATTCGGTATAGAGAGAGAACGCCTGATAAGGTTTGTAGATAAAGAGAGGGAGGTATCAGCCTCCCTCTCTTGTTTTCTACCGTTATCAGCGGCGTTTAACCGGTTCAGGCACTGGCCAGCCAGTTAAGCCAGGCATCCATCCCTTCGCCCGTGGTGGCGCTGACCTGGATCACCTGGATATAGGGGTTGACCCGTTTGGCGTTCTCGATGCAGCGGGCCACGTCAAAGCTGACGTAGGGCAGCAGATCGATCTTGTTGATCACCATCAGCTGGGCGGCGGCGAACATGTCCGGGTACTTGAGGGGCTTCTCTTCCCCCTCGGTGACGGAGAGGATCGCCACCTTGTACTTCTCGCCGAGATCGAAGCTGGCGGGGCAGACCAGATTGCCGACGTTCTCGATAAAGAGGATGCCCCCTTCATTGGCGGGCAGCTGGTGGCAGGCGTCGTGGACCATTTTGGCATCCAGATGGCAGCCCTTGCCGGTGTTGATCTGCACGGCAGGGACGCCGGTGGCGCGGATACGGTCCGCATCGGCGCTGGTTTGCTGATCCCCTTCGATCACCGCGCAGGGGCGCTTGTCTGCCAGCTGGCGCAGGGTTTCGCACAGCAAAGTGGTTTTGCCTGAACCTGGGCTAGAGACCAGGTTGAGCACCAGCTGGGCCGCCTCGTCGAAGTGTTCGCGGTTGTGGGCCGCCAGCGCGTTGTTCTTGGCCAGCACATCCATCTCGATGGCGATCAGCTGGCGCTGCCCCATACCTGGGACCGACAATCCCGCTTCCCCTTTGCCATAGTGCAGATCACCCTGCTGATGGTCATGGTCATGGTCATGGTCATGGTCATGGTCATGGCTGTGATCATGGGGATGCGCGCGGGAATGGCCGTGGTCATGAGAGTGGGCATGATCATGATGATGGTCGTGGGGGTGATCATGGTGGTGCTCATGGGGCTGATCATTCCCCTCATGGCTTATGGGTGCCCGCACCCCGTGGTAGTGGTGATGGACATCCCCCTGATGGTGATAGTGGTGGTGAATGATCAGTGTGCGCGGCGCACCCTGCTCTTGGTCATGATGGTGACGGGCATCATGAGCATGATGATGGTCGTGCTTATGATCATGTTCGTGATGATGCTCATGATCGTGCTCATGGCCGGCGATCCGCGCCTGGCCGCATCCGCATACGCTACACATATCAACTTACCTCGATGTCGGTGATGCGCAGGCTATCACCCTGCGCGACTCGTAATTTGTATCCGCCACACTCGGGGCAGGCCTGCCCGCGCTCGGTGAGGGTGACCGTCTGATTGCAGTCGTAACACCAGGCCTCTGCCGCCTGGTGTTGAAAGTGAAGCTGGGCCCCTTCGACGGCGGTGCCCTTGGCGGCAGCCTCGAAACAGAAGGCGATGGTGTCCGGGTCGACGCAGGAGAAGCTGCCGACCTCGAGCCAGAGGGCGGTCACCTTGGTAAAGCCCCGCTGGGTGGCCTGCTCGGCGGCCAGATCGATGGCGGCCATGGCCAGAGACATTTCGTGCATGGTGGCTCCTTAACCGATATGGGGAGGAGCAGTGACTCCTCCCTGTAATTGACGGAACGGCATGGCCGCTCAACAGATCCGCGGCAGCAGCTCCCCTTGCGGTAGCTCCAGATAGCGGCGGCTGCCCCAGGGGTTGTTGAGGATCACCTTGTGGCGCTCGCTCGCCTGCACCACGCCGATCTGGCTGGCAGCGGGGTTGAACTGCCGCAAGATGCCCAGCGCGTCCTGCGCCTGTTCGGCAGGCAGAGCCAGCACCATGGTTCCTTCATTGGCGAGATCATGGGGCTCGAAACCGTAGAGCTCGCACAGGCCGCGCACCGGATCGCACACCGGAATGGCGGACTCCTCCAGTTCGATGGCCACCTGGGAGGCGCTGCTCCACTCGTTGAGCACGGCGGCGAGGCCACCGCGGGTGGCATCGCGCAGGGCATGAGGGGTAATACCCGCTTTTAGCAGCGCTTCTACCTGCGGCCAGAGGGTGGTGCAGTCGCTCTTGAGATCAGATCCCAGTTGCAGGGCGTCACGAGCCATCAGGATGCAGGCGCCGTGGCTGCCGATATCCCGCGACACCAGAATGGCGTCACCGGCCTTGAGGTTGCGTACCGAGATGCCCCGGCTCTGCTCAGGCAGCGGGAAGGTGCCGACCCCGCTGGTGTTGATGAAGATCTTGTCGGCTGCTCCCTTGGGCACCACCTTGGTGTCGCCGCAGACGATGCGGGCGCCGCTCTTGGCAAGCTCCGCGGCCATCGACTCGACGATGCGGGCGAGATCGGCGTAGGGGAGCCCCTCCTCGATGATAAAGCTGGCGCTCAGATACTCGGGCTTGGCCCCCATCATGGCGAGATCGTTGACTGTACCGGCGATGGCCAGCTTGCCGATATCACCCCCCTCGAAGAAGAGCGGCGAGACGGTAAAGCTGTCGGTGGTGAAGGCGACGGGGCCGTTTACCGGCAGCAGAGCGGCATCTTCACCGCGCAGCAGGATCTCGTTGCCAAAGTGGCGAAAGAAGAGCTGGTTGATCAGCTGATTCATCTCGACACCGCCGCCGCCGTGGCTAAGTTGGATTTCTCTCATCGTGATTGGATCTCCACAAGATTGCAGAAACAGGCTGGTTCATCTCTCCTCATCACCCGACCGCCGTGGCTTAACTGAATTTCTCTCATTGGATCCCCATATATCGGTAGTAGGCATTGCAGGCCCCTTCGGAGCTAACCATACAGCTGCCCATGGGCTGGGTCGGGGTGCAGCCCCGGCCAAAGACTTTGCACTGGTTCGGTTTGGCCAGGCCGCGCAGGATATCGGCGCACTGGCACGCCTTGTGGTCATCGATGGGGGTCTGATTGAGCGCAAAGTGGCGCTCCGCATCGCGCTTGGCGAAGACATCCCGCAGGCGCAGGGCGGAGGCGTTGATATCGCCAAGACCTCGCCAGCGAAAATGCTCGCGGGTCTCGAAAAAGCGCTCGACCAGCCGCTGGGCGGCTTTATTGCCGCTGGCAGTGACGGCGCGGCTGTACTGCACCTCCAGCGCGTAGCGACCCTCAACCTTCTGGCGCACCATCATCAAGAGCGCCTCCATCACATCCACCGGCTCGAAGCCGCTCACCACCACAGGTACCTGATAGCGTTCGACGATAGGCAGGTAGATATCGGCGCCTGTGATGACGCTGACGTGGGAAGGGCCGATAAAGGCGTTCACCTTGGCCACACCGTCGGCCATCACAGCATGAATGGCGGGGGGCACCAGCACATGGTTGATATGAAACAGCAGATTCTCGACCCCTTGCTCTTCAGCAGCAGCCAGCAAGGCGGCGGTCATGGGGGTAGAGGTCTCGAAACCGATGGCGAAGAAGACCACGGTCTTTTCCGGGTTCTCTTTGGCGATACGCAGGGCATCGAGGGGGTCATAGACGGGGCGGATATCGCTCCCCTTGGCTCGCTGCTGGGCCAGCGTGCCTTTGGATCCAGGCACCCGGATCATGTCCCCCAGGGTGACCAGAATGACGTTCGGTTGGCGAGCCAGCTCGATAGCCTGATCGATGCGCTCTTTGGGCATGATGCAGACCGGGCAGCCGGGACCGTGGACAAACTCGATGCTGGCCGGCAGCAGCTGGTGCAGGCCGTACTTCATGATTGTGTGGGTATGGCCGCCGCACACCTCCATCACCCGCAGCGGTTCGGGCAGATCTTTGGCCAGCTCGGTGATCTGGGTTGCGAGGGCGCGGATGACGTCGGGCTGACGAAAGCCCTGAAAGAGATCATTGAGGGTCAGCATGGCAAGATATCCTGTTTGGGCATCAGGGCCACCATCTGGCGGAAGCTCTCGAGGCTGGCCTGCGCCTCCTCTTCGTCAATCTTGCTCATCACAAAGCCGATGTGGAGCAGCACATAGTCGCCCTCCTGGAGAGGCTCTTCGAGCAGCATGCAACTGACGCGCCGCTGCACCCCCAGGGTGTCGACGGTGACGCAGTTATCTTCGGGGTGCAGTTGCACCACCTGAGAGGGGATGGATAGACACATGGATTTCAGGACTCCGACAAGGTGGCACAACCGGTTGTGACAGGCTGGTGCGTGGCAAGATGGTGGATGGCAAACCAGAGCTGACCGGCGGCGATGCCACCGTCATTGAGTGGCAGGGTTTCGCTGGTCAATACCTGCCGGCCGGCTGCTTCGAGCGCGGGCACCAGCTGGTCCATCAGCACCCGGTTTTGAAAGACGCCGCCCCCGAGTACCACCGGATAGCCGGGGAAGCGCTCGGCAAGGGCGATGACCAGAGCGCTGATGGCGCGGATAAAACCGGCGGCCAGGCTGGCGGTGGAGGTGCCTTTATGCCGCTCGCTGACAAGGGTATTGATGAGCTCTGCCCATTGGATCTGCAGCGGCCCTTCCGCTGATTGGCTGAGATCAAAGGCAAGGGATAAGGGCTGTTCATCGGGGGCCAGCTGCAAGGCGGCCGCCTCCAGCAGGAGTCCCGCTTCGCCCTCGTAATCCGGGGTGTTGATCACCCCCAAGAGTGCCGCTACCGCATCGAACAGCCGGCCGATGGCGCTGGTGTAGGGGGCGTTGCGACCCAGCTGCCAGAGCTGGTGCAGGTTGCGGATCCGCTCTATAGGCAGTTGCTTGATCAACGGAATATCGAGGGCGCTGATCTGCTCAGGAGTGTGCGATTCAAACAGTAGCCCCAGCAACTGACGTACCGGCTCGCGGATGGCCGCCTCGCCGCCGATCAGCTTGAAGGGTTTGAGGTGGGCAACGCGAGTAAAGCTCTGAACGTCTGCGATCAGCAGCTCGCCCCCCCAGAGGGTGCCGTCATCCCCAAGGCCGGTGCCATCGAAGGCAACACCCAGCACCGGGCCCGTGATGTTGTGCTCGGCCATCACCCCCAGCAGGTGGGCGTGATGGTGTTGCACCTCGAGATGGGTGGCACCCTGAGCCTGGCAATAGTATTTGGCCCACTGGTGGCTGAGATAGCCCGGGTGGCGATCCGACACCAGCAGTTCTGGCTTGAGATCGTAGAGTTCGCGAAAGGTGGCCAGGGTCTGCTCGAAGTGCTCCTGCATTGGCAGGCTGTGCAGATCGCCGATATAGGGGCTGTAGATGCGCTGGCGGCCGAAGGCGAGCGCCAGCTGGTTCTTCTGCTGCGCCCCGACCGCCAGCAGCGGCGCCTTGACCGCCTCTTGCAGGCTGGGGGTGCAGGGGGCATAGCCCCGGGCGAGGCGCAACGTCTGGCGCCGCCCGCCTGCCCACTGCACCAGACTGTCGTCGCACGGGTGCAGGATGGGGCGATTGTGATCCAGGATGCCGTCAATCTCGCTGCCGAGTTCCCTTACTACTGCCTCACAGTCGATCAGGATCGGGCTGCCGCGACCATTGGCGCTGGTGGCCACCAGCGGCATGGCACAGGCGTCCAGCAGCAGCTGATGGAGCGGGGTATAGGGGAGCATGATGCCAAGGTAGGGGATGCTGGGGGCGATCCCCTCGGCCAGCGGTATGGCCGAGTGTCGGGATTCTGAGAGCCGATCATCATTTTTGCGCTTGCGCAGCAAGGTGATGGGTCTGGCCTGAGAGGTGAGCAGCTTCCACTCTGCCTCGCAGCCGGTGACATGCAGTTTGGCCTCGGCAAGGGAGCCCATCATCACCGCCAGCGGCTTGCGCGCGCGCCGTTTGAGCGTTCGCAATCTGGCCACACTCCGTTCATTGCGGGCATCGCATATCAGGTGATAACCCCCCATCCCCTTGACCGCAATCAGGGCTCCCGCTTGCAGGGCGCGGGCGGCTTCGAGCAGGGCATCCTCGCGCTCGGCCAGGGCATCGCCGCGACCGCTGCGCCAGGTCAGATGCGGCCCGCACTCGGGGCAGCTCACCGGCTGGGCGTGGTAGCGTCTGTCCAGCGGGTTTTCATAGGCCGCCGCGCAGCGCGGACACATGGCAAAGCCGGCCATGGCGGTGTGGGGGCGGTCGTAGGGGAGGCGGCGGATAATGGTGTAGCGCGGACCGCAGTGGGTGCAGTTGGTAAAGGGGTAGTGGTGGTGGCGATCTTTGGGGTTGGCCACATCGTTGGCGCACGCCTCGCACATCCCCTGATCCGGCGAGATGGCGACCGTGGCGGCGCTCTGCTGCTGGCTGGCTTTGATATGAAAGGCGCCGTTGTAGTCGGGATCATGAGCGAAGGGCAGTTCCCGTTCGCTGAAATGATCGATACGGCTCAGCGGTGGTGCCAGTTCCCGCAGTTCGCGGGCAAAGCTAGCGAGCTGCTCGGGCGATCCTTCGGCGCCGATAGTGACGCCATTGGCATCGTTCAAGACATAACCGGCAAGGCCGTGGCGCAGTGCCAGTCCATAGACGAAGGGGCGAAAGCCGACCCCCTGCACGATACCGTCGATATGAAATTCGCGGCGCAGCCTGTTGGTCACAGGATTGGCAGAGCCAGAGGGGGCAATGGTGGCGCTCATGCCGGCTCCATCTCATCTTGAGTGGCTGGCAAACGCAGCACCCGGCGCTCGTTCTCCTCGCGCCGCACCCAGCCATCCATCTCCATGCGCAGGCAGAACGGAATGGCGTATTTGCGCGACAAGCCGGTGATCTCCTTGAAGGATGCCATGTCGATCAGATCTCCCACCTGATGGCCCGCCAGCACGGCGGCGACCATCTGGTTGTAAAGGGCGGCGTCGTAGTAGATGGGGCCATCGAGCTGCACCAGATACTTGAGTCGCGCCAGGTTGCGAAGCTGCTTTTGCAGGGCACCTTTTTGCTGCAAGGCCTGCTGCAGGGCCGCGGGCAGCTTGCGGGTGATAAAGGGATCCAGCGCCACGCCGCCGGGGCCCAGTTTACCGGGCTCGTACCCCTCCTTGCCTTGATCTCGCACCACCTTGAGCACCAGCTGTGCCTCTTCTCCCAGATCATCTTCCGACTCGCCGCTGCCCGGCTGCCACTTGTCATGGTGCAGGCGGATTAGCTGCTCGCTCTTGAGCTGCTGGAGCAGGGCTTGCATGACCGGCAGGGCGATACCAAAGCGGGTCGTGAGCTCCGCAGCGCTGAGCGGTTCGCTGGCCAGGGTGGCCAGCAACTGGTCGCGGCGCTGGGCCAGCCAGCAGCTATCCAGTAGCCAGTCACCGAGAGGGGTGACCTGTTCGGGCCGCTGGTCAAAGCGGCTGGCCAGCACATAGCCATTGAGCCCCAGCTGCAGGGTGGCCGGGTTGTAGTGATCGAGCTCATCTGGCAGCTCGCCCAGCAGGGCGTGCAGCGCCTTGCGTCTGGCGGGATGGATGTCGCCGCACCAGACGATGCGGGCGCCGTGCAGCAGTTCGCTGCTGCCGTGGCGAATGATGGCGAGTGGCTGGCCGAAGAAGCAGGGGATGGGGCTGGCAAAGATCAGCCGCGCAAGCCGGGTCTCTTTTATCGGTACAAAGCGCGCACGGCCATGCCAGCTGCCAAGGGCCACCTCGATCTCCTGCGTGCGTAGCGCCTTGCCGCTCAGGCTCTCGGCGTTGAGTCGCACGATAAGGTGGGTCGCCGCCTCGCACTGGCCGACAGTGCTGGTAAGACAGTGACCGCGTGCCACCTCCTTGTGAGGCACTTTTTTAAGGCCCACCGCCACCCGGCAGACGGCGCCGATCTCGTCGACGCTCTGGTGATAGGCCTGCAGGGAGCGCACCTGCACCTCCCGATCGGTGGGGTAGAGGCGCAGCTTGTCCCCCACCTTGAGGCTGCCCTGCTGCAGGGTGCCGGTGAGCACGGTACCGGTGCCGTTGGCGGTAAAGACCCTGTCTACATACAGTCGCGGGGCGGCCTGTTCGCGGGGGGCATGATGCTCGGCCATATCCCCCAAATGGCGCACGATGGCGGTGTGCAGGGCGGCCATATTGGCGCCGGTCTTGGCACTGACGCTGACGATATCGGGCACCATGCCACTCTCGTCCATTACCCGCTCCAGCAGGCTCTCCTCCAACAGCAAAAGCTCGTCGGGGGAGACCAGATCGCACTTGTTGATGCAGACCAAGAGACGCGGCACCCCCATCGCCTTGAGCAGGCGCAGGTGATCGCCGGTCATCGGCATCCACCCCTCGTCGGCGGCGATGACCAGCAGCACCAGATCCAGACTCCAGAGCCCCGCCACCATATTGCGGATATAGCGCTCGTGGCCGGGCACGTCGATGACGCCTATGGTGTTGCCCTGACCGTCGTCGAAGTGGGCAAAGCCGAGATCCTGAGTCATGCCGATGGCCTGCTCATGGGCGCGGGCCGTGGTGATGCCGGTGAGGGCCTTGATCAGCAGGGTCTTGCCGTGATCCACGTGGCCGGCAAGACCGATAACGGCGCGATAGGGGGTCATGGGATCAGGACTCCTCGGTTGCATTTGTTGCATTGAACGGGGCGGGCAGTAGCAACTCCCTGAGTTGGGCGATCAGCAGTTCCATCTCGGTCGGCAGCAGGGTCGCCATATTGAGCAGCACCTTCTGCTGGCGCACGGTGGCGATGACCGGCACCGGCAGTTCGCGCAGGGCGTCGAGCAACTGCTGGGCCGGACGCGGGTCGGTGCACTCCAGCGCAGGGGCCGGGTAGAACTCGTCCGGCAAGGTGCCGCCGCCCACCACCAACTGGGCGGGGACCGGCACAAAGCAGCCGGGCAGGGCGGCCATCAGTCGGGAGGCTCTCGCCTGCATGGCTGCCGGGTTGCTCAAGGTACGCTGGGCGATACCCTCGCCGATGGGGGATTTGTTGAGCTTGTGGATGAGCAGACGTTCGAGCAGGGAGTAGACGATGCGGCTCGGGCGGAAGGTACGCATCATGGGGTGTTTTTCCAGCCGCTTGATAAGGTCGCTGCGGCCACTGATGATGCCCGATTGCGGGCCCCCCAAGAGCTTGTCACCGGAGTAGCAGACCAGATCCGCCCCCGCCTTGATGTACTGCCGTACCGAGGTTTCATCCGGTGCAAACTCTTCGGTGGTCAAGCCCGACCCCTGATCCACCGCCAGCACTACATGTTCGGGCAGGGCGCGGGCCACCTCGCCGATATCGGGGGACTCGGTAAAGCCGCGAATGGCGAAATTGGATCTGTGCACCATCAGCACCAGCGCGGTCTGATCGGTGATGGCATCGAGGTAATCTTTGGCGGTAGTGATATTGGTGGTGCCCACCTCCACCAGTTTGGCGCCGGAGAGCGCCAGAATATCGGGGATGCGAAAGCCGCCACCAATCTGGATCTGCTCGCCGCGCGAGACGATCACCTCGCGCCCCTTGGCCACCTCCTGCAGCAGCAAAAAGAGCGAGGCGGCGTTGTTGTTGACCACCAGCGAATCCTCGGCCTGGGTGAGGCAATGGAGCAGGGGAGCGATCAGCCCCTTGCGCCCGCCGCGTTTGCCGGTGGCGAGATCCAGCTCCAGATTGTTGTAGCCGGTGTTGAGGTCACGCACCTCGTCCCACAGATCGGCACTTAACGGCGAACGCCCCAAATTGGTATGCACCAGGGTGCCGGTGGCGTTGATCACCCGGGTTTGACGCTGGCGCAACTGCTGTTGGCAGCGTTTGGCAATCAGCGCCTCGATCTGCCCGGGGGCGACGCCGTGCTGGCGAAAATCTTCGCTCTGGCGCAGCTCGCTCAGGGTGTCGCGCACCGCCTGGGTCACCAGCGGGCGGCTCAGCGCCTCGATAAACCCGGCGAGAAAAGGTTGCTGCAGCAGCTGTTCCACTTGGGGCAGACGGCGGGTTGGTTGCTGGCCGGGCTGTTGCTGATAATCTGGCAGTGAATCGTCGGCAGCCGTACCTGATGCGGGCTGGCGATGGGGGATGGCTGGCGCGTGAGACGAGTTCGGCATGGGATTACCAGTGCTGTGCGTGGGTTCGGGATGCGCACCGGTTTGCCGATAGAGAGGCCGAGCTGACGGGTTATGGCACTGCTGGCGATTTGCGGATGAGTGCAAACTGGATGCATAAATGAGCGGGTATAAATTAATGCTGCATCGATGCTGATAAATTAATTTTTGGCCAGCGAGATAACCTGAGTTCGGATTATATTGGCAAGCGGCAAGCACCTTTTTTAAGGTATTACTTCAAACATATTGAACAAACAATGGAAATAACATCCAGGCCGAAGAATTCAGCGAGAGAGTATTTGTTCAATAGATGAATTTGGCGGAAGAGGCAGGAATCGAACCTGCCAAAGCCTTCTCGGCTCACATCGGTTTTGAAGACCGAGGAGGCCACCAGACCCCATCAACTTCCGCAACGGTCGCCATTTTGTGGCAAATTTCTGTGACTGGCAACGCTTTTTTTGTCATAAAAAAGCGAGAGTTAGCGATTTTTTGAAAAAATCAAAGAACCTTGTTTTATATCAAGCTCAGCACAATTAGCCCGATGTTTTTAATTTAACATCGGGCCTCGATCACATTGCCGGAACCGTCGGTCAATAACGGTCGTTAACAACTCGATAAATAATCACCGGTTGGCGTTGGCAATATTCCACTGATCCAGTTTATCTATTAACAGACTGGTGTCACTGGCGGCATCAAGATGCTGATAAAGATAATCCAACGCCTCGCTCACCATCTCGGTCATCGGGAAGGAGAACGCCACGATGGCCGGTTGTACCCCGACAAAGATCACCTCGGGGACAAAGGTCTTGAGCTCGTCGATCAGGAAATTGAGCGGCATATTGTGGGTCGAGAAGATAAACATCTCGGCGATGGTCTCGGGGGGGATCACCTGCAGGGTGCCCGCCTTCTCGCCGATCTCGGCGGCATCCACCAGCACTACCCGCTCCGGTTGCAGCTCCCGCACCTTGTAGACCACATTTTCCGGCGCGATGCCGCCGTCGATATGGATCCAGCCGGGCAGGGGGGCGGCCTGCAGCTTGTCGGCGAGATAGGGGCCGGCACCGTCGTCCCCCATCATGGCATTGCCCACGGTCAACACGAGATTGCAGCCCATCAGCGGCTCCTTACCATCAGGTACATATGGGGGTCGTTAAAGAGGGCGGTGAGCTGATCCATAAAGGTGTTGGTCCAGCCCTGCTCCTGCTCATCGAGTAGATTGTCGGCTTTGCGCAGTCGGTCGAAGGCGCAGGCCAGCATATGGCAGTGCTCGCGATAGATGGTGATCTCGCCAAAGGTGAGAAATCCCTCCATCTTGCGGCGCGCTTCACTTCCCTCTGGCAGCTTGGCTACCCAGTCGCGATAACCGGTCAGCGAGCAGACCAGGTCTGCTCGCAGGCAATCGACGATGCCGAGGTGGTGGCCGATGGCGAGGCTGTAGTACATCACCTCCCTGGCCTCTTCCGGCACGTCGAACTGCTCGTCGACGAACTTGCGCGACAGGCGGTAGAAGAAAACCTCGTCAGCCATGCACCGCCTCTCCCTTGCCGGCCGCCCGGTTGAGGCAGGCGTTTGCGAGGTTGTTGACGATCTCCGAGAGGCGCGGATCGTCGTGCTGATCGAGGTAGCTCTGGATGCGCAGATCCACATCCTGCTGGGTCGCCCCTTCGAGCAGGGCCATGAATTCGTCTGCGATGATCCGCCCCTGCCGATAACCGGCCATGCGGCGCGCTTCGCGCTCGATCATCACCCGAATTTCATTGGGAATGCCGGTGTGGCGCAGCTCGACCCGCTCACCCGGTTGCACCTCGTGGCTGGTGGCTTTGAGTTTTTGCTCAAGCAGACCGAGCGCCACGGCAAAGCCGTAGATGGTGGCCGCCGGTGTCGGAGGGCAGCCGGGGATATAGACATCCACCGGCACTATCTTGTCGGTGCCGCCCCAGACGCAGTAGAGATCGTGGAAGATGCCACCGTCACAGCCGCAGGCGCCGTAGGCGATGCAGATCTTGGGATCGGGCGCCGCCTCGTAGGCGCGCAGGGCTGGTACCCGCATCGCCCGGGTTACCGCGCCGGTAAAGAGCAGGATGTCGGCGTGGCGGGGGGAGGTGACCACCTTGATGCCGAAACGCTCGGCATCGAACAGCGGGGTGATGGTGGCGAAGATCTCGATTTCGCAGGCGTTGCAGCCGCCGCAATCGACCCGGTAGACATAGGCCGAGCGGCGAATGTCCTTGAGCAGGGTCTTCTTGAGTTTGGTGATCTCGGGATCCTGTGCCAGCGGCACGGCGCGGGTATGGGCATGGCCGACAACCGGTTCTATGCCTTTGATCTTGCTCATCACATCCACTCCTTTTGTGCGGCCATCGGTGTGGCTATCGGTGTGATCAGGGCCGAGTCAGGCTGGCTCAGCATGCTCTGTTTTCGTTTGCAGTCGGGGCAGTGGTGCAGCCGCTCCGGGGTGGCCAGCGGCGTGCCAGCTTGCTTGAGGGTGTCCTCCACCAGTGCCACCAGCTTGCTCGGGGCAAAGTAGGTGCCGCACAGGGTGCAGGGGGCCAGCGCGAAGCGGGCCTCCTCATAAAGGTCCGCCTTGTTGGTCACCGCCAGTTCGAACTCGGGGGAGAGGGCGATGGCGCGGGTCGGGCAGACCTCCTCGCAGCGGCCGCAGAAGATGCAGCGCGCCATGGAGATCTCCCAGCGCCGTTCGCCGGTCTCCATATCCACTTCCATCACCAGCGCATTGGCCGGGCAGGCCTTGGTGCAGGCGGCGCAGGCGATGCACTGATCCGCCTGATATTTGGGTTTGCCGCGAAAATCCCGGTTCACCTCGTATGGGGCGAAGGGGTACTTGGCGGTCGGGGTGCCAGCCTTGAGGATGGTCTTGAACAGCTTGATCATGATGACCCCTTATTTCAGCGGAGAGTTTTTGCGATCGATGCAGTAGCGCTCGATCTCCTTGTAGGAGACCACGGTGGATTTGCCCTTCTTGGGGTCGACCAGGGTGACCCGGTCGGTACAGGAGTAGCAGGGATCCAGACTGCCGATGATCAGCGGCGCATCCGCCACGGTATTGCCGCGCAGCATGTAGCGCAGAGCAGGCCAGTTGGCGTAGGTGGCGGCGCGGCAGCGCCAGCGGAACAGCTTCTGGTTGTCCCCGGTCATGCTCCAGTGGACGTTCTCGCCGCGGGGCGCTTCGGTAAAGCCCAGCGCAAACTTGCCCGGCTGGTAGGTGAAGCCTTCGGTGAGCAGTGGCCCTTCCGGCAGGTGCTCCAGACCGAACTCAATCATGTCGAGGGAGTCGTAGAGCTCGTGGATCCGCACCAGCACCCGGGATTGCACGTCGCAACCCGCCTTGGTCTGGATCTCCATCGGCAACTCGCGGTAGCCGGCAAAGTCGTGGACCCGGCGCACGTCGCGCTTGAAGCCGCTCGCCCGCACCATGGGGCCGACGCAGCTGAAATCACGGGCAATCTGCGGCTCGAGCTTGCCGATACCGATGAGGCGGGAGGAGATGTTGGCGGTATCCAGCAGCATGGCCACCAGGGGTTTGAGCTCATCACGGAGCTCGCGCACCAGCTGGGCACCCTTGATGCGATCTTCCTTGAAGATGTCGCGGCGCACCCCGCCAATCAGGTTGAGGCCGTAGGTCTTGCGGGCGCCGGTCAGCAGCTCGGCCAGGGTCATGGATTTCTCCCGCACCCGGAAGAACTGCATAAAGCCGGTGTCGAAACCGGTGAAGTGGCTCGACAGGCCGATGTTGAGGATGTGGCTGTGCAGGCGCTCCACCTCCAGCAGCACGGCGCGGATCATCTTGGCCCGCTCCGGCACCGGAATGCCCATGGCGTTCTCCACCGAGGTGGTGTAGGCGACGCTGTGGGTAAAGCCGCAGATGCCGCAGACCCGGTCGGTCAGAAACGCCACTTCGTTGTAGCCCATCCGGGTTTCCGCCAGCTTCTCCATGCCGCGATGGACATAGAAGAGGCGGTAGTCGGCATCGATGATGTCTTCCCCATCGACGAACAGACGAAAGTGGCCCGGTTCGTCCGAGGTGATGTGCAGCGGGCCGACCGGCACGATGCGGTTGGCATCACTGCCGAGCTCGTTGACGAAGGGGTAGGTCTCGGTGTCGGTGGTAGGCATCGGGCGCTGGCGATAATCCATGGCGTCCTTGCGCAGGGGGTGGATATCCTCCGGCCAGTCGTCCGGCAGTACCAGACGGCGTTCGTCCGGCAGGCCGATGGCGCGCAGGCCGTACATGTCGCGGATCTCCCGCTCGCCCCACACCGCCGCCGGAATGGTCGGGGTGATGGAGGGGTACTCCTGGGTATCGGCATCCACCAGCACCTTGACGGTGATCCAGCACTTGGTGTCGCCCTCCATGGAGAAGACGTGGTAGACGGCGAAGTGGCCGTTGAGGCTGCGCTCGTCATTGGCAAAGGAGAGCGGAAGCCAGCCCCCCAGCTGATGGAAGATCAGGCTGGCCGTCTCGACCAGACTGGTGGGCTTGACGGTAATGGTAGCCTGATCGGCGGTTTGCCACTCCTCGTCGACGATGGCGTGGGGCAGTTGGGCTCGCACCTGCTGGATGTAGTCGCAGCCGATGCGATCCGAAATGGCGATGGTCATGCAGTTCTCACTTTAATGTTCGGGAATGAGCATTCACAAATGATGAAATCGGAAAAAGTTGCTGTGCTGGCGGGCATGATTCAGATCCCGACCAGATAGGCGAGCAGCGCCAGCAGGGCCAGCCCCAAGCCGTAGCGGGTGAGTTTGTGGGTGCGCACGAACTGGGTACGGGCCATGGCGTTTTCGATGATGCCGGCCAGTAAAAAGGCCACCAGCAGCTTGCAGGCGAGGATCAGCGCCGCGCCGATGAGCGCGGGCAGACTCCAGTTGGCCGCCTTGCCGAAGGGGAGGAAAATCACCAGAAAGAGCTGCACCACCACCAGTTGCTTGAGGCCGATGGAGAGCTTGAGCAGGGCGAGGCCCGCACCGGAGTACTCGGTGAGCGGTCCCTCCTGCAGCTCCTGCTCGGCTTCGGCGCAGTCAAAGGGCAGCTTGCCCATCTCGACAAACACCGCGAAGGCGCAGGCGGCACCGGCCAGCAGGGTGGCGATGGGCGCGGCCAGTGGCTGGGTCGCCACATAGCTGCTGATGTTGCCCAGATCCGAGCTGCCCACCATCATCGCCATGATGAAGCAGGCGAGCACCAGAATGGGCTCCACCAGAATGCCGAGGGTCAGCTCGCGGCGGGCACCAATACCTGCAAACATGCTGCCGCTGTCGAGCCCCGAGAGGGAGAAGAAGAAGCGGAAGATGGCGAACAGATAGATATCGGTGATGAGATCCCCGGCGATGGGGAAGGGGGACTCGTGAGTCAGGGTTGGCAGCGCCATCCCTACCAGCAAGAGGGCGGCGATGAGCAGCGCAGGCATCAGGTTGAAGATGATGCCGGCAGGCTCGGGGGTTACCTCCTGACGGCGCAGGAGCTTGGCGATATCCCGGTAATCCTGCAGCAGGCCCGGCCCCTGACGGGAGTGCATCTTGGCCCGCAGCACCCGGTTGAAACCGGTGGCGAGCGGCGCCAGCGCCAGCATGGCGATGGCCTGGGTCAGGGCGAGGGCAACCATGCCCCAGCTCGGCATTTCAAGAACAGGCATATCAGACTCCTACAGCCATCAGGATAAAGAGCGCCAGCACAATGGCGTGCAGCAGCCAGCCAGTCATTCCGCTGGTATCGCTCACCCCGTGCAGGGCGCTGGCCAGATCGAGCTGCGGCTGCTTGCGATAGAGCGGCGCGCAGAGTTGGCGCAAGGTGTGGGTGACACCGCCAGAGGTGAGGCTCATGCGCTCCTCATAGGCGTAACCACAGGCCCACGGGGTGCCGGCGTGACGACGACCCAGCTTGGGGCCCTTGAAGATGGCCAGTACCAGCAACGGGATGAGGAACAGCCCCAGCAAGGTGATGGCGATAACGGGTGGGGAGAGGATCGCCTGGCTGCTATCGAGTGGCAGCAGGGTGGCGCCGGTGGCGACACTCATCTGGCTGGCAACGAGTGCCTGACCATAGCTGGCGATATGGGGGGCAATCCAGGGGGCGCCCAGACCCAGCACCAGACAGACGGCGGCCAGCAGCAGGGTGCCTGCCACCATGGCTCCTGGCACTTCGCGGGCGTGGCTCGCTTTCTCGCTGCGCGGTGCGCCGCAGAAGCAGATGCCGTACACCTTGACGAAACACATCACCGCCATGGCGCCGGTCACCGCCAGCATCACTACCGCGAGCGGCGCAACGACAGAGGTGCCGAGTTTGGTCATGGAGAGCAGGGATTGATAGATAAACCACTCGCTGACAAAGCCGTTGAGCGGCGGCAGCGCCGAGATGGCCATTGCACCGATGAGGAACGCCAGCGCAGTCCAGGGCATCAGTTTGGCCAGGCCCCCCATCTTGTCCATGTCACGGGTGTGCAGGCGGAACATCACAGAGCCGGTGCCCATAAAGAGTAGGCTCTTGAAGATGGCGTGGTTGAGCAGGTGATAGAGGGCGCCGAGCAGCCCCAGCACTACCAGTGCCGGTTGCTGGTTGGCGATGCCGATCATGCCGATGCCCATCCCCATCAGGATGATGCCGATGTTCTCCACCGTGTGGTAGGCGAGCAGCCGCTTGAGATCGTGCTCGGCCAGCGCAAACAGCACCCCGAGCACTGCCGAGCAGGCGCCGAAGATCAGTACCACATAGCCCCACCAGAGCTGGCTGGCGCCGAGAAAATCGATGCTGACCCGCAAGATGCCAAAGAGACCCAGCTTCACCATCACGCCGGACATCAGCGCCGAGATATGGGACGGCGCAACGGGCTCGGCCACCGGCAGCCAGCCGTGCAGCGGCACGAAACCGGCGCGCAGGCCAAAGCCGCAGAAGCTGAGCAGAAACACCAGCGAGGCCAATCCGCCCGCCAGATGGTGCTCGCGCAGCGCGGCGAACTCCAGCGAGCCGCTTTCGCGGCAGAGCAGCCAGAAGGCGATCAGCACCAGCGCCATGCCGATATGGTTCATCACCAGATAGAGGCGGCTCTGTTTGGCGGCCTCGGGGTTGGTCTTGACCAGCCAGTAGGTGGTGAGGGTCACCAGCTCGTAGCAGAGCAAGAAACCGAGCGCATTGTCGGCCAGTACCATGCCCACCATGGCAAAGAGGAAGAGGTTCATCAGCGCGCCGATGGCCACATCCCCCTTGCCCTGATATTCGCGGATATAGGCAAAGGAGTAGAGGGCGACGGCGACGCCGACAGTGCTAATCACCAGCAGCATCAGCGCGGCCAGCATGTCGAGATGAACCGAGCCCAGCAGCCAGAGCTGGCCGTCGACGGGGGCGCCTTGGGCAAAGATCTGGATGGCGGCGACCAGACCCGCGAGCGAGCCCAGCAGGGCAAAACCGCTGTTGAGACGGTTGGCCAATGCGGGCAGCTTTTGCAGGAGCAAACCGGCGGCAGCGCCCAGCAAAAAGAGCAGGAGCGTGGCCATAACAAGGGGGGACAACATCAGCGAACTCCCTCTGTGGTGGATAAATCGGAGGCAGGGATCGCCGTGGCAGGCGCCGAGAAGGCGGAGGCCCCTTGCGGGTTGGTGTCGGCCGCTTGCTGGCGACGGATACGGGCGGCGCGTTCGGTGTCGCCGTCATTGACCAGCTTCAGTGCCTGGGAGGGGCAGGCACCGACACAGGCCGGACCGTCGGTGCGGAACTCGCACAGGTCGCACTTGACCGCGATGCTGCGCACCCCCGGCTCCCAGCTCAGCAGATCCTCGCCAAAGCAGCGCAGGCCGGCGGAGGTGGAGGGGTTGCTGGAGCGGATGGAGCAGGGGATATAGGTGTCGTAACTGGTGGCCACGGCCACCGGACGGCTGCCACCGCTCTGGATGGCGCCAAAGGGGCAGGCCACGGCGCAGAGATTACAGCCGATGCAGAGCGACTCGTTGAGTTGCACGCAATCGCCGGTCTGGCGAATTGCCTCGACCGGGCACACCTTGATGCAGGGGGCATCGTCACAGTGACGGCACTGAACCGGCATGGTCGCCTGCTCGTGTCGCATAACGGTTAAACGGGGGGCTTGCTGCAAACCTTGCGCCTTGTGTACCTCGCTGCAGGCCGCCATACAGGTGCCACAGCCGATACAAAGCTTGGGGTCAGCGATAACGAAGCGGTTCATAGCCTACCTTGTCGTGTCGCGAACGGAGAAAGTAGGGGCAGGTTGGCAAGATACGGGCCAGAATGGCTTTTACTGCGAAATTGCTTTTAAGTGACTGTTTTTAAATAAATAAAAATATTCATTTGGTTGGTGGAAAGAGCTGGTGTGGCTGTCGAACTGTGACGTTCGTCACTTGTGACGAAGCCGCCAAGAGGGTTCGTCACCTTGGAAAACGCAGCATTAAGTAGGGTGCAAAGAACGCAGTGAATTGCACCGCTATCAAATATGTTCGCGGTGCACGGCGCTGCGCTTGTTGCACCCTACGGTGGGATGTCTGTGGGGGGCGATGTGGTTTGCTCCCTTCTCCCCTTGCGGGAGAAGGGTTGGGGATGAGGGGGCCGGTAATCGGAGTTAGCGGAAAAGAAGAGGGAGGCCAATGCCTCCCTCTCTCTTTGCTGGCGTTTTCTATGCCATTAAGAGGCCATCAACACGCCATCAGATATCCACTTGGGATCCCAACTCGATGACCCGGTTGGGCGGGATCTCGAACTGATCCGGGGCGCGCAGGGCGTTGCGCTGCAGCAGCATAAAGAGCTTGCCGCGCAGGTAGAGATACCAGGGGCGCTCCTTCATGATCAGCGACTCGTGGGCCATGAAGAAGGAGGTCTCCATCATCCGGCAGCTGAGCCCCTCGGCGTTGCAGCGGTGGAAGATCTCCTCCACGTTGGGGGTCTCGCGCCAGCCGTAGCTTGCCACCACCCGCCAGAAGGTGGGGGAGAGCTGCTCGATGCAGACCCGGCGCACGTTGTGAACGTAGGGCACCTCTTCCACCCGCAGGGTGAGCAGGATGATCCGCTCGTGCAGCACCTTGTTGTGTTTGAGGTTGTGCAAGAGCGCGTGGGGGATCACGTTGACCACCCGCGACATATAGACCGCAGTGCCGGCCACCCGGGTTGGCGGGGATTTCTCCAGCGAGGCGATCATTGGCTCCAGCGAGTTGCCGTGCTCGTTCAGGCGACGAATAAGCTGAAAGCGCTCGCTCTTCCAGCTGGTCATCACGGTGAACATCACTGCGCCCAGAGTGAGCGGCAGCCAGCCACCGGAGAAGATCTTGGCAAGATTGGCGGCAAACAGCGGCACGTCGATACAGAGCAGAGCAGCAAACAGGATGGCCACCAGATACTTGTTCCAGTGCCAGCTGTTCTTGGCCACCGAGCAGGAGAGGATGGAGGTGAGCACCATGGTGCCGGTCACGGCGATGCCGTAGGCCGCCGCCAGATTGCTGGAGTGCTCGAAGCTCATGATGACGATCACCACCGAGATATAGAGCATCCAGTTGATGACCGGAATATAGATCTGGCCGGACTCCTGCTCGGAGGTGTGAACGATGCGAATGGGGGAGAGATAACCGAGGCGCACCGCCTGCCGGGTCAGCGAAAAGACCCCGGAGATCACCGCCTGGGAGGCGATCACCGTCGCCATGGTTGCCAGCAGCAGCAGAGGCACCAGCGCCCATTTCGGCGCGAGCAGGAAGAAGGGGTTGGCAATGGCGGCAGGGTTACTCAGCAGCAGCGCCCCCTGACCGAAGTAGTTGAGCACCAGAGAGGGCAGCACCACGATAAACCAGGCGAGGCGAATGGGATTTTTGCCGAAGTGGCCCATATCCGCGTAGAGCGCCTCCACCCCGGTGATGGCCAGCACCACGGCGCCGAGGGCAAAGAAGGAGGTGGTCTGGTACTGGATAAAGAAGCGCACCGCCCAGATAGGGTTAAGCGCACCCAGCACCTCGGGGTTGTGGATGATGCCGCGCAGCCCCAGCACTGCCAGCGTCATAAACCAGATCAGCATGATGGGGGCAAACAGCTTGCCCACCATGGCGGTGCCATGTTTCTGGATGGCAAACAGCAGGGTCAGCACCAGCACCGAGAGGGTGACGATATAGGGGTCGAGGGCGGGGGTGAGAATGCTCAGACCCTCGATGGCCGACATCACCGACATCGCCGGGGTGATCACCACCTCGCCATAGAAAAAGCTGCCGCCAATCAGGCCGAGGATGATCAGCAGCGGCGTCCAGCGGGTGGAGGCGTTGCGGGTCGCCAGCGACATCAGGGTGAGAATGCCACCCTCGCCGGCGTTATCGGCCCGCATCACAAAGGAGAGGTACTTGACCGACACCACCAGGATCAGCAGCCAGAAGATCAGCGAGAGAAAGCCGAGAATGGAGGCCGGCTCGACGCCGAACCCGAATTGACCTGACAGGCACTCGCGCAAGGTATAGAGCGGGCTGGTGCCGATATCGCCATAGACTACGCCAATCGCCGCCAGCATAACGCCGGACATGGCTTGTTGTTTATCACAGTTCATGAGTTCATCTTGTCAGTTTGATGTTTACACGTTTGCCAACGCACAGCTGCCCGACCTACCAAGAGAGTCGTGATATTTAATCGGGAGAGAATTAATGGATTGCGATGGGAAAGGGCGCTAACGGAATAGTGATCTGCTTGTCATGGAACACAGTCTGTTCATCTGTCATTAAGCTTATAATGACACACACTCTGCGGGACTATGCTCAGTTATAAATAATCAAAACGTCCTTTTGAGTAAGGTTATTAATTGGCCGTTGATTGAAATATTCACCCACTCTGCGGGCAACCGTTTGTTTTATCTGGGTAAGTGGTTTGGCCACTATTTTTTACCGAGGCGAGCGAAAAACAGATGATAAAATAGTGACTAATTAATTGCTGGCAGGATGGCAAGGGGGAGGGGGCAATAGAGACTTTATTTTACTTGTGTGGGGGCGGATAGAGAAAGGAGGTGGCTACCATAACTTGCAGCCACCATAAAATGAAACGAATGATATAGAATATGAGCCAACCATACACAAGGTAAGTATTAGAAAGCAAAGATATTCAAGACATAGCTTTCGCTCAATATATAATTGAGAGGACAGTTGGTTGAAGAATAAAATCTAATATAAACCAAGCTAAAACAGCATAGTAAAGGTATTTGATTTTTGAAGATAGTTTGGCTGCGTCGATAAGTAATTGATGTAAAAAATTTACTTTAATGTCGTCTTCTCCACTCATAATGGTATTATGATTTTTGATTAGTGGTAACCACATTTTACTCATGAATTCATTTTTATTGTCGAAGAAATAGCTATGCCCACCATTATAATATCGATTAATAAATTTTGAGGTGTTTAATTTGTTAAATCCAACTTTACCAGCCATGCCAGTTCCAATTATAAATGACTCACTGAGTAATAAAGGGAAGTCATATACTGAACATTCATTAATAATGCTTGCATTACATAAATTCTTTACTAAACCAAAGTTATAGTCTCTTTTTAAGACACTGCCGGACAATACGATGAGAGATATGTTCTCAGTTAGTGACTTATCAGAAAATTTTTCAATGGCCTTTATTAAAATAAATGTGCCAAAGCTGTGAGAAAAACAAACTATTTTCTTTGCTCTATTTTCATTCAACCATGAATTTAGGTCATCATACAAACGGTTGACGATTTTGTTCCTTAATGGTGGAAATATAAATCTGAAGAGGTCTATTCCTGTGAATTTGAAATTTAAAGGTTCAACCTGATCATAAATGTTTGCATCTTTAATCAAATTAGTTAATCTTTCTTGCCACGAACCAAAGGTTCTTATACCGTGAACAGTTATAATGGCAATGTCTTTTTCAGTGTTAGGTACTGATTTATGTGCAGATATTGCGTAATTTAGTTGAGGGTTAATTGTGGTTAGCCAAGATAAATCACCTGGTGGAGAATAAAAAAGCTTAAACCCAAGCTCCTCAAATAACTTATTTTTTTCTTCTATGTTATCGTTGAGAGCTGTGAGCCCAAATATTCTTACTGGTGCATTAACGTTAGTGTTTTTTATATCGGTTAGTAACTTTGTACCTGCGTTTGTATCTATGCTGGGGGAGTCATTAAATTGAGGCAATGCCATATCTAAAAATATGGCCGCATAGCTTTTCTGGCGCATTTTTAGTTTTGCTTGATGTAAACAGTAAGCAAATTCAAAAGTTTCTTCCGAGAGTTTGTTATTCATCTCAATGAGAGTGTTTTTTATGTTTCTCCCTCTTTCGATATTATCGTCAATGATTAGAATTACACTCATTTTTTATTATCTCCTTTAATTCTGTCTGCCACTTGGAGTTAGAGTGTTCATAGTATATACACCCTAAAAAGTTTGCATGTTCATTGTTTGCGATAGCTTGAATGTCATTAATTTTTAAACTAGTGCCATCGTTAGAGAAAGAGCTATATTGAGTTAGAAACAAAAATGGTAAGGAAATTTTTCGCCTTTTCATTTGTTTTGCTATATCTAAGCCCCCATAGGCTCTAAATTCTCCCCCATCCTCACCATTATCGCTATCAAATGTTGGAAGGCTTAAATCGATAATAGCCAAGTTGAATGTATTCGAAGTCAGCTCTTTTAATGCTGATGAGTATGACTTTCGTATAATAATCTCAACATTAGGGAACTCAGATTTTATAAAATCAAAAACACGTCTACTTTTATAATCACCATCTTCAACCAATAGTATGTTCATTATGCTCATGAAATCATCACTCTTTGAATGAATTTACTATGTTCACACAACACTGAAAATGAATAGTTACCATAACTATCAGTTAGATATCTATATATTTTATATAATCCAGTATCACCTTCGCTCGTTAACTTATCACCTTTATCTTGGATGCTGTATTCTGATATCTTGCTGATTAAATTTTTACTCATGATATCCTTTTCGCAGAGGGATGATATATCATTTGTCACGTCAATGATATATGTGCCTGAATGATTATATATTGATATGGTTATTTCAGTGCCTGAGCCGGACAAGCCATGTTTGAGACAGTTACTGTAAATTGATAGCAAGGCACGCATTAAACCTAAAGATGGCTTACTATCAATTCTAATACTCTCTTCTGTTTGATTGAAATTTTTGTTTATATGCAAGGTTTTTGGCTCATATATAGCTTGAATACACTCTAATGAAGAGTTCACCACATCATAGATATCAAATTGTACATCTGTTAAAGCATATTCTGGTTTTTTGAACCATGATTCAATGTATGAAATTTCCTCAATCAGTTTTCTATTACACTCATCAATATTCTCTTCTAGATGAATAGAACGATGGATCTTGGAAACATTTTCTTTTAATTGAGACAAGAGGTTGTTAAACATAGGTTTTAGCTCTTCATTTAAGCGTGCTTTCATCTTGTTAAATGATGGCTGCAATTCAATCCAACACGTGTTTTCAATATCTTTCATGAAAGATACTACTCTGTCATCAGATATATCTTCTTCTGAAGACAATCCAATGCAGGCAGTTTCGTATAAGGTTTTTATACTTAACTCTTTATATTCAAAGCGAAAAACATGGTTTTTATCTTGACTATCATGTACCAGTGCTACTTTAGGCCACTCTGTTACTTCTTTGATTATTTCGTCTACTTCTTTTGAGAAAAGTTTAAATGCATCATCAATTCTGTTGACTGCTTTATCTCGAAGTATTTGTGAAAAGTAGTCTCTCCAATATTCATTTGGTGCATATTCATTTTGTGAGGTCATAATTGTCACAAGGTTATAAGCTTCAAATACACTTCTAATCTGATTTGGGAGGACTCCATGTCTTATTTCAGAGCTTAGGCTTCTTACTACACCAAAATCATTGTTGAGAATGTAATCTTTATAAATTTGATAATACAGAGAATAATGCACTGCATCTGTGAGATTTTTCCCAATGACCAAGTTGTCATCACATATCTCTTGATTTCTATGAGTGATCATAAAGTAGTGATACAAAAGAGTTTTGTATTCACTTAATTGAGATTTAATTATTCCATCGGTATTGATAGTTATTTTGCTTTTTTCATGTTGAGCTGTTAGTTTGCTAGATAAGAGATCTCTAACGATACTGCTTTCTTCCTCATTCAATGATTGATCCATTGCTTTGAGCGAGGAAAGACCTTTTATTATTTTAAGCCGTTCTACGAGGAGCTCTCTATTACTGGTTATCTCAATGAGACTACTCATTATTTCTGGTGTACATATCTTAGATAATATGTAAATACCTAAGGAGTCAATTTTTTCTGCATCTAGAAATAGTTCACTAGGTTTTTTAAGCGATAGTGATAACAGATAGTCCTCGAGCAGTTCAGAGGTTTTCTCTCTATAAGCGGGGTTTACTGTTGTGTGATATAAATAGCAACATATAAGAGCACTAGGGTTTTGACATGCGTTACTATTCGTATCTATATAATCCATCAGTGTTATTAAGGGGTAGTAAACGATATTTATTGGGTTTTCAATACAGTCTTTAGCTATGATTTCCATCAACTCTTCAAGTGCACCTCTAGATATGTACATCTCAGATATCAAATACAGTCTTTCTGATTTAGTTATATCTGAATATTGAGATAGTTCATCATGTAGCTTTATTAAAGCTTGAAGTTCAACTGATTTATCATCTAGAGCTATTTCAATATTTGCTCGAGCTAACCTACTTGCTGATAAATTCTCTATTGAATTTGCATGAGCTAGTGGATAATAACTACTCCGGATGTTTTTTTGAATTGAAAAATAGTGGTATTTTGGCGTAAACGTATATTCAGAGCAAAAAACAGAGAGACTAGCAGATTTAATTTTTTCTACATTTGAGTAAGGATGTAGAGAGTATGCTGTAGCCTCAATGCATTTGATGAATTCGAAGCTGGAGAATTTTATTATAGACTGCTCAATGTTTTTCTTTATGTTAAATTCTTCGTGGTTATGGTCTAATGACAAACTCATTGCCAATATAATTCTTAAAACAGGTGATTTAACCTTTTCTTTGATTTCTTCTTCGTTGTTTACGTTTATTGTATGGGCTAAAGATCTGACTAAAATATCGGTTAAACCAAAATCAAACCTAGCCTCGTTGATACTTGAGAAACAATCTACTATAACACTGCTATACATTCCTTTGGTGTAAAGGTCTATTATTTCATTTGATTTTTTAGTTGTTCTTACATTTATTTCATTGTTTCTTATACTATTTATTGAACGCCATGTCGGATCGTTTTCGACAATAGATGCATGCTCAATAAAATTAACATAAAGTTGGTCGTAAGCACTTTTGTTTTCACCTGTAAAATATTCGAAAAAGATTCTTCTAAATATTAAGTATTTGTCAATTGGGTTTAATACCTCACTATAAAAAACCACATTATCTATGTTTCTTTCTTTATCATACTCATAAGGGGATATGATGGTGGAAATTGTGTCGATATATGGTGCGTGGCCACTTGAACGATATTCCATTGCTGTTTTTGAAAATGTGTTCCTCAAAAAATCAATAGAATTCAAAGGGATATATTTTTGCGATAAAAGACTTTTGAATGGGGTTAATAGCTCATTTTCCTTAGCTAATTCATCAATATCGTCAATTATGTTGTGTTCATCTTGCGAGCCTTTTATTGACCATATACAAATCCTTGTATCAATACTCCATAGAGTTTTACCAAATACATTGTCGATTTCATCTATGAGACTGAGTGCTATATCATAATCACCTCTTACAACATGTTGTTCAGTTTCATTCTTTTTGTCGATGAATTGTTCAATATATGTATTATTTTTAGTAATATACGAGCCAAAAGATAAAATGTTGAATACTGTACCTAGATTATAAAAATTACTATTCGAAATCATGTTATCTTTATAACTATTAAATAGAAATATTTTTCGTTCTATATGTGGATACTTGTCCATGAGGGATACAAGCCTACCGACTTCATTCACTTTTAGATTTCTAACTCCATCGGCTAACGATTTCATTGTCCTCATATTTACATTATGAGACTCTTTTTTAGTAGAAATAATCGCGGTGTCCCTAAGAATTTTAATTACTTTAATGCTCTCAATTAGGCTCATAATAATCCAAATATCAGAAGTTTGTTTAATTTAAACTATATGCGGAGACTGTATAGTAAGAATTATGTGTAGCTTATATTCAATGTGGGGAGGATGTGCTCATAAAGTTGAGACCCATACTATTCAATATGATTTAGCTACCGCCCCTAAGTTCCAGCTCCCAGTTTGCTGCTTTTAACCTGTGCTGTTTATCGCTTATCTGCATGGAAACGACCCCAACGGAGCTGGTTGCCAAGTGGCACATATTAACCGGACAGGTGAAAAACTGAAGGGGCAGGGGCCTAAAACCGGCTCTGGCTCAACAAATCAGTCAATAAGTGGCCTGTTTTTGTTCGGTTTGACTTGATGATGACCTGCCAGCTCGATAGCAAAACCAAACAACTTGGCCACCGCTCCAAGCGGCTTTGGCGTGCTGCACAGCCCACTTTTGGCCCTTGCTATGGCTTTTCTCCCCGGATGTCGTTCCTCCGCTTGTCCGGTATAGGGCGGCCGATCCTGGTTGCCAACGCCTTCGAACGGCTTCGTTATATGGCTGGGGCAGGGGCTGGTCAGCCGGTGTCGAGCTCGTCACTTTTGTCGTGTCGATCACACTTCCCACCCCGTCGTCACCCTTGTCAGGAGCGGCATCCAGCACGCATCCTTTTCTAATTACTCCTTTATTTTCATATGGTTGTGAATTTTCATCGCACCCTTGGCCCGTTTTGGTCTGATAAATGCTTTGTGGGGGGCTGGCCGCCTCTTTGCCTGTCGGCGGGCGGCCCGGTGTAACGAACCATTTAGGATCCCTCTCTATGAACAGCTTCGTGATTGCAGATCCCAGTCTCTGTATTGGGTGTCGTACCTGTGAGGTGGCCTGCGCCGTTTCACACCAGTCAGGGTCTTGCAGCGGGACCCTTGAGCGGGAGGGCGGCCTGCATCTTGCCATCGAGGATGGACATCTGGTCTCCAAGGACAGCTACTTTCAGCCGCGCCTGAAGGTGATCGTGGGCAGCAAGGTGACCACGCCGGTGCTCTGCCGCCAGTGTGAAGACAAGCCGTGCGCCATGGCCTGCCCGAACAATGCCATCGTCAGCGAGGATGGTTGCGTCAAGGTGTTGCAGGAGCGCTGCATCGGCTGCAAGTCCTGCGTGGTGGCCTGTCCTTACGGCGCCATGGCGGTGGTGCTCAAAGAGGTGGCCCCCGCTGCCGATTCGCTCTTCAAGCGTCCGCAGACCAAGGCGCAGGCGCTCAAGTGCGATCTCTGCCGTCACCGCGAGGCGGGCCCGGCCTGTGTCGAGGTGTGTCCGACCCAGGCGCTGCGGCTGGTCACGCCGGAGCATCTTGAAAACCTGAACCGGCAGAAACAGCTGGCCAGTGCCGAGGCACTGCTGGCGATGCCAGCGCGGGTGTGAGCGGGCTTGCCAAGCCGTTTTTCGTTAACAAACAAGAGTGTGAGTCATGAAAAAAGTCATTACCGTGTGCCCCTATTGCGGCACCGGTTGCAAAATCAACCTGCTGGTTGAAAACGACAAGGTGGTGGGGGCCGAAGGCGCCAACGGCCGGACCAACGAGGGGCAGCTCTGCCTCAAGGGCTATTACGGTTGGGATTTCTTGAACGACACCAACCTGCTGACCCCCCGTCTCAAGAGCCCGATGATCCGCCGCGAGCGCGGTGGCAAGTTTGAGGCAGTCTCCTGGGACGAAGCCATCGAGTTCGCCAGCAGCCGTCTCTCTGCCATCAAGGCGAAATATGGCCCGGACGCCATCATGACCACCGGCTCTGCCCGTGGCCCGGGCAATGAAGCCAACTATGTGATGCAGAAATTTGCCCGTGCGGTGATTGGGACGAACAACGTCGACCACTGCGCGAGGGTGTGACACGCACCCTCAGTCTCCGGTCTGGAGACAACTGTAGGTAACGGCGCCATGAGCAACGCCATTCCCGAAATTCAAGAGACCAAGTGCCTGCTGGTGTTTGGTTACAACGCTGCTGACTCTCACCCCATCGTCGCCCGCCATATCCTCAAGGCGAAGGCAAACGGGGCCAAGGTGATTGTGTGTGATCCCCGCATGGTGGAGACCGCCCGTATCGCCGATCAGTGGCTGCCGCTCAAAAACGGTTCCAACATGGCGCTGGTTAACGCCTTCGCCAACGTGTTGATCAATGAAGGGCTCTACAACAAGGCCTTTGTCGCCAACTACACCGAAGGGTTCGAGACCTTCAAGGCGACGGTAGCCAAGTACACCCCGGAATATGTGGAGGGGATCACTGGCCTGAAAGCCGCCGATATCCGCGCCGCCATTCGCACCTACGCCGAGTCGCCTGCGTCCATGATCCTGTGGGGCATGGGGGTGACCCAGTACGGTCAGGCGGTGGACGTGGTCAAGGGGCTGGCGGGTCTGGCGCTGCTGACCGGCAACTTCGGTCGCCGCGGCACCGGCTGCGGGCCGGTGCGTGGTCAGAACAACGTGCAGGGCACCTGCGACATGGGGATGTTGCCGCACCAGTTTCCGGGTTATCAGTCGGTGGCCGATCCCGCCATCAGCGCCAAGTTCGCCAAGGCGTGGGGCGTGGCGTCACTCTCCCAGAAACCCGGCTATCGCCTGACCGAGCTTGGCCACAAGGTGGAGGAGGGCAAGTGCAAGGCCTTCTACATCTTCGGTGAAGATCCGGCCCAGACCGAGGCTGACTTGGGTCAGTTCCGCCGCACTCTGGCGGGGATGGAGCTGGTGATCGTGCAGGATATCTTCATGACCCAGACCGCCGAGATGGCCGACGTCATTCTGCCCGCCACCAGCTGGGGCGAGCATGAAGGGGTCTACAGCTCGGCGGATCGCGGCTTCCAGCGCTTCTACAAGGCGGTGACGCCCCCTGAGAACGTGAAACCGGACTGGGCGATCTTCTCCTTGATGGCGACCGCCATGGGGTATCCCATGGAGTACCACAACACCGAAGAGATCTGGGACGAGATGCGTGCGCTCTGCCCGCTCTATGCCGGGGTCAGCTACGACAAGATGGCCGATCTCAAGAGTGTGCAGTGGCCTTGCCCGACCGAGGATCACCCGGGCACCAGCACTCTGTTCGAGGGGAACGTGTTCACCACCCCGAGCGGCAAGGGTCAGCTGATTGCCTCCGAGTGGCGGCCGCCGCTGGAGCAGCCCTGTGCCGAGTACCCGCTGGTGCTCTCCACCGTGCGCGAGGTAGGTCACTACTCCTGCCGCTCCATGACCGGCAACTGCTCGGCGCTGCAGACCCTGGCCGATGAGCCGGGCTATGTGCAGATCCACCCGAGCGATGCCAAGAGGCTTGGGGTGAAGGATCAGGCGCTGGTCTGGATCTCGTCGCGCCGTGGCAAGGTAATTACCCGGGCCAACTACAACGACCGGGTCAACGCCGGGGTGGTCTACATGACCTACCAGTGGTGGATCGGGGCCTGCAACGAGCTCACCATCGAGCACGTCGATCCCGTCTCCCACACGCCGGAGTACAAGTACTGCGCGGTGAAGATCGAGCGCATCGACAATCAGCCTGAGGCGGAAGTGTACGTCCAGACTGAATACAGCGCGCTCAAGGCGAAATTGCGCAGCGCAGCCAAAGGCTGATCGCCCTAAAAAAGAGGTTCTGCACAAATAAGGGAACCCGACTCGGATTTATCGAGTCGGGCACCCTTTTATTACCCAAAAAAAGGGGAGTAAATGATGCAACATGAAATTGGTCGCTTATTCGGACTTTTCTATATTGGCACCTATCTGGCGGCGATATTGCTGGGAATAGGTTGCTATATTTGGCGCGACGAGATGATATTTCTGCTGGGCTTCGGTTTTTTCGGCTGTTTTATGGCAGCGCGGCTCGCCATGAGCAGCGTATTTTCCGCCTTGAGTATTTCCAGTGCCTGGCTGATCGGGTTTATCTCCACCACCTTGATCAACGGCCTGCTGCTGGGGGTGATCACCCTGCTGGTCTACCTCACGCATCAGAGCGTCACCGCCGAGCTTGCCGACAACGCCAGCTGGCTGCTGATGGCCTTCCAGAGCTTGTCGGCCCTCTTTATCTTCGGTGGCCTGAAGTGCTGCCACAGCCGGATCATCACCTCATAAATTGCCGAGGGATGGGTTGCAAACGCCATCTCGAAACCCGCAGCCAGTGAAGCAGCCAGCGAAGAGGAGAGGCAGATCTGACAGTTGACGGCGGCCCACTTTTCGGGCGCCTTAATTGAGATCAAGAACTGATGAAATAACCGGTTAAATATGGCCATCAGATATATTAAATCGGATTGTAATGAAATTTGAGCTCATCTATGATGAGTCGCCATTCCAATATATCCCCCGATAACGATGTTACTTTTTGTTGTCGTTCGTTAATAACAACTCTGGAATTGCAACATGCGACAATTTTCGTCACCGCTTTTCTTATTGGCAGCCGCTTTTACGGGCTGCGGCTATTTATTTTGGTGACGGGTGTTTGTCGTGATGCGATGGCATGGACAGCCTGACTGGTGACTAAATCGATATAACGTGAGGCCGCAATGCTAAATGTGAGTGCCATCCCCCTGGACGAGATCTCTCCCATCTGGGACGACGGTTTTCTCCTGCTCTCCAAATCCCTCCTGTCGGCCGTGACGCTCGATGATTTTATCCACAAACTCAACAAGATAGATGCCAGCTTCGGCGGCGTGACCCGGGTCAACCTGATCCTCAACATGGGTGCGGACGAGGAGGCCATCTTCTACTTCATGGGACATTCCGGCCCAAAGCATCTGGTCTGCCCCAAGGCAGAGCTGCACCTCTCCCCCCGTCCTACCAAAGAGACCCCGGAACAGGCCATCATTCTCGCTGCCGCCCGCTTTGAGAATCGCTGCCCGGCGCTGGATCGCGAAGGGGTCTACGGGGGGCTGCGCTCCTACTGCCAGCTCCCCATCACCACCGCCCGCAGCCATCTAGGCGGGGTCGAGTTTATCAACACCCAGCTCGACAGCTTCACCATGGAGACCCTGGCCAAACTGACCCAGCTGGCGGCCATTATCGCCATTGCGCTGGAGAACGTGCTCGACAAGGAGCGCACCCTGGAGCAGGCCAACTCCCTACGCCTTGAGCGCGACAGCTGCAAAATTCTGGTGGATGTAACCAACGCGGTAATCAAACTGGTGCGCATCGCCGAGCTGCCCAAGAGCCTGTTTGCCATCCTGCATCACCACTTCGGCATCAGCAGCTTGTGTCTGGCCGAATACAACGCCACCTCCGACAGCTTCAAAAGCTATCTGGTCAATCAGCACCAGAGCGAGCAGCCGGGCATCATCGATCACTCCTGTTTCGAAAAGAAGTGTCTGCAGGGGGCCCTTGGCCACAGCGAGCCGTTTTTCGTCTATCGCGAACACGGCCACGGCTGCAGCAATCGCTGCCGCTTTACCTCCCAGATCCTGCCGCCCGAGGCTGACAGCTCCTGCATTTTGCCGCTGCGCTATCGGGGCAACCTGCTGGGGGTGTTGATCCTCTCGCACCCCAACGCCGACTTCTTTGCCGATATCGATATCTCCTTGCTGGAGCAGGTGGCGGCGCGCACCGCCATTGCCATGAACAACGTGCAGGCGCAGCAGGAGATCTCCAACACCAACGGCGCCAAAGAGAAGACCATTCGCATCAACGAACCGCAGATGCAGGGGGAGTTCCCCCACATCATCTACCAGAGCGCGGTGATGGAGAGCGTGCTGGAGAAGGTGCGGCTGGTGGCCGAGAGCGACAGTACCGTGCTGATCCTCGGCGAGACCGGTACCGGCAAGGAGCTGATCGCCCAGGCCATTCACGCCCTGAGTGCCCGCCACGATCACGAGATGGTGAAGGTGAACTGCGCCGCCATTCCCACCGGCCTTATCGAGAGCGATCTCTTTGGCCACGAAAAGGGGGCCTTTACCGGCGCCTTGACCCAGCGCATCGGCCGTTTCGAGCGGGCCCACAAGGGCACCCTGTTCCTCGATGAAGTGGGGGATATGCCGCTGGACTTGCAGCCCAAACTCTTGCGGGTATTGCAGGAGCACGAGCTGGAGCGGGTGGGCAACAGCAACCCAATAGCAGTGGATGTGCGGCTGGTGGCCGCCACCAACTGCGATCTGCTCTCAATGGTCAAGAACAAGCGTTTCAGAAGCGATCTCTACTACCGCCTCAATGTCTTTCCCATCGAGCTGCCCCCCCTGCGCGAGCGGCGCGAGGATATTCCGCTGCTGGTCAATTTCTTTATCAAGAAGATCGCCAAGCGGATGCGCCGCACCATCACCTCTATCCCCGCCGATGCGATGAAGATGCTGGTATCGCTGCCCTGGTACGGCAATATCCGCGAGCTGGAGAACGTCATCGAGCGCGCCGTGGTGATGACCCGCGGTCATGTGCTCAACCTCTCGCCGGAGGAGCTGATGCCCCTCAAGGGCTACCACAAGATTGAGACCCTGGTCTATGACGAGCCCGCCACGCCGCTCTTTGCCGAGGAGGGGCCGATTGATGAGCGCGAGGCGATCATCGCCGCCCTGCGCGACTGCAACGGCATTGTCGCTGGCGAGCGGGGGGCGGCCAACCGCCTTGGCATGAAGCGCACCACCTTGCTCTCCAAGATGAAGCGGCTCGGCATTTCGGCCAGAGATCCCGAGATCATTGACGGGGTCGCACCATGAGAGAGCTACTTGAGCTGGAGGCGCAGAACGAACTGGCCCGCTGCGCCATCCACCGCGAGGTGGTGCACTACCGCGCCGATACCTTGACCTGCGACAGCGAGATGGCGCTCCCCTCCGAGACGCCGGTGGCGCTGGTCTACAACGGCATCGCCCACAGCGTGATGATGTGCTCGGCCTCCGATCTGGAGGATTTCGCCATCGGGTTTTCGCTATCCGAGGGGATCATCGACAGCCTGCTCGATATCCACGACATCGAACAGATTGATGGCTGTCAGGGGATTGAGCTGCATATCACCCTGGCCAACCGCTGTGTCTATCGCCTTAAAGAGAAGCGGCGCACCCTGGCGGGCCGTACCGGTTGCGGCATCTGTGGCAGCGAAAGTCTGGAGCAGGTGATCCGCACCCAGCCAAGCTTGCCCGATAGTCAGCGCCTGGCGGTGGGCCATATCGACAAGGTATTGAGCGCACTGCGCCCGCTCCAGCTGCTGGGCCAGCGCACCGGCGCCACCCATGCGGCTGTGCATCTGGACGGGGAGGGCAATATTCTCGCCATCCGCGAGGATGTGGGGCGCCATATTGCGCTGGATAAGCTGGTGGGCCATCTGTGCCGCACGGGTCGCCGTGACGGCGCCATTCTGGTGACCAGCCGCGCCAGCTTCGAAATGGTGCAAAAGTGCGCCAGCGCTGGGGTCGAGATCCTGCTCGCCATCTCCGCTGCCACCGAGCTTGCGGTCGAGCGGGCCGAGCAGACAGGGCTGACGCTGGTGGGTTTTTGCCGCCCCGGGCGGGCCGAGATCTACAGCGGCTGTCAGCGTATTCTGCTTTAAGTGACTGCAAGAGTGAGAGCCTGCTAAAGGGCTTATAAAAACTGGCAATAAAAAAGGGCGGGGAGTGTGACTCCCCGCCCTTGTTGTCTCTGCTTTTGTGGCGGATTAGCGCGCCAGCAGGATACGCAGCATGCGGCGCAGCGGCTCGGCGGCGCCCCACAGCAGCTGGTCACCCACGGTAAAGGCGGCCAGATACTCAGGGCCCATATTGAGTTTGCGCAGACGACCCACCGGAATGCTGAGGGTGCCGGTAACGGCCGCCGGAGTCAGCTCGCGGGCGGTGATGTCGCGATCGTTGGGGATCACTTTTACCCAGTCGTTGTGGGCAGCCAGCAGCGCTTCGATCTCCGCCAGCGGCACATCCTTTTTCAGCTTGATGGTGAAGGCCTGGCTGTGGCAGCGCAGGGCGCCGATCCGCACGCAGAGACCATCCACCGGAATGACGGCATTCTCGATACCCAAAATCTTGTTGGTCTCGGCCTGACCCTTCCACTCTTCACGGCTCTGGCCGTTGTCGAGCTTGGTGTCAATCCAGGGGATAAGGCCACCGGCCAGCGGCACGCCGAAGTTGTCCACCGGCAGGGTGCCGGAGCGGGTCTTCTCGGTGATCTTGCGTTCGATGTCGAGGATGGCGGAGGCGGGGTCTGCCAGCTCAACCGCCACTTCGTCGCGCAGCATCCCCATCTGGGTGACCAGCTCGCGCATATGGCGGGCACCGCCACCGGAGGCTGCCTGATAGGTGGCAACGCTGACCCACTCCACCAGATCGGCCTTGAACAGGCCGCCGAGGGCCAGCAGCATCAGGCTGACGGTGCAGTTGCCGCCGACGAAGGTCTTGATGCCATCGTTCAGGGCCTGCTCGATGACATCGCCGTTGACCGGATCCAGAATGATGACGGCGTCTTTCTCCATCCGCAGGGAGGAGGCGGCGTCAATCCAGTAACCCTGCCAGCCGGCGGCTTTCAGGCGCGGATAGACATCCTTGGTGTAGTCGCCGCCTTGCGCGGTGATGATGATATCCTGCTTGGCCAGCGCTTCGATATCGAAGGCGTCTTGCAGAGTACCGGCATCGACGCCGAAGTTGGGAGCGGCCTCACCGGCCTGGGAGGTGGTGAAGAATGTGGGTTGAATATGGGCGAAATCCTGCTCTTCCTGCATCCGGCTCATCAGAACCGATCCCACCATGCCACGCCAACCGACCAAACCTACTTTTTTCATATTGTCCTACCCTGGATTGCTGCTAAAGAAACTCGTGGTGACACCCGTACCCCCTTGTCTGGCGACGCCTGTTTACAAGCGGTTTACAGGCCATTTAAAAAATATGCGCTGCGAAAAATGCGTCTATCCACATTACGGATTGTGACGGCTTGCGCAAGTCGAATTGCGCAATATTCTGTGCCGTTTGCTGCATTAACCGGCAGCCAGAGCACCGCTCAGGCAGACGGGGAGGGAGAAGGTCAACATCAGACGTAAAGGCCACCGTTTTGGCGGTGGCCTGTCAATAAAGCGGTTGGGAACGTCCTCTGCTGTGGTCTGAGGGCGCAGTTGGCGAGTGAAACAGTCCGACAGCGTAGGCGCTTAGCCGTAACGGGCCAGGGTGAGCCCCTCATCGCTGATGGCGGGTTCGCTGCCGCTGATGAGATCGCACAACAGCTGACCCGAACCGGCCGCCATGGTCCAGCCCAATGTGCCGTGGCCGGTATTGAGCCAGAGGCCGGGAATGGGGCTTGGCCCCACCAGCGGGGTGCCGTCCGGTGTCATGGGGCGCAGACCGGTCCAGAATTCAGCTTTGCTGATATCGCCCCCTTCGGGAAAGAGATCCCCCACCACCATCGCCAGAGTGTCGTGGCGTCTGGGGTTGAGGGCGAGGTTGTAGCCCGACAGCTCCGCCATGCCGCCGACCCGGATCCGCTCGTCAAAGCGGGTGATGGCCACCTTGTAGGTCTCGTCGAGCACGGTACTGCGCGGGGCGGCCTCGGCGTTGATCATCGGCAGGGTGAGGGAGTAGCCCTTGACCGGATAGACCGGCAGCTCCAGTCCGAGCGGGCGCAGCAGCGGCCGCAAAAAACCGGTGGCATAACTGCCGAGTGCGCAGACGATGGCATCGGCGCGATAGCGCTGCTCGCCTGCCCGCACCGCCACGGCGCGGCCGCGGGCTTGCTCAATCTCGTCGATGTCGCAGTTGAAGACGAACTTGACCCCGAGCTTCTCGGCTTCAAGGGCAAGGGCCTTGGTGAAGCGGAAGCAGTCGCCGGTCTCGTCGCCGGGCAGACGCAAGCCGCCGACGATTTTGCCACGCACTCGCGCCAGCGCAGGCTCTGCCGATTCGCAGCCGCTGGCATCCAGCGACTGGTAGGGGACGCCATACTCCTCCAGCACCTCGATATCGCGCTGACTGGCATCGAGCTGGGACTGGCTTCTAAACAGCTGCAGGGTGCCGAGCTGGCGCCCTTCGTAATCGATGTTCAGCTCGTCACGCAGCCGCTTCATGCAGTCGCGGCTGTATTCGGCCAGACGCACCATGCGCCCCTTGTTGGTGGCATAGGCGGTCGGGGTGCAGTTGGCGAGCATTCTGAGCATCCAGCGTAGCTGGAAGGGATCGGCAGTGGGGCGCACGGTGAAGGGGGCATGCTTTTGCAGCATCCACTTGGCGGCCTTGAGGGGGATGCCGGGGGCCGCCCAGGGTGCCGCATAACCCGGGGATATCTGCCCGGCGTTGGCATGGCTGGTTTCAAGGGCGACGCCACCTTGTCGCTCCAGCAGGGTTACTTTGTGACCCGCTTTGGCCAGATACCAGGCGCTGGTTACCCCAATTACGCCGCCACCGAGAACCACTATCTCCATATCGTCTTTCCTTGACTGATCTCCTGATGTGGCCACCACCATAATCAGCCGCCACAGGATATTCAACTGCTCTGCGCAGGATTGGGATCTCCGTCTGCTTGCTGGTCACAGGCTGGTGTTTGGTGCGATAACGTGTCTGATTTCCAGCGTAAAGCGCTGTGATGTTGTGAGGGGCATGGCCCACTTACAGCTGCTCCAGCTTGATCAGGTAGTGCTCCGCCGTCGCCAGAATGGCGTGCTGCTGTTCGGCGGCTTGGCTATCCCAGTTGGCATAGGGGAGGGCGAGGCGGGGATTGCCGCCCAGTTTGTCCCGATTGCGCCAAAGAAAGTGCCAGTAGAGGCTGTTGAAGGGGCAGCTCCCGTCGCCGTGGCGTGCTTTGACCTGATAGTGGCACCCCTTGCAGTAGTGGCCCATCCGCTCGAGATAGGCGCCGCTGCTGGCGTAGGGCTTGCTGCCCATCAGGCCGCCGTCGGCAAACTGGCTCATGCCGCGGGTGTTGGGCAGCTCCACCCACTCGATGGCATCCACATAGATGCCGAGATACCACTGATCCACCTCATCGGGGTCGATCCCCGCCAGCAGGGCAAAATTGCCGGTCACCATCAGCCGCTGGATATGGTGGGCGTAGCCGTGCTCAAGGGATTGGTTGATGGCGTGGCGCACGCAGGCCATCTTGGTTTCGCCGCTCCAGAAAAAACCGGGCAGCGGCCGGTTGGCCCCGAGAAAATTGGTCTGCTGGTAGTCGGGCATCTTTTCCCAGTAGAGGGCGCGGACAAACTCGCGCCAGCCGAGGATCTGGCGGATAAAACCCTCTACCTGCGCCAACGTGATAGTGCCCTGATTGGCCTGCCAGTGGGTCTCGGCGGCGCGGATCACCTCAAGCGGATGAAGCATCTTGCTGTTGAGGGAAAACGACAGACGGCTGTGAAACAGGCTCCAGCCCCGCTCGCTCAGGGCATCCTGATAGCGGCCAAAGTGAGGCAGGCAGTGGGTGAGAAAATGGGCCAGCAGATCGCGACTCTGGCGCCTTGTGATGGGCCAGGGCAGCCTGCTGGCATCTGCCTCGCCGATGGTGCTGACCCCGTGGCGGGTCAGCATGGCATCAATCTCGCTCACCTCGTTGGCAAAGGTGAGGGGTTCCGGGATGGGCTGACGCTCCGGCAGCTTGGCGCGGTTCTCGTCATCAAAATTCCAGCGCCCGCCAAGGGGTTGGCCGTGCTCATCGAGCAGCACTTGATATTGCTTTCGCAGGGCGCGGTAGAAGAACTCCATCCGGCTGTGGGGGTAGCGCTGCCAGCCATCGCGGGGGGTGAGGAAATGTTCGCTCTCTACCTCGGTGGCAGGGATGGCAAGGCCAGCCGCCCAGCTTTTCAGCTGGCAGGCGAGGCGCCACTCGTCCGGGCTCTGCCAGGCAAAGCTGTCGGCCTGATGTGCCGCGATTTGGGGTGCCAGCAGGCTGGGCAAGTCGGGCCAGCGGGCACTCTCATCAAGGGTCAGGTAACAGACGCGGTGGCCCGCCTTGCCAAGGGCCGCCGCGAAGGCGCGCATGGCGGCAAAGAAGGCCAGCACCTTCTGGCGATGGTGGCGGCAGTAGTCGGTCTCCTGGCGCAGCTCCGCCATCAGATAGCAAACCGCCGGATCCGGGGTGCGAAACCAGCTGTGACCGGCGTTTAGCTGATCGCCGAGGACAAGGCGAAGTTCCATCAGATTCGCTCCTCCTCAGGTTGCTGGCTGCTGTGACGAGCGTGGCGACAGCGTTCGCTGCAGTAGCGAACCTCCTCCCAGCTGCGCGCCCACTTGCGCCGCCAACTGAAGGGGCGCTGGCAGACGGGGCAGATCTTCTCGGGCAGATGGGGTTTGCGATGCATGATGGCTTCCGGCCTTGGCTGATGGGGGATGTGGCGTGTGGGTAGGGAGAATAACGAACCGGGGGCGCGGGCGGATCAACCTCACTGCCGGTTTGCCGCGCAGATGCGCACTTTGTGAGCGGGCGCACAGCCCGTCGGTGCATCTCTTGTTTGCCAATTAACCAGCCGTTAACGTGGCGAGGCTGCCTGTTGGCAGCACCCATCAATGGATCTTGTTGGCCACCGACTGTCTACAACCGATATGGAGGGGAGTGATGCCAATCATGACAGCTACGCCCCGGGCAGCTTGCCTGCTCGCCCACTGGTATACCCGGGATCCCATTCTCACCTTCGACTTTCCTCACCGCTGATTGGCGGCACCCGCCGTTTGAATTTGTCAGCCGGACGACCCTGATCGCCCCGGCCTCTTTGCCAATTCCAATTTCAAACATACTGGCCTAGCGCCGGTGAGGAGTCTTATATGCGTCGTATACCCGAGCCGTTTCGTATCAAGATGGTCGAGCCCATCAAACAGACCACTGGCGCCGAGCGCCGTGCTGCCCTCGAGGCCGCTGGCTGGAATCCCTTCCTGCTGTTGGCCGAGGATGTCTATATCGATCTGCTGACCGACAGCGGCACAGGTGCCATGTCCGATCGCCAGTGGGCTGGCATCATGATGGGGGATGAGGCCTATGCGGGCAGCCGCAACTTCGTCGAGCTGGAGCGCACGGTGCGCGAGATCTTTGGCTATCAGCATGTGATGCCCACCCACCAGGGGCGCGGGGCCGAGCAGATCCTCTTCCCCGAGCTGGTCAAGCGCTGCAAGGGCAAGGCGCCGGTCTTTATCTCCAACTACCACTTCGACACCACCAAGGCCCATGTGGAGTTGGCTGGCGCGCGTGCTATCAATCTGCTCACCCCGAAAGCCCTCGATACCACGGCTCCTTATGCCTGGAAGGGGGATTTTGATCTCCCTCGCCTGAGCGACACCATCGAGACCCTGGGGGCCGACAACGTGGCCGGCATCATCATCACGGTCACCTGCAACAGCGCCGGCGGTCAGCCGGTCTCCATGGCCAATATGGAGGCGGTCTCCGAACTGGCCCGTCGCCACGAGATTCCGGTGGTGATCGACGCCGCCCGTTTTGCCGAGAACGCCTGGTTTATCAAGGAGCGGGATCCGGCTTATGCCAAAAGCAGCATCAAGGAGATAGTGCGCCAGATGTTTGCGCTGGGGGACATCTTCACCATGTCGGCCAAGAAGGACGGGCTGGTCAATATCGGCGGGCTCTGTTGCTTCAAGGAAGATCTCGACCTGTTTCGTGCGGTGCAGGTGCGCTGTGTGGCGATGGAGGGGTTTGTCACCTACGGCGGGCTTGCCGGGCGGGATATGGCAGCGCTGGCCATCGGCCTGCGGGAGGGGATGGATGAGGAGTATCTCACCTATCGCATCAGTCAGGTGGCTTATCTCGGTGAGCGGCTGGCCGAGGCGGGTATCCCCATCCAGACCCCCACCGGCGGCCATGCGGTGTTTGTCGATGCCAAAAAGCTGCTGCCCCATATTCCAGCCGAGCAGTTCCCCGCCCATGCACTCGCCTGCGAGCTCTATCTGGAAGGGGGCGTGCGCGGTGTGGAGATCGGCTCCCTGCTGCTCGGGCGCGATCCCGCAACCGGCAAGCAGGAGGCGGCGGATTTTGAGCTGCTGCGCCTCACCATTCCGCGGCGGGTCTACACCCGGGATCATATGGACTATGTGGCCGACTGCCTGATCGCGGTGAAAGCGCGGGCCAGCGACATTCGCGGGCTCACCTTTGACTACGAGCCGCCGCTGCTGCGCCACTTCACTGCGCGGCTGAAACCGGTCTGATCAGCAATCGGTTAGACGTGGTGATCAACCGCGCCAAGCTGTGAAGACCAAGGGCCGTTCCCGGTTAAACAGCCCAGTAAAAAAGCCCCCGCACCAAGGTGCGGGGGCTTTTGTTTATCTAAGCAAAGTCGGGGGTCAGACCGCCTGATACTCCAGCTCGACCGAGCCCAGCGCCTTGAGGGTGGACTGGGCGGAGTCACGCTGGCTGATCTGGCCGTTTTTGTTCTCCAGCAGCACGGCGCGGCGGATGGTTGCGAGATCTTCGCCATTAAGCACCGCATGGGCGCAGGCCATCTGCATCGGCGGCAGGCTGGGGTTGAAGGCGGCGTTCTCGGCGTAGCGGCCAGAGAAGATGCGGCCATCGGCAAACAGCAGCGCCACCGCGGCATAGCCCTGACTGTAGGGGGCGTAGCTTTGACGGGCGGCGGCCAGCGCGGCTTGCCACAGCGGGTCTTCGCTTTGAAGCTCAAGCTCGGCGTGATCCTGCGGGCTCATCAGCGCATCCGTGATGTCGAGATCCGCCGGGCCAAACGAGTGGGGCAGGAAGGATTGCAGGGCGCTCAGGTCATCCGGCAGAGAAACTTTCAGGATCTTGGCGGTGCTCAGCTCGTTCATGAACTGACGGCAGTGGCCACAGGGGGTGTAGTTGACGGTGATTTCAGAGATCCCGGTCTCGCCACCCAGCCAGGCGTTGGAGATGGCGGACTGCTCGGCGTGCACCGAGTGGAACAGACCTTGCCCCGCAAACTCCATGTTGGCACCGAAGTACCAGGTGCCACTCAGGCCGCAGGCGATGGCACCGACGTAAAATTTGGAGATGGGCGCGACCGAGCAGGCGGCGGCCAGCGGCAACAGGGCGAGGCGCAGGGCGCGATCATCGAGACCTGTGGCGGCTTTCAGGGTGGCGACTTGCTCCGGCGTGAAGCGGGCGTTGAAGTCGGCACTATCCAGTATGGGCTGCACGGCTGCTTTGAGCGGGGCAGAGAGGGTATCGAATGGCTTGGCAAAACGGGGATGCATAGTGTGTCCTCAAAGGCCAATTGGGCGGCCATTGTAGGGAGCAAGCTCGGGTAAATGTGTGAGCAGGCTCACGCCCTGACGGGCAAACGGAGGGGGATGGTAATGGAAACGTTTGTCTTGTGCAAATTGTGCGGCAGGTCGCACCCCGACAGCGCTGCAGAGCCGTCGGGGTGGTTAATCATCGGTCAGGTGAGCCAGTGATAGATGGCAAAAAGGAGGGGCGCAACGGCCGCGGTGAGGATCCCGCATACCACCATGGCGAGCGATGCAAAGGCCCCTTGGGTGATCCCCTTCTCGGCGGAGGTGGCGGTGCCGATGGCGTGGGCACAGGCCCCCATGGCGAGCCCTTGCGCTTCCGGGTCGGTCACTTTCAGCAGTTTGAGCAGCGGGTAGCCGATCAGGGCGCCGACAATTCCCACCACCACAACAACGGCCGCCGCGATGGCGGGAATGCCGCCGATGGACTGGCTGACGCTCATGGCGAGCGGGGTGGTGATGGATTTGGTCGCCAATGAGGCGAGTAGCGCCGGATCTGTGCCCATAAAATGACCGATCAGCAGGGTTGTGCACACCGAGATCAAGACGGAGGCGAGGGTACAGATTAGGATGGGCTTGAGCTTGGCCTGGATCTGGCGCGCCTGCTGATAGAGCGGCAGCGCCAGCGCCACCACGGCGGGCTCCAGCAGCATGGTAATGGGGCTGCTGCCGCGCTCGTACTGCTCAAGGGGCAGATCAAACCAGAGCAGCAGGCCGATGATCACCGCGGTCGGCACCAGCACAGGGTTGATGATGGGCCAGGGCAGGCGGCGATAGAGGGCGCGGGTGGCGAAATAGAGCGCCAGGGTCAGGGGAATGGCTAGCCAGAAGATCATTTGTTCATCCTCTGGTAGAGCCGACCGACGGTGGCGAGGATCAGCACAATCCCGAGCACGATGCAGAGCATGATGACGCCGAAGGATTGGCGCAGGGGCTCTAGCCAGGCCACCAGTCCGACCGCGACCGGCACGAACAAAACGCCCATGTGGCGCAGCAGCAAGCCAGCGCCCAGCTCGACCCAGTGCAGCTTGATCAGTTGCAGGGAGAGCAGCACAAACAGCAGCAGCATGCCGATGATGCTGCCGGGAAAGGCGAAAGGCAGGATGGCTGCCACGGATTTGCCTGCCAGCAGGCAGGCGACGATGACCATAAAGTCACGAAAGTACAGCAAGGCGCGTTGCGCGATCACGTGAACCTCATCGACTGTGATGAAAAATCGCAGTTTACCAGAGAGGCCGGGTCGCGGCATTAAAACAATAACAACTGAAATCAGTTCATTTGAAGCTGATTTGTATGCAGATTATCTGTTGAACATCGTCTGATAGAACCCTTTTCGAACTACAAGGAGTAGTGATGACATCCCTCTTGTCCCGAGTTCGCCAGCTGGCGAACGATAATGCGTTGCCACCCCATCTGCTGCAAACCCGTCAGTGGGAAGGGCCTCTGTGTCGGGTGCGACTCGACAACACCGGTTCTGATGCCACCCCGGTCGAGCGCTGGGTGCTGTTTGACGGCAAGCTTGGCCTGCCGGTGGAGAGCGCCATTTATGGCGAAGGATTCCAGATGCTGGCCCAGACCATGGGTAGCTGGCAATCACCGCAACATGTCGGCCGTTGTCCCGATGCCAGCGTTTATCGCATCACTGATGACAATGACTATCACACCATTCACAACCTGTTGCTGGTGGAGCATGGCAAGGGGTGGCTGCTGCTCGCCTTTGCCAGCTGCCACCGTTTTGGCGGGGAGTTTCGCCTCTACCCCGATGGTCGCTTGCAGATCCTGATGAACTGCGAAGGGCGAAAACTTGCGGCCGGTGAGCATTGGCAGAGTGAGGAGCTGATCTGCCTCGAAGGGCCGGAGCGCGAAGATCTGCTGGCTGAGTTGGCATGGCTGATCGAGGCCGAGCATGGCTCGCTGATCGGCAAGGTGAGTGATCGCCCGAGCGGTTGGTGCTCTTGGTATCACTACTACGCCGAGGTGAGTGCTGCCGATATTCGCGAAAATCTGCAGGTGCGTGCCGAGCGTTTCCCAGCCCTGCGTTACGTGCAGATCGATGACGGCTATCAGGCCAAGATGGGCGACTGGCTCACCCCGTCGGCCAAGTTCGAGCAGGGGGTGGCATCACTGGCTGAGGAGATCAAACAGGCTGGCTGCGAGCCTGCCCTCTGGGTCGCTCCTTTTATTGCAGAGCCCGGTTCGCAGGTGTTTCAGGATCACCCCGACTGGTTTGTGAAGGGGGATGACGGCTTGCCGCTGCCCTCAGAGCAGGTTACCTATGGTGGTTGGCGCTGTACCCCCTGGTATGTGCTGGATGGTACCCACCCCGAGGTGCAGGCGCACCTTGAGCAGGTGTTCCGCACCCTGCGCGAACAGTGGGGTATCCACTACTTCAAACTCGATGCCAACTTCTGGGGCGCCATCCACGGTGGCCGTTTCCACGATCTGGCTGCCACCCGGGTTGAAGCCTATCGGCGCGGTATGGCCGCCATCCTGCGTGGTGCAGGTGAAGGCGCTTTCCTGCTCGGTTGCAATGCCCCCATTTGGCCAAGCCTTGGGTTGGTGCACGGCATGCGGGTGAGCGATGACGTGGAACGCAACGGCCACCGCTATCGCCAGATCGCTCGCGAAGCCTTCTGCCGCGCCTGGCAGAACGACAAGCTCTGGGCCCTCGACCCCGACTGCATCTGCCTGCGGGATCTACCGAGCCAGCAGGCAAGCAAGGCGGATTACAGCTTCCATCTGGCAGCGCTGGTGGCGAGCGGCGGCATGATGCTGGCTGGTGATCGACTGCAAGATCTCGATGAGGAGCAGGCGGCGCAACTGCATAAGCTGCTTGCGCTCTGCGCCGCCCGGGCACCCTCTGCCCGTTTCGAGTCGATGGACTTTGCCTGTGGCGAAGTAAGCCTGCCCGAGGGCGGCACTCTGCTCTGCCTGTTCAACTGGGAGGGGCAACCACAGGAGTTTCTGCTGCCGGAAGGGGGAACCGATTTTTGGCATGGGCAGGCAGTCGGCACAACCGTGACCCTGCAAGGGGGCGAGGGGCGGGTGATCCACTACGCCTGATCACAGCGTCACCATAAACAATTCAGGCTCCATCACGGAGCCTGAATTGTTTCAATCAGCGGTTATCAGCCACGTTTTTCAGTAACGCCACTCAAAGCCGACGGCGTATTTGGCTGAGCCATAGCCCGGGATATCGCTGCCGGAGGCGATCGCCTTGAGGGTCAGCAACGGGGTGATGGGTACCCCCAGACCAAAACCGATGGCCAGCTGATCATTGGGGTTCCCCATCAGATCGACCCGCATCACCCGATAGAGGGACATATCCTCGCTCAGGTGCATATAGGCTTGCGAAGCGCGGTTATAGACCTGACCAAACACCTCCAGCTGGAAACCTGACTGTGCGCTGATGGCCAGCGGTACCCCGACAAACTTGTAGAGATGGGAACCGTTGAAGTAGCTGTTGGTGATCAGGGGAGTGAAATCAGTCTGCTGATAAAGGGTGTTGAAGTTCTGTTCTACGATGCGATAGGTCTGCTCGGGCAGGCGAGCAAGATAATCCGGCACATCGAACCGGTATGCGGCGTTGGCTGCCAGCGGCAGCAGGGCCAGTAATCCGAGCAGTGCGTGGTGACGAGGCATCAGCAAATGGCTTCCGTTCGGCCAAAAAGATCTCTTGCTTGGGAGACATCCGCTCAGGATGTTGCAAGATATTGGTTTTTGGGGAAATCCCCTTCGTCATTATGACCTGAAGAAGGGGATGAGAGGGAAGGATTTATTGTGAAACTACTCACAACTCATAAATCTTCCAGATAACGATAGAGACTCTTGAGAATCGCAAAGTTCCGTTCGTTACTCTGGTTCTGCTCTGCCAGCTCCTCGAGACGGGGCACATAGTCCGGCAGACGGCGGCTGAAGTAGTCGCTGCAGTGCAGGCGCCAGCGCTTCTGCTCGGTTTCGCTCAGAGTGTGTGGCCAGTTGCGGGCGCGATAGCGGAACAGCATCTCCGGCAGCCGCGCGTCGGTAAAGGCAAACTCCCGCTCACCCAGCAGATCTGCGGGGGTGGCGCGCACCAGATCCATGGTGGACTTGTCGCCGTGGCCAAAGAAGCCGGCGTAGAGCTGGGTATCGGGGTCGCTCTCATTGCTGCCGGCGAACTCCTGATTAAACACGTCCACCAGTTTTTCCCGCACCTCCGGGTGGGCGCGCAGCAGATCTAGGCTCTTGCGGCACTGCTCCCGGTCGATGCCAAGCTGGTCGGCGCGCTCCGCCGTCAGGGTAGCGGCCGGCGCCAGCACCGGGCACTTGTTGATATGCACCAGCTTCACTGGGATGCTGGCCAGATCCCCCAGCTCCTCTTTCTTGGTATAGAGGCGCTCGCGGATCTCCTCGCTGGTGAGCTCGATAAGCGGGGTCGGATCGCGGGTCAGATCCACCATGATCACCGCGTTCTGGTTGGTAGGATGCCAGGCGAGCGGCGAAACCCAGCTCACACACCCTTGCCAGGGGGAGAACATGCCGGAGACGTGCGCCAGCGGCTTCATGGTCACCACGTCAATCAGCGCCTTCACCTTGTTTTTGTTGCGCAGATCAAAGAGATAACCAAACAACTTGGGTTGGGCTTTTTTCACCAGCTTGGCCATCTCGATAGTGGCCAGCACGTCCGAGAGCGCATCGTGGGCATTGGCATGGGCCACGCCGTTGGCGACTGTCAGCTTCTCCAGCCGGAAACTCGGCTTACCCTCCTCGTCAAAGGCCCACTCGATCCCCTCCGGCCGAAGGGCATAGCAGGCCCGCAGCATGTCGAGGATGTCCCAGCGGGAGTTGCCGTTTTGCCAGCTGTAGGCATAGGGGTCATAGAAGTTGCGATAGAGGGTGTAGCGGGTCACCTCATCATCGAAGCGGATGCTGTTGTAGCCAAGCACGCAGGTATTCGGAGTGGCGAACTGCTCGTGGATCTGGCGAATGAAATCCGCCTCGCACAGCCCATCCTTCATCGCCTTTTGCGGCGTGATACCGGTAATGAGGCACGCCTCCGGATCCGGCAGGTAGTCCGCTGGCGGTTTGCAATAAATCACCAGCGGCTCGCCAATGATGTTGAAATCCGCATCGGTGCGAATACCGGCAAACTGCGACGGCCTGTCCTTGGCGGGGCTGATGCCGAAGGTCTCGTAGTCGTGAAAATAGAAGGTAGGATTTGTCTGCTGGTTCATTACGTGGTTCTGAATTGTGTCTATATGTTTGAAAAACAAGCCGTTATACGAGGTGTTATCTCAGATTGTCTCACTTTGTCCGATCTTGATTCAGTCCGTTCCAGACCAGTTTGGTACATATCTGTGTACACGTTAGGACGCGTTAATGTGTCAGTGAAAAATCAGATAACCAGTCACATGAGAGTCATATGCCACTTACTGATACGAAGCTACGGGCCCTCTATGGTAAGCCCTACTTTGGCAAGACGGAATTGTCAGACCGTGATGGATTGTCAGCTCGGATCACCGAGCGAGGCACCATCTCGTGGCAATATCGCTATCGCTGGCAAGGAAAAGCGGCGAGACTCAAAATTGGACGCTATCCCGACCTTAAACTCGCTGATGCCAGGGCGTTGATCCCTGCTATCCGTGGCGCTCTTGAACGTAATGAACATCCCAGAGTTTTTTGGGATAAACTCCACCAGAAGCATGATGTCACCCTGAAACAGTGCTGCGAGCATTTTCGTGAGCACCATTTGCCCAAGCTGCGGCCTCGTACGGTCATGCTCTATGAGCATACCATGCAGCGCTATTTCGAACCTCTGTTTATTGGTATTCCGGTGGAACAGATCCCGTTTTCGAGCTGGCTGGAGTGGTTTGATAAGATTGGCAAGAAAAAGCCGAAAAACGCAGGGCATTTATTGCGCAGGTTAAAGTCCATTCTGAGTTTTTGTATGCGACGTAATCTCATGGGTGGCTCTCCGAAGTCGAAATTACGTATCGAACATGTTGGCTTTCAACCCGAGAGAGAGCCTCGCGTGCCGACCAAGCGAGAGCTGGCTCACCTGCTGGGTTGATAACGAGGTCATGAACAACTGGTTTTACCACGACCATCATGGGCATCAGTCTCTATTCCTCCTCGTTAAAATACGGGGGTATAGGTAAAGGAGCATACGAGGAATGAGGCGGTGCAAACGGAGAGAGTGGTGCACCGAAAGAAGATATTAGGGAGGGGAAGCACCATCGCCCGTTGGCAGTGACGGTAATTTACCGGTTCAAGCAGTTGCTGGCAGGAAATAGCATTCTCAGGAAATGCAACGGTCAGGTAGGAGAAGTGGTGGCGCATATGAGTGCGATAAACAAACGGAACTCCTTGCTCTGCCTGTAAAGAAGCCCCAAGTGTTGTAGCAGCACATGGGGCTTCGGAAGTCATGACTTGCTGGCTGAGTTAGGCAACAATGCCCTGCTCGACATTTTGTGACTCGCAATCAAAACAGTTGCTCGTCGTCGGCATCCACAAAGAGCTGCAGACGGTCGCGTTCCTCATCCCGATGCAGCCGCAGGTGGATTGGATTGCAACAGGCCATGCAATCTTCGTAAAACTCCTGATCACCCTGGCTGGCATCCAGCTCGACCCGGGTATGGTGACCGCAGTGGGGGCAGACGATGCGCTTGCTGGTGTACTCGATCATGATAACCTCCTCGGGCCCTCAGGCCGCCTATCTACCCTGATTCTAGTCGGGCTGCAGGGGGTTAACCGCGAGCAAACGCACGTTTATGACAGAGATCAAGGCTGAGGGATGGCAAGGTGCAACCGGTTGGACTGGTCGTGTGCGAGAGGAACAATCTGGTTGAGAATGACAGGTGAAAAGAGGGAAATTGCCAACGGTTGTTTGGCAATCACAGGGGGCAGGAGCCCCCTGCGGGTATGAGAACGCGAGCGCAACAAGGCGTCGATAGGCGCTACTTGACCCAGCTGGCCAACATGTCGGCATTGAGCTCGGCCAGCGAGCCGAGCTGGTAGTTGGCGATGGCCAAGCGTGGGTCACCCACTAAAGCGGGATCCGGCACGATCAACGCGGTCATGGAGGCCGCCTTGGCCGCCAGCAGACCGGTAAAGCTATCTTCGATGGCCAGACAGTGTACCGGTTCCACTCCCAGCTTTTCGGCGGCGTGGATGTAGACATCCGGGTGCGGTTTGCCGAAACGCTCTACTTCAGCGGAGTGAACCGCCATAAAGCGATCGCGAATGCCAAGTTTGCCGAGCACCGCTTCTACCATCGCAAAGGGTGATGAGGTAGCCAGACCCACTTTCAGCCCGCGGGCCTCGATAAGGTCGAGCGCTTCCAGCACACCTGCTTTGGCCTGACCTTCGGAGAGGATCAGGGCGTTGACCCGATCCAGAATGCGCTGTACTACCTCTTCCTGAGTTGGGCCGCTCCACGGGCGCAGGCGATACCAGTGGGCAACCAGCTGATCGATGCGCACGCCTATGGTCGATTCACAATCCTCAACGGTGTGGGGGTGACCCAGTTCGGAGAAAACGGCGATTTGGGCCCGTTGCCAAAAGGGTTCCGAGTCGATCAGAACACCATCCATATCGAAGATCACGGCAGCTAACATCTTGTACTCCTGACAAATTTGAAGAGGGGATTATAAGCCTGACGGGGAAATGCAAAAGGGGCATTGCCATGCCCCTTGCGCCCGATCACATCGGCAAACGTTTGTTTTGCTGTGGCAAAAAAGCACTTAGAACAGTACTTCGACCTTGGCGGCCACGGCTTTGGCTTTCTCTACCGCATCCTGGCAATCCTCTGCGCGGGCCAGCGCCACGCCAAGACGGCGGCGACCGGCGATCTCCGGCTTGCCAAACAGCCGCAGCTGGGCACCCGGCACCAGCGCCAATGCCTCACCAATCCCCTGATAGCGGATATTCTGGCTGTGCCCTTCGCGCAGCACCACGGCAGAGGCGCTCGGCCCGTACTGGGTGATGGTGCCGACCGGCAGCCCCAGAATGGCGCGCACGTGCAGGGCGAACTCGGAGAGATCCTGGGAGATCAGGGTCACCATGCCGGTATCGTGGGGACGCGGCGATACCTCGCTGAACCACACTTCATCGCCTTTTATAAAGAGCTCGACTCCGAACAGGCCGTAACCACCGAGGGCCTCGACCACCTTGGCGGCCACCTCTTTGGAGCGGGCCAGCGCCAGCTCGCTCATCACCTGTGGCTGCCAGGATTCGCGGTAGTCGCCATCTTCCTGCCGGTGGCCGATAGGGTCGCAGAAGTGAATGCCATCGACGGCGCGTACCGTGAGCAGGGTGATCTCGTACTCGAAGGGAACGAAGCCCTCGACGATCACCTTGCCACGACCGGCGCGGCCACCCTCCTGGGCGTATGTCCAGCTCTCATCCAGCTTGGCGAGATCGCGCAGTACACTCTGCCCCTTGCCGGACGAACTCATCACAGGTTTCACCACGCAGGGCAGGCCGATAGCCTCGACTGCGGCGACAAACTCCTCCTTGCTCTGGGCAAAGCGGTAGGGGGAGGTGGGCAGACCCAGGGTCTCGGCGGCGAGGCGGCGGATCCCTTCCCGGTTCATGGTGAGCTGGGTAGCGCGGGCGTTGGGCACTACCTTGACCCCTTCTTGCTCAAGGGCAGCAAGGGTATCGGTGGCAATCGCTTCAATCTCGGGGATGATGAGGTCGGGTTTAACCTCGGCAACCAGGGCACGCAGGGCGTTGCCATCGAGCATGTCCAGCACGTGGGCTGCGTGGGCCACCTGCATTGCGGGGGCGTTGGCATAGCGGTCGGCGGCGATCACTTCGATCCCGAACCGTTGCAACTCGATGGCGACCTCTTTGCCAAGTTCGCCGGAGCCCAGCAGCAGGGCACGGGTGGCGCCGGGGCGGGTTGCGGTTCCAAACATACGATCTCTCCTGATGTCGATGGTCATTGTTGATGATCGCTATCGCACGAATAGCGGACAAAAAAAGAGGCACGCATGGCGTACCTCAGGAAACGGGTTTGTGAGCGCGCTGCTCCAGATGGGTCAGCAAGGTAATGGCGCCAATGATGATGGCGGCGCCAAGCCACAGACGGCCTGGGGGCGCCCAGCCAAATACCAGCCAGCCCGCCAGCACGTTCATCGGCAGCTTGGCAAAATCGAAAGGTTGTACGAAGGAGGCCTCCGCCACGCTGTAGGCGCGAGCGATGGACATCTGGGCCAGTGCCGTCAGTACGCCGGAGGCGGCTACCAGCAGCCATTGGCTCTCGCTTGGCCACTGCCACTCCGGCAGGGCCAGCATGACGTTGAACGGGGTACTGAAGATAAGCAGATACACCACTATGGTGTGGGATGATTCGTTGGCTGCCTGATAGCGCACCATCAGGGAGTAACCTGCCCAGAACAGCGCCGCCGCCACCGGCAGCAGGGAGGCCCAGTTGAATTCGTCAGTCCAGGGGGCGAGGATCAGCATGGCGCCGGCAAAGCCCGCCAGGGTGGCCAGAATGCGGGCGCGGCTCACCTGCTCCTTGAGCAGCAGGGCGGAGCCCAGGGTGGCAAACAGCGGTGAGGTCATCAGCAGGGCGATCCCCTGCCAGATGGGGACGGGGTACGCCAGTGCCCAGAGCCAGAGCTGGATGCCGATCACTGCCAGCAATACCCGCAACAGGTGCAACCGGAACTGATTGGTCATCAGGGATTGGCGCAGGCCATGACGAACCAGCCAGGGCAGCAGGCAGATCAGGGCGATCAGGTATTGATGAAAAGCGACTTGGGTCGATGGGAGGCCAAGCTTGAAGCTGACATACTGGCTCAGGCTGTTGACGGCGGCGAAGCAGAGTCCTGCCACCATCATCCAGACTGCACCGGCCAGAGGAGAGTGCCTGCGCGAGGGTATCATGGGATCCGGGTCGCTGGAAAAAAGTGCGGCGGATCATAACGGCAATCGTTTGTTCTGCCAAGGGTTGAGGCGTGGCCGCGTGGCTGGCTGGCGAGGAAGTGGCCTTTCATCAAAAATTTTGAACAAGTTGAGCATCTATTTTCGCTATCAGCAAAGAAGCGCAATGTTTAGAGTGACCTCCATCGACAGCGCAGCTGTTCAACCGACAACCAAATGGAGTTTCACCATGGCCAATATCCTCGTTCTCAAATCCAGCATCCTGGGTCAATATTCCCAATCCAACGCCCTGATCGACGGCTTCCTGGCTGACCATCAGGATGATGTCGTCACCGTACGTGATCTGGCTGCCCTCAACCTGCCGGTGCTGGATGGCGAGCTGGCCTCCGGCCTGCGCGGTGGTGACAACCTCAATGAGCGTCAACTGGCGGTGATCGCCCAGTCCGACGAGCTGATCGCCGAACTCAAAGCGAGCGACTTGGTGGTGATTGCGGCCCCCATGTACAACTTCAACATCCCGACCCAGCTGAAGAACTGGATCGATCTGGTTGCCCGTGCCGGCGTCACCTTCCGCTATACCGAGACCGGTCCGGTCGGTCTGGTTGAAAATACCCGTGCGCTGGTGATCAGCCCTCGCGGCGGCATGCACGTTGGTAGCGCCACCGATCTGGTCACTCCCTACATGCGTACCGTGCTAGGTTTCATCGGTATCAAAGAGGTGGATTTCATCTACGCCGAAGGGATGGGGATGGGCCCGGATGCCCAGAGCAAGGGGATGGAAGCGGCTAAAGCGCAGCTTGAGGCTCTGGCTATCTAAGGGCTCTCTTCTATAAGGGCTATCTATCCCGTCAGGGGTTATCTCTTCAAGGGGTTGCCCTGCGAGATACAAGAACGCAGCCATCAGGCTGCGTTTGTTTTTTTGGCTTGGTGTGATTGCGACAAGACCGTAATGCTACAGAGAGTATCGCGGCAAGCGGTCGGTATAGACGCTCTGGCGGAGTCACTACTCCATCATAAAGCGGCGACAACCACGCACCAGCAGCAATGCCACCATGACCAGCAGGCCAAGCAAGAGGGTGGTCAGCCACTGTTCGGTACTTTGCGGCAAGTGGGGCGTGAAGAGGCTGATCATCAACAGGGTACAGAGCGTGATCAACAGGCTCTGGCGGGTCATCAATATCATGGGGTCATCCTTGGTTTGCTCACCTGAAACGATTTTAATGCCCTCTTGTGACAGGGTGATGTATCCGTGCATCACCCTGTTGGGGCTCTTCAGACCATATCAGGTTTTTACCGCAGAGCCAGCGCCATCACTGGCGCTGTGATCCCGATCCCGCTAGCTCTCTTTATCTGAACTGCTTTTGCTCTGGCTGATAGTGAAAATCGCCGCTGGCGAGCCGCGCTTCCAGTGCCGCCTGATCGATCTCCTGCGCTTTGCAGAGATCATCCAGATCGTCATAGCGATCACGCAGCTGCATATTGACGACGCTCAGCAGCATGTTGATGTCCATGGTGGCAAACTTTTTCAAATCCATGATTATTTCTCCCGATCCAGTGATTGCAGCTGCTCGATGGCGGCGCTGACGCTGTGCAGATGCTGGCGGATCGCCTCGCGGGATTCGCTAGGCAAATAGTCTGTCAGGGTATGTTGCCAGCTGCCCGCTTCACTCTTGAGCTGCAGGAAGAGGGCGAGCCCGGCATTGGTGAGGGAGACCAGGCTGATGCGTTTGTCCTGCTCGCTGCTCTCGGTAAAGATGATCCCTTTTTCGACCAGACGGCGGATCTCGCGGGAGATGCGCACCTTGTCCATGCCGCTCGCCTCGACCAGCTCTTTCTGGCTGATGGGGTAGTTGGGGCCGAGCACCATCATCAGGCGCCATTGCGGCACGGTCAGCTGGTAACGCTGTTCATAAAACTGTTCGAAGGTATCCCGTAGCATCTCGGCGGCATGTACCAACTGATAGGGCGGGTAGTGAGCGAGTAACGCTATGATTTTTGACATATTACACCCTGCTGTGACGGCTGCATCAGATGCAGTTTCTTTTGATACTTTGACATTGATGATACGAAACTCAAGCTGATTTGTCTGACCCGGTTGCGATGAAATGTGCGGTGGCGCACGCCCTCAAGGAAAAACCGGGTCTGACCGACGGGATTTTAAGCCAACGCTGTTCAGCCTTTACGCAACCAGATGAGGGCGTTCTGCTTGAGCCAGGCCTCGCGAGTGTGGATAGCGTAGAGCGCGGCCTCGTCGCGGCTGCCCGCTTGCCAGCTTTGTGGCTCCTGTTTGGGCAGCTTGCGCTGACCCAGCAGGCAGGCCGGAATGTGCGGGTTGGCCTCGATGGCGACCAGCAGATGGGGCTTGGCTGCCTCGGCACCCTCGGTAGCAAAGACCATCAGCGCTTTGTTATAGAGCAACCAGCTGGAGGCTTCATCGAAGCGCACCAGCAGGGCGGCCAGCGCCTGCCAATCCCCTTGCAGTGCATAGAGGGTGGAGAGGTTGTAGCGGCAACCCAGCTCATCGGCCACGCAGATTGTCAGCAGCGCCAGATACTCCGCTTTGGCCTCGCCCAGCTTGCCAAGGCGCAGCAGGCAGTCGGCGCGGCCGGCTCTGGCGGCCAGCAGGGGGCGCAGTTCGGGGGTACTCCAGCCGTGACCGGCGATTTGCTGCCAGAAGGCTTCATCAAAGAGCGGAGTGGCATCAGCGATGATCTTCTCGAACCAGCCGAGGCGGGCCTGATGATCGCGGCAGCTGTCGGCCAGCTCGAACCAGGTCTGCCACTGTTGGGCCTGCTCGCCATTGAGGGCCACATCAGCGCTGGGGGCGGCCTGATACTGGTCGAGGTTGAGCAACTGGTTGAGGGCGGTTTTCATATTCTGGCGCTGGCGTTTGCAGAACTCGACAAAGGGGAGTTCGCTGGCGGCGGCGCTATAGAGCATCTGGGCCATCTGCTTGTCGCGAAACAGGCTCAGCTCGGCGGCCAGACTGAAGCGGTACTGGGTGGTCGGGTCGTTCAAATCCTTCGGCTTGGGCCAGGTGGCAAAACCCATGCTGAAGCCATAACACCATTGACCGAGGGGGTGGCTCTGTTCGAACACCTGCTCGGGGTTATCGCTGGGCAGGCGGCACTGGCTGGGCAGGGCCAGCTGGGCGTCGTCGGCTTGGGATTCCAGTTCGGCGATCAGGTGGTTGAGGGCTTCTGCGCTTTTTTCATCCAACTCGGCATCCTGTTCCAGCAGACCAGCCAGCGGGCGTTGCCAGTCAGGGGTCTCTGGCCCCACCAGACGGGCACAGAGAAAACCGTGCAGGGCCGGGTAGGTCATGTCCTGATCGCTGTGGCTCTGGATCCATTGATTAAGATGGCGGGTACGAGTGGATGGGTTCATCGACAGTTCCTCTGGATTTGAACAGCCGCGAAGTCTACCTAAAAGTGGGGTTATTTGCAGCAAATGGCCGCCTGTTTGGCGATTTAATCACCATTGGCGGATAAGATAGGGGCGAAAGGGCGGCTCGTGGTGGCTTGGGGACTAGGCCGGATCACCGCTCTTGAGGTAACATGCGCGCCCATAGGGGCCATGTTCAGTTGGCCCATCCGGGTAATGAAAAAAGAGAGCACCATGATACAGATTGGCAAGATGAACACCCTCACCGTTGTTGAACTCGAAGATCGCGGCGCCTGGCTTGCGGCCGATGAGTACGGTGAACTGCTGCTGCCCAAGCGTCAACTGCCGGAAGGGGTGAAAGAGGGGGATAGCGTGCAGGTCTTCCTCTATCTGGATGCCGATTGCGAACCGGTGATCACCACCGACAAGCCATTTGCCATGGTGGACGAATTTGCCGGTCTGAAAGTGGTCAATGCCAACAAGATTGGTGCTTTCCTCGACTGGGGCATGAAAAAGGATCTGTTTGTGCCGAGCCGCGAGCAGAACAAGCCGATGCAGGTGGGCCACGTTTATCTGGTGCGTCTGCAACTGGATAACGAAGGGCGCATGGTCGGCACCAGCCGCATCGAGCGTTTCCTGACCCCGGCCGGCAGTAACTTCAAGGTCGGTGACGAAGTGACCGCGCTGCCGGGCGAGCACTCGCCCCTTGGCATCAAGGTGATCGTCAACGGTCAGTATCCCGGCATGCTGTTCAAGAACGAAGTGTTTGGCCGGGTGATGACCGGTCGGCCGCAAACCGCCTGGGTCAAGCAGGTGCGCGAGGATGGCAAGCTCGATCTGACCCTGCAAAAGCCGGGTCTTGCGCGGGTTGATGACGCCGGTGAACGCATTCTGAGCCGGATGAAAAAGCAGGGCGGCAGTCTGGCGGTGGGTGACAAGAGCGAACCCGAGCTCATCTACAAGCTGTTCAGCATGAGCAAGGGTACCTTCAAGAAGGCGATCGGCGGCCTCTACAAGCAGGGCAAGATTGTCATCGAAGACAATGCCATCACTCTGGTGGCCACAGAGACCGACTCGGCAGTGGATAGCGAATAAGATGCCGAGCCCCTGTGTTGGCCTCTGCAAGGCGAAAGATGGGCTTTGCCTTGGTTGTGGCCGCACCCTGAGCGAGATCGGCCACTGGTCGGCGATGGATAGCAAGGCCCAGCTGGCGGTGATGGCCGAGCTGAATGGCTCGAAAAGCACCCACTGCTGTCCGGGTTGTGGCGAACCGGCCTATTGCGCCGTCTCTGCCGGTCAGACTATTGCGCAGTGCTGGTGCAGCCAGTTGCCGGTATTGCCGATGCAGGAGGCCAGCGCTTGCTGGTGCCGCCGCTGTCTGGCCAAGGCCATCGCGGCGCAGGATTAGCAGAGAACAGAAATAAAAGAGAATACAGAAACAAGAAAGGCGCCGATGGCGCCTTTTTTATGCCTGCTGCTGGCGATGCCAGCGCACATGCACTTGATCTTCGGTCAACAGACGGGGCAGCAGGAAGGTGGCGAAGATCACCTCAAACTCATCCTGATGATCCAGCAAACCGACCCACACTTCGACCCAGCGCTCCATATCGACCGGCTCACCAAGCTCGGTCGACCAGTCGGCATTGGGCAGAGTCGCCTCCACGGCGCCACGCTGCTCAAACTCCAGGGTGATGTCGACTATTTGTTCGGGGGCCAGCATATCGGCGGCCTGCTCAAGAAACTGATCATAGGCCCATTCGACCAGCTGATCCGGGGTACGCTGTTCCATGAAATCACTCCAGATACATCGAGGTTCGCTACTGTAACAATTATTGGCTGTGGCGGCCAGACCAGTGCGCCGGGCGTGCCTGACCTGTCCAAGTTGCCGTTGGGGGAGTATGGTTAAGGCGCGGATCATCTGGCAGGGAGTAAGGGGATGAAGCAGCGGGGACGGCGGCAACAGATCAAGCGACGGCGCGAGGCCTGGTGGTGGCACTATCTGCCGCTTCACCGCGAGACGGTGGGCGGTCATCTGGGTCCACCGGAGAAACCCGATGAGCCCTGAGGATCAGTCTGCCTGATGCACCCGATTGAGGGTGATCTGGCCCAGTTGACCCATTTGGCGGCGGATCCAGACCGAGCGCTTCTGCACATAGAGTGAAGGGGGCTTGACCCGATAACGCCACGGATTGGGCAGGGCGGCGGCCAGCAGGGATGACTCGTAGCGGGTCAAGCGGCTGGCCGGTTTGCCGAAGTAGGTACGGGCCGCGGCTTCGGCGCCATAGATGCCGGGGCCGAACTCCACGATATTGAGATAGACCTCGAGAATGCGGGCCTTGTCCCAACCCAGCTCCATCAGTAGGGTAAACCAGGCCTCCAGCCCCTTGCGCAGGAAGCTGCGATCACTCCACATAAAGAGGTTCTTGGCGGTCTGCTGGCTGAGGGTGCTGGCGCCGCGTACCCGTTCGCTGTGCTGGTTGTGCTTGAGCGCCGCGTTGATGGCATCCATGTCAAAGCCGTTGTGATCGGCAAAGCGCTGATCCTCGGCGGCGATCACCGCCAGTTGCAGCTCTTTGGAGATGGACTCCAGGTCTACCCATTCATGGCGTACCTGGGTGATCTTGGCGGGCGGAAAGAGGGCCCGCTCGATACGCCAGCTCCACATCGGCGGATCGATAAAACGCAGCAAGGCGACCGAGCCGACCGAGCAGAGCAGCCCGGCCAGCGCGATCTTGCCTGCCCACCTCAACACCCGGCGCCCAAGGGATGCAGATGGACGCTCAGGGGCCACAGAGTCAGGGTCAGACTCCCACTGATAATGGCTGGGATCATCGGGATCCGGAATTATTGGGGCAGCCATTCGATGTGGCAGAACTTCTCGTCAACACGGCGGGAGAGCAGCATGCGGGCAAACAGGTGCTCATACTCTTGTTCTTCATTGCCAAGGCCGACCCAGATCTCGGCATAGTCGGTGTCGCTCACCGCAAAACCCACGTCCGCTTCCCAGTCATCGGCCGGGTCGGTTTCGGCCAGCAGGCCGCGGTCGTTGAACTCCTGATTGAAACGGGCGATCTCCTGCTCCGGCAGGTTGTCAGAGGCCAGCTCCATAAAGAGTTCGAGGGCGGTATCGAGCAGTTCCTCGACGCTGTGCATTTCGTCATTCATAGACATAAGCGGTCTGTTCCAGAAAAGAGAAAAGGTGCCGACGCAGATCACAGCCTGCGGGGCGGCGCTATTCTAGCGGTCGGCAGACCCCTTGGCGAGATGATGCGAGCCGCTGTGACCTGTTTTTGTGCCAATAAAAAACCGGATCCAGTGACAGGATCCGGTCTTCATTGGGGGAAGGGGTCACGCATAGGGCGTCAGCTCATCCCTTCTTGTCATCGGCGAAGGTGATGTTGAGCTCCAGTACCGACAGCTCATCACTCTTCTGATCCAGTTGGACGGTTATCTTCTCCGGATCAATGTTGACGTATTTGCGGATCACATCGAGGATGTCCTGCTTGAGCTGGGGCAGGTAATCCGGCCCCCCTCTGGATGAACGCTCGTGAGCAACAATGATCTGCAACCGCTCTTTGGCCAGTTGTGCGGTGTTCTGTTTCTTGTTGGAACGAAAATAATCCAATAATGACATGTTTAACTCCCGAACAGTCGGCTAAAGAAGCCCTTCTTCTCTTCTTCCAGAAAACGAAATTCCTTGGCATCGCCCAGCAGGCGGGACACCGCATCTTCGTAGGCCTGACCTGCATCGGACTCCTTGTCCAGAATGACCGGTTCGCCGGAGTTGGAGGCGCGCAGCACCGCCTGGGACTCCGGGATCACCCCGAGCAGCGGGATGGCCAAGATCTCCTGCACATCCTGCACGCTCAGCATGTCGCCGCGGTTGACGCGGGTCGGGCAGTAGCGGGTCAGCAGCAGGTGCTCCTTGATGGGGTCTTCACCACGCTCGGCGCGGCGGGACTTGGAGGCCAGGATGCCAAGGATGCGGTCGGAGTCACGCACGGAAGAGACTTCCGGGTTGGTGGTGACGATCGCCTCGTCGGCAAAATAGAGCGCCATCAGCGCGCCCGCCTCGATCCCCGCCGGGGAGTCGCAGACGATGTAATCGAACTTCATCTCCGCCAGTTGATCCAGGATCTTCTCGACCCCCTCACGGGTGAGGGCATCTTTGTCCCGGGTCTGGGAGGCGGGCAGGATAAACAGATTTTCCGAGCGTTTGTCCTTGATCAGCGCCTGATTGAGGTTTGCTTCCCCATTGATGACGTTGACGAAGTCATACACCACGCGCCGCTCGCAGCCCATGATGAGATCCAGGTTTCTCAGACCGATGTCAAAGTCAATGACCACTGTCTTGTGACCACGCTGGGCTAAGCCGGTGCTCAGGGCCGCACTGGTTGTGGTCTTGCCAACGCCACCTTTACCCGATGTAACGACTATGATTCGCGCCATTCTCGCTTCCTTGTAACTCTATTTGATACGGTCTATTCGGAGTTGTTCGTTGTCCAGCCGGACGTGTACCGGTTGCTGGATCAGGCCTGCCGGCAGTGCATCGCTCAGCTGGAATGTGCCCGCGATGGAGAGCAGCTCGGCCTGTAATTGCTGGCAATAGATCCGGGCCTGGGTGTTTCCCCGGGCACCGGCAATGGCTCTGCCACGCAGGGTGCCATAAATATGAATGCTGTCGTCGGCGAGCACTTCAGCTCCCGGACTGACGGACCCCAGCACCACCAGCGAGGTGCCGGCGGCATAAATCTGCTGGCCGGAACGAACCGGTCCCACATGTACCTTGCTCGGGATCAAGGGGACGGGTTCGGGCTCGGGAACCACCTCTGGGGCGGCTGGCGCGGGGGCAGGCTCGGGTTCCGGTTCGCTCTTGCGACTCTTGCCCGAGGCCATCACGGCTAGTCCCACCGCCTTGGCGGCTGTCTTCATCTCTTCACTGCGCGCCCCCGTGATGCCGACCAGCACAAACTCTTCGGACTCCACCAGCTCCTTGAGCTGTTCGAAATCGGGAATATGTTCCAGTCGGGAAACATTGATCACCAGCGGTGCGCAATTAAAAAAGTAGGGTGCCTGGGCCACTTTTTCGGCCAACAACTGACGTATCCGCTCAGGCTCGCCATCGCTGATATGCAACACAGAAATAGTGAAGGTGGTCCCTTTCAATTCGTTATCGCGCTCAACCATGAATCTTCCCCGAGGCAGAGATGCTAATCCGTTATTGTTATTCAATTCCTGATGTTATAGTTTGCCCCCATCAGAGGCAATAAACTCGTCGGATTATATCAATTTCCATGTTGTGTGCAGTCTATAAAAGTCGCAAAAAAGCCGAGACCTACCTTTTTGTTGAAAAAAGAGAGGATTTCTCCCGCGTTCCCGAGCCACTGCTGAGCGCATTCGGGCGTCCCGAGCTGGTGTTGATGACCAAGCTGGATCCGGCCAAGCCCTTGGGGCTGGCTGATGTCGGCAAGGTGATGGCCGCGCTGACCAACCAGGGGTTCTACCTGCAGGTGCCGCCGCCTCCCGAGAATTTGCTGGAGCAGCACAAGGCCAGCCTGAAAAAGCCATCCTGAATATCCAGCCCCGTGGTGCGTTCTGCCCAGCGGGGCTAATTCTTTGTGACTCTGCATGACGCATTCCGGCCCCGGAGAGGTGGCCTGCGATAATCCCGTGACAGGATTTGGCCAAATTAAACCCTCCCTTTGGTGATATTCACTTTTCGCTGTTTAAATAGAAAGTCAATCTGCTCCCAACACCATATCGTCAACCTTTGCTGGCGCTCACAAAAATAGCGAGTAGCGCGCACTCATATCCGCCATTCCAACGGCTATTGGCCCATTCATCGATTATTTTCAGCCTCTTCCTTGGGCGCTTTTTTTGTCTCCACTGCGCGATGAGTTATCCATCAAATGGGGCGCAAAGAGGGCGATGATAACTGTGCTAAAACCAGTTTGCGCGATGTGCTGTGGCCAAAATGATGAGCTAACCCACTGTTTGTGTGCTTGATTGTTTGCCCTGATCACGAAAGTGCCACATAGGTGGAAATCAAAGTGGCGGCGTGATATCCGCAGGGTGAGCGGTAACCGCATTTTGCCAGGCAAGGGTATGCCCAAAGGGGAGGATATTGAGCTGAGGGGCCATCTTGATATCAATTAGTTGTGAAAGCGTGGCAGGGGCAGAACGTCGCTTCCAATCCATTGAGACGAGTTAATCAAGGTATGTAATTAGAGAGGCATTTAGACAAGGCAATCCACATTGCGGTGGCGTAGCAGGGGTATATCAGCAACGCCCTACAGTGAAATGGTCGGTATGCCGTTATAAGTGCCCGGCATCCCATTCGGGCAATAAAAAAGGCGGGATATCCCGCCTTTGTTCAGATGAGGGTCGCAACCCTTATTTATTCGCAAGCAACCTGCATCACCTTGATGGCCAGACCACCACGGGAGGTTTCACGGTACTTGGAGTCCATGTCCTTGCCGGTGATGTACATGGTCTCGATCACCTTGTCCAGAGAGACGCGCGGCTTGGAGGTACGACGCAGGGCCATACGGGAGGCGTTGACAGCCTTCATGGCTGCGATGGCGTTACGCTCGATGCAAGGCACCTGTACCTGACCGGCAACCGGATCACAGGTCAGACCCAGGTTGTGTTCCATGCCGATCTCGGCAGCTTCGCAGACGTGCTCCGGGCTACCGCCCATCAGCTCGGTCAGACCGGCAGCGGCCATGGAGCAGGAGACACCCACTTCACCCTGACAGCCTACTTCGGCGCCGGAGATGGAGGCGTTCATCTTGTAGAGGATGCCGACGGCACCGGCAGCCAGATAGAAGCGGGTGTACTCGTCGCGGCCAACCGGCTGGATGAACTTGTCGTAGTAGGCCAGTACGGCCGGGATGATACCGGCAGCGCCGTTGGTCGGGGCAGTGACCACGCGGCCACCGGCAGCGTTCTCTTCACTCACCGCCAGAGCGAACATGTTGACCCAGTCAACGATGTTCATCGGGTCACTCGAGAGGTTCTCGTTGGTGTTGAGCTGACGGTAGAGCGGTGCGGCACGACGGGGTACACGCAGCGGGCCGGAGAGAACGCCTTCGGTACGGCAGCCGCGCTCGATACCTTCGCGCATGGTGTTCCAGATCTTGCCGAACTTCTTGTAGATCTCTTCCGGAGTGTTGAAGCACTTCTCGTTTTCCATCATCAGGGCAGAGATGGAGAGACCGGTCTGGCTGCAATGGGCAACCAGCTCGGCGGCGCTCTTGAACGGATAGCGTACGGACATGTCGCCGCTGTCAGCCTTGCCGAAGTTCTCTTCGTCAACGATGAAACCACCACCGATGGAGTAGTAGGTCTTGCTGTAAACCACTTCATCTTCAATCAGGGCGGTCAGCTTCATGCCGTTTTCGTGCAGCGGCAGGGCTTCGTCGTGGAATACCATGGCGTCGCGCGGGAAGCTGACGGTGTGGCAGTGCAGGCCGATCGGCAGGCGCTCGGTCTGTTCAACACGGGAGATAAACTCGGGGATGGCATCGATATCGACATTTTCCGGCAGGTTGCCAGCCAGGCCCATGATGATGGCAGTGTCGGTATGGTGGCCTTTGCCAGTCCAGGAGAGGGAGCCGTAGACGTCGACATTGATCCGGGTTACATCGCGGATCTTGCCGCCCGCGCGCAGCTCGTCAACAAACTGTTTGGCCGCTTTCATCGGGCCAACAGTGTGGGAAGAAGAGGGGCCTACACCGATTTTGAAGATATCAAAAACGCTGATCATGTCACTATTACCTCAGGGTAGAAGGGGGCGGCATGCCCACTCACAGAAATTTGGGAGATCCATGGAACGCGCTTGTCAGCGCAGGTCACAGAACCAGATAACCGTAGTGTAACGGCTCCAGACCTAAAAAAAGTTGAAATAGATCTATTTTTGTTGAATCTGAGGCGCGAGTATAAAATTTATTTTTGTGCTTATCCATTTTGTTAAGCGTTTGCCCATAAAAATACCCGGCGATGCCGGGCATTTCGGAACCAAATGGAGTCATTTGCCGTTTTTTAACATTCGGTAATGTTAACGGCGAGGCCGCCACGGGCCGTCTCCTTGTATTTGGTCTTCATGTCGTTGCCGGTCTCCCACATGGTCTTGATCACCTTGTCGAGCGACACCTTGTGCTCACCGGTGCCGCGCAGGGCGAGGCGGGCGGCATTGATCGCCTTGACCGCCCCCATGGCGTTGCGCTCGATGCAGGGCACCTGCACCAGTCCGCCGATGGGATCGCAGGTGAGGCCGAGATTGTGCTCCATGCCTATTTCGGCGGCGTTCTCCACCATGGCCGGACTACCCCCCAGCAGTTCGGTCAGCGCTCCAGCCGCCATGGAGCAGGCAACCCCAACTTCACCCTGACAGCCCACTTCGGCCCCGGAGAGGGAGGCGTTCTTCTTATATAAGATGCCGATGGCAGCCGCGGTGAGGAAGTAGCGGATCAGCGTCTCGTCATCCACCTTGTGAACGAAGCGATCGTAGTAGTGCAGCACGGCGGGAATGATGCCCGCGGCGCCATTGGTGGGGGCGGTCACCACCCGGCCACCGGCGGCGTTCTCTTCGTTGACCGCCAGCGCAAAGAGATCGACCCACTCCATCACCATCAGCGGATCCTTGTTGAAGTTGGTCTCGCAGCTTAACTGGCGGAACAGCCCCGGGGCGCGGCGCCGAACCTTGAGGCCGCCCGGCAGCACCCCTTCGCTTTTGCAGCCTCGCTCGACGCAGCCCTGCATCGCCTGCCAGATCTTGCGCAGCCCCGCTTTTATCTGCTCATCGCTGCGAAAGACCCGCTCGTTGGCCAGGATCAGCCCCGAGATGGAGAGGCCGCTCTCCTGACAGTGGGCCAGCAGTTGGGCGCCGCTGTCGAACGGGTAGGGGACAGGATGTTCGGCATCGGACTTGGCGGCCTCTTCTTTGGCGGTGGCAAAGTGGCTCTCTTCAATGATGAAGCCTCCCCCGATGGAGTAGTAGGTCTGGCTGAAGCGCAGGTTTTCCTCTTTATCAAAGGCCCGCAGAGTCATGCCGTTGGTGTGGGCCGGCAGGGTCTTGCGGCGGTTGAAGATGATGGCACCGGTGCGCGGAAAATGGCTTGGTTGCTCGCCTGCCAGCGGCAGGCTCTGCTCCTTTTCCACTCGAGCCAGAATGGCGGGAATCGCATCGATATCGACCGATTCCGGTTCAAAGCCCGATAACCCTAGAATGATTGCCTTGCCGGTACCGTGCCCTTTGCCGGTCTGGCCCAGCGAGCCGTAACACTCCACTTCGACCCGCGTGACCTGTGGCAGATGGCCTTGCAGCTTGAGCTGCTGGACGAAGGCATAAGAGGCACGCATGGGGCCGACGGTATGGGAAGAGGAGGGGCCAATTCCGATGGAAAACAGGTCAAACACGCTGATCATGACATCAATCCGGTGATGGTTTATGTCTGTTTATTCTAGGATTTTTGCCATGGATAGGAAGCGGGGATGTGCGGTGCTGTGACATGGACACAGATAATGGGGCTGGGGTGGCCAATAAGGTTGAAGGGGGGGGGCCCCTTCAACCGGCCTGATCAGTCGAGAAATTCGCACAGGTAGGCGGTGGGGGTTTTCACTTCCAGTTTGAAGGAAGAGTGACCGGCCACCAGGAAGGATTCACCCTGGCTGTAGGTGTGCCACTCATCTTCATCAGCCAGCTGGATGGTGAGGGCGCCCTTGATCACTGTCATCCGTTCGGGGGCGGCGGTGTTGAACAGGTAGTCACCGGCGTTCATCACCCCGACGGTTGATTTCTCGCCTTTTTGTTCGAAACCGATGGATTTTACATTTCCGTCGAAATACTCGTTAACTTTCAGCATCTTTACATCCCTGTGTGTACGTTTGTGCAGCCAAACTAGCACAATCTTTTGCCAGTTGTCATGGGGAATGAGGTAAAAATCGCCGAGACCGCTTTGAATCTTCACTTTTTCGCAAACTTATTAATAGCCAAGGTTAATGATTTGCTGATTTAAAACAGCAATTAAATGTGAGATAACACGCGCAAACAGGGGAATGGGCAGCCGCTCATTCCCCTGTTTGGTTAATTGCACTGGGAAAAGTGTGAATTTTGCTACATAAAGGAACATATTGTGTTAACTAAAGGACTCATTAAAAACATCGGCTTCCAGGTTGTGGTCGCCATGGTACTGGGCGCAGTGGTCGGCGCGTTCATGGGTGAACAAGCCACCGTGTTTGCACCGCTCGGTACCCTGTTTATCCAGCTGATCAAGATGCTGGTGATCCCGCTGGTGGCGGTTGCCATCCTCTCCGGCGCCGCCAATCTGGGCGCCAGCCCGGCTGCGGGCAAGATCGGTGCGGCTACGCTGGCCTTCTTCCTCGTGACCTCAGCGTTGGCCGTGTTGCTGGCACTGGTGATGGGGCAGATCTTCAAACCGGGTGTCGGGGTCGATTTCGCTTCCGTCGCCTCCATGTTTGGTGGTGACTACGCCGATAAAGGGGCGTTGCCGGATGCAGTCGCCACCTTGCTTGGCATGATCCCCACCAACGTCTTCAACTCCCTCAACGAGGCTAACATCCTGCAGATCCTGGTGTTCTGCATGTTCCTCGGCATTGCGCTGGCCAAACAGCCGCGCGAGCGGGCCAAGCCGCTGGTCGATGGGCTCAATACCCTGGTGGATGCCTTCGTCTGGATGATCAACAAGGTGATGATCATCGCGCCGCTCGGGGTGTTCGGTCTGATGGCGGAAGCCATCGGTACCTATGGCTTCGATGTGCTGACCCTGGTACTCAAGCTGTTCGTGGTCTATGTGGCTGCCATCCTCATCTTCGGCTTTGTGGTCTACCCGCTGCTGGTGATGATGTTCTCCAACACGCCGGTAATGAAGTACCTCTCTGCCATGAAGAAGCCGCAGATCGTGGCCTTCTCCACCGCCTCTTCCATGGCGACCCTGCCGGTCAATATGGAGACCTGCGAGCATGATCTGAAAGTGACCAACGCGACCGCCTCCTTCGTGTTGCCGCTGGGTGCCACCATCAACATGAGCGGCAACGCCATCTATTACGGCCTGGTCGCCATCTTCTTCGCGCAGGTTTACAACATCGATCTGAGCGTCGGTGCCTGGGCGGCCATCATTGTGACCTCCACTCTGGGGGCGATCGGTCAGGCCGGTGTGCCGGGCCCAAGCTTCCTGGTGGTTGCCGTGCTGCTGGCGGCCGGGATCCCCATCGAAGGGTTGCCGCTGCTGTTCGCGCTGGATCGACTGTTCGATATGATCCGCACCTCCCTCAATATCACCGGCGATGCGGCCTGTGCTGTCATTGTTGACCGCTTCAGCCCGGAATATGACCCACAGCGCTGGAACAAGGCATAATTGCTTTGAACTGGGCTGAGATATAACAGCCCTAAGCTGATACTGCGTAACGCGAGCCCCTGCCATGATGGCGGGGGCTTTTTTATATCTGCCGGACAAGTATCAGAGCAAAGGTGTGCACAAGAGATTGCTGACGGATTTAGCTGTGTTGAATGGAGAGTACAGGAGGGGAAAACATCAGTTGTGGGCATGGGCCTTGTGACGGATAGCTGCGTGTGTGTCCGCCGGGGCAATGGGGTTGTCAAATGACAGGTAACAAAAAGGGGAGCCTTGCTCCCCTCGGATATGATCTGCTGCTGGTTCTACTCCATCAGGCCATATGGTTAAACCATCCTGGTTACACCCTTGTGGCGAAAGAAACAGCGTCAACGTGATGAAATCATATCTATGTTGACCATCTCGGCATTATTACTGAAAAGCGCCAGTTGGTGGCGATTAAACAGACATGGCAAAGAGGGTCGGTCCGGATTGATGCCTCTCTATCCGGCTCAGAACTGTGACAGTGAGGGCAGAGAGACAGCAACCAGGGTGAAAAACACCGTGAAAACGGCAGTAACGACAAACTCTTTCATTTTTCTCTCCCTAAGTTGTTGGTTGATGTAGTCAAGATACCATAACAAGAGGGTAAAACAAGGTGTAAGTTGATAAAATGGCTACTTTGTGTGCGTGGTTGGTTGAGATGGCTATTTTTGTCATATTGAGCTGATTTTATCACCTGCTATGGCATGTTAGGCATTCAAGATTCTGTTTTTATGGTTATTTCATTTAAATTCAATTAGTTGGTTGGTTAGTGGTTGGCTTGGCAATGGGTTTTGTATGGGGCTTAAGTGGCATTTTATAAGTTTTCACCCTCGTAATAGTGTCATTGAGGCCATAAAAAGTGCACAAGGCAATGATTTGACGATTCCTGACGTAGATAGCCCATCCAAAAGAAGTCTATGGAGAGAGTCTGGTTGCCAACCCTTGTCACACCATCACTTTATCAGTCCAGAGTCTCCGCATTTTTACAGCAATACACGGGGTTCATAGGGAGGAGAGTCGTGCATCGGGGGGATACAGAGTAGCAGCTGGCTGTTTTATCACCGCCAATTTCCCCGTTGGCCTCGGAATAGACATGGCCGCAGCAAGAGTGAGGTGCGCAATAGGCCAGAGACGTATTCTCTGGCTGGGCTGGGCTGGGCTGGGCTGGGCTGGGCTGGGCTGGGCTGGGCTGGGCTGGGCGCGAGTAGCGATCCGCGTGGCCGGTGTATCTGCGTGAGTCATGTGAGTACAATACGAGCGCAGCGCCGGAGCATGGTTGGGTAAGATATCTGAATCCCTTCTACAAGATTGAGATATAAAAAGCGGTGTATGACGAGGAGGCTGAACAAGCTCGTTTCAGGGGCGATAGAGCGCAGTTCAACGCAATCCGGTTCGCAGTGATAAAATATCCACGACGATACCGGAACTCTGTTCGTAGGCTGATGCCGGTTGGAGTGAGGAGAGGAAGGCTGGTGATCAGTCAGATGACGCAAGGCTTGGGGATCAGGCAACCCGTATGGTGAGGGGCGCACAGCGTGCGGATGCCCCCGTTTTTGTAAGATATTAAAAAACCCTCCGATGGAGGGTTTTTGTCATCAACAGCCGGTTAAAAGCCGCGTGGCTTAGAACAGGGTGGTGGAGAGGTTGTAAAGCTCCTGATCGAACGGACGCTTCATGTTCTCGATGCAGTCGATGATGTCGTGGTGTACCAGCTCGTTGCGCTGGATACCGACGCAGCGACCACCGTGACCAGCCAGCAGCTGCTCAACGGCGTAAGCACCCATACGGCTGGACATGATGCGGTCACGGGCAGTCGGGGCACCGCCACGTTGGATATGGCCCAGGATGGTGGCGCGGGTTTCACGACCGGTCAGGGCTTCGATGTCCTTGGCCAGCGCGTTCACGTCGGTAACGTGCTCGCAGATGGTGATGATGGCGTGCTTCTTGCCCTTGGCTTCGCCTTCCTTGATCTGCTTGAGCAGCTTCTCTTTGTCGAAGGCTACTTCCGGCACGATCACATACTCGGCACCACCGGCAACGGCGGCAGACATGGCCAGATCGCCACAGTGGCGACCCATGATCTCGACCACGGAGATACGGTGGTGGGAGCTGCAGGTGTCGCGCAGGCGGTCGATGGCGTCAACCACCACGTTCAGTGCGGTATCAAAGCCGATGGTGAAGTCGGTACCGGCGATGTCGTTGTCGATGGTGCCCGGCAGGCCGATGCAGGGGAAACCCTCTTCGGTCAGCTTCTTGGCACCCATGTAGGAGCCGTCACCACCGATGACGACCAGCGCATCGATACCGTGCTTTTTCAGGTTTTCGATCGCTTCGGCGCGCACTGCGGGGTCTTTGAAGGCAGGGAAACGGGCGGAGCCGAGGAAAGTACCACCACGGTTTACCACGTCGGAGACGCTGTGACGCTCCAGCTTGACGATGCGATCCTGGTGCAGACCGAGGTAGCCATCATAAATACCGTAAACTTCCAGGCCATGATGCAAACCGGCGCGAACCACGGCGCGAATGGCTGCGTTCATACCCGGTGCGTCGCCACCACTGGTCAAAACACCAATACGTTTGATTTGTTTGGTCATGAGTGCCTCTGGATCTGAGTTGTCAAATACGAATGTTTAAATAGACAAGCCACTTTTACTATATCGGCTTTCATATGGGATGCGGGGGCCACCATAGGAAAAGCGATACAAGAGAGGGGACGAGCCCCTCTCTTTGCCGTAATCAGCGATTACTTGGCAGCGCCAGCGATGATCTGGGAGAAGTCGTCCACTTTCAGGGACGCACCACCGACCAGGCCACCGTCGATGTCCGGCTGACCGAACAGGTCGGCTGCAGTGGCGCCAGTGACGGAACCGCCGTACAGGATCTGTACTTTGGCAGCAACAGCGGCATCAAAACCGGACAGGTACTGACGGATGTGAGCGTGAACGGACTGAGCGATCTCCGGAGTGGCAGTCTTGCCAGTACCGATGGCCCATACCGGCTCGTAAGCGATAACGGCGTTGTTGAAGGAGGCGATACCGCAACGGTCGATAACGGCTTTCAGCTGGGTCTCAACCACGTTCTTGGTCACGCCGGCTTCGAACTGCTCCAGAGTTTCCCCGATGCACAGAACCGGGATCAGGCCGCCTTTCTGGATGGCTTCGTACTTGGCTGCAACCACGTCGTCGGTCTCTGCGTGCAGGGTACGACGCTCGCTGTGGCCGACCAGAGAGTAGGTGCAACCAAAGGCTTTCAGCATGGAGGGGGCGTTTTCGCCGGTGAAGGCGCCAGACTCGTGTACGTCAGCGTTCTGGGCACCGTAGGCAATCTTGCTGCCAGCGGTCAGTTGCTCAACCAGACCCAAAAAGATAACCGGCGGGCAGACGGCGACTTGCACAGAAGGATGAGCGGCAGCAGCCGGGGTCAGTCCTTTGATCAGAGCTTCTACAGAAGCCTTGGTGCCGTTCAGTTTCCAGTTACCCATTACCAGGTGCTGTCTCATCTTGTATATCTCCTAGGCATTTGATTGCGCGACATTATATGAATTGAACCGAGCCCAAGATAGCTGACCCGGCGGCAAATGACGTAATTTTTTTTCGCTTTCCTGATCCAAATCAGGAATGAAACGCTTGATCGCTCATTCGTTAACCTGCCCCCGCAAGCGAGCCCACCATACCCCAATCCATTCGTGGATGGCAGCTTCGGAATACATCAGATAACGCCCTTTGGGTAAATAACTGTAGAGGGGCTGGGGTACCTGGCTCTGCTTGGCGGTGTAATCGGTGGGGGCCGGCACTGCATTGAGTCCCTGACCTTGATAGAGGGCCATGGCTCGTGGCAAATGAGTGGCCGAACTGACCAGCGCCACCTCTTTTCCCTTGAGGTGGCGGCTGATACTGACCGCCTCATCATGAGTGTCTTTGTTGTTTTCAAACAACGTCATCCGCGAACGGGGTATGCCGAGGCTCTCGGCCATCCGGGCATTGACCTCGGCATTGGAGAGGGTATCCCCCGACACATAGCCGGAGAAAACCAGCTCGGCGTCGGGATAGGCCTCGGCGAGGCGCACCCCTTCGAGAGTCCGTGCCAGCGAGATATTGTTCTGCCAACTGCGCATCGGCACCGCCGGGTCGCTGACATGACCATTGCCGAGCACCACGATGGCGTCGATGTTGGGATGCTGGCTCACCTCGAACGGCGGGAAGGTTTGCTCCAGCCCGCGGGCCAGTTCGTAGCTCACCGGCCGCATTCCCAGCAGGGCGACCAGCAGCAGCGACAGAGTCGCCAGCAGCTTGCCGGTTTTCTGAAAACGGGTGAACCAGAGCAGCAGCAGGGCGACCAGCAGCAAGGAGAGGGAGAAGGGGAGCGGCATCAACAGCTGACCAAGCCACTTTTTGAGCACAAACACGGCAGACACTTCCTTGAGTTTTCAGCAAATTCGGGATGTGACAGAATACCTCTCTTTTTTGGGATGGCCACAACCCTGTGGCGCTAATGTTGAGTTTCTCCTTGAAGCACGATCAGAGTTTTGACGGGCGCGCCGACAAGTTCGCCCGCAACATTTACGACTCCACCAAGGGGCGCATCCGCACCACCATTGTCTGGAGCGACATAGAAGCCTGCCTGGCCCGCCTTGGCAACCGACCGCTGCGCATCCTCGATGCGGGGGGCGGTTTTGGCTATTTCGCCCAGAAGCTGGCGGCCATGGGTCATCAGGTGGAGCTGTGCGATCTGTCAGCAGAAATGCTGGAACTGGCCCGCAGCCAGATCGCCGAGAAGGGGCTGGAAGACAAAATTCGTCTCATCCATTGCCCCATTCAGGATCTGAAGCAACACGTGACCGGGACCTTTGATCTGGTGCTCTGCCATGCGGTGCTGGAGTGGCTTGCCGAGCCGCGGCAGACCTTGCTGGGTCTGTTCCCTTTCGTCAATGCCGGGGGCATACTGTCGCTGCTTTTTTACAACCGTCATGGTTTGCTCTTCCAGAGCCTGGTGGTGGGCAATTTTGACTATGTGCGCCTTGGTCTTCGCAAGAAGCGCCAGACAGCGCTTACGCCCACCAATCCCCAGCTGCCGGAGCAGGTCTATGACTGGATTGGTCGCGGGGGGCTGCGCATCATCGGCAAGACCGGGGTGCGGGTGATCCACGACTATATGCGTCACAAGCAGGATCAGGTGGAGAAGTTCGACGATCTGCTGGCCATGGAGCAGCAATATTGCCGTCAGGAGCCTTTTGTCTCCCTCGGTCGCTATATCCATGTGATGGCCCAGAAGCCGGCCAGCTGATTGCTCGCGGTTCACGTCGATGTGAACCATGTTTTCGATGCTACCGGATGTAGCCGCGCGCACGATTTTGCGCCCAATACAACAACGAGATGACAACATCATGATGAGTACATCCCGTACCCTGCCCGAAATGGTGGGATGGGTCAGGCAGGAGGGGTTGGCGTTGAGCCTGCCCACCGATCGGCTGGCCTTTCTGATTGCAATCAAGACGCTATCCGAAGATGAGTCGGACCTGTCGGAAGCAGCACTGCACGACGCTTTTGGCTATGTCAGCAGCGCCTTCGGCCAGATGGACGAGACCCTCACCGGTCGCGCCAACAACGCCATCAACGATCTCATTCGCCAGCAGTTGCTGTCGCGTTTCAACACCGACATGGTGGCGGGGGAGAGCCTCTACCGCCTGTCTCGCCTGGGCGTGAGCATCGTCGACTTCTTTATGGATCAGCGTCAGGTTGACTCCATCAAGCTCTCCATTCTGCTCGAGCACCTGGCTTCCGAGCTCGACACCGCCCGCAAGGCGGCGCTCGAGACCAACACCCGCGAGCAGTGGGATGCCGAGGTGCTGCCGCGCCTCACCTTCTCGCTGGAAGAGACGCTGGGGCGCATCGATCTCACCCAGCGCGCCATGGATGAACAGCAGAATCAGGTCAAGAGCGAGATTGCGGCCCTGCTGACCCAGAACTGGGTCGATGCCATTCACAGCTGCGAAAAGCTGCTGCACGAGACCGGCCAGACCCTACGCGAGCTGCAGGATACCCTGGACGCTGCCGGCCACCGCCTGCAGGCTGGGCTGCTCAACATTCAGGAAGCGGCGCAGGGGCGCGACGATCTGTTCCACGTCGAGGAGCTGACTCACGCCTTGCAAGGGCGCCTTGACGTCATCACCAGCTGGGGTCAGCAGTGCATCGAGCTCTGGTCCCGCTACGACAGGCACGTCCACAAATTTATCCGCAACGCCATCGACATGGACAAGAACCGCGCCTTCAGCCAGCGGCTGCGCGAGTCCATCCGCAATTTCGAGCAGCACAACTGGCAGCTGCGGGTGGCCGAAGAGCCCCGTCTGCTGGAGCTGCGCGACGAGACCATCGCCATCCATGACGAGGAGGTGACCGGCGAGGTGCCCCTCGAGATGGAGTACGTCGAGATGGTGGACATCAACCAGGAGCTGGCCGAGCGTATCGAGCGCTATCTGGCCCGCTACCCCGAGCAGGGGCAGCAGCTGGACTTGGCCGATGTGCTGCGCGAATACCTGCTGGACTACCCGGCTCATGCCCACTTCGATGTGGCGCGTCTTCTGATCGACCAGGCCGTGCGCCTGGGCCATGCCAGCGGCGAGCGCGAACTGCATCGCCAACCCGCATGGAAACCCATTAACCAAGCTGGATCCAAGGTTCAGGCCTATGTCATTGATCAATTCTGAGTTTCCCTTGCCGCTGCGCCTCGCAGAGGCGATTGCCAACCCCTTGTTTCCGCGCATCGACACCGCCTTGCGCTCCGGCCGCCACATCAGTGCCGACGAGTTCGAGCAGCATTCGGCGCTGGTCGAATATCACAGCGAGCTGGAGATCTTCTACGGTCGCTATCAGGTGGAGCTGATCAAGGCGCCGGAAGGCTTCTTTTACCTGCGCCCGCGCCCGAGCTCCGACATCGGCACCACTGTGCTCTCCGAGCTCGATATGCTGGTGGGCAAGGTGCTCTGCTACCTCTACCTGAGTCCGGATCGTCTCGCCTCGGAAGGGGTATTCGCCATGGCTGAGCTGCAGGAAGAGGTGCTGAGCCTCGCCGACGAGAAGCAGCTGCTGCGGATGGTCAACAGCCGCTCCGGCGGTACCGATCTCGACAAGAAAAAGTTGCTCGAAAAGATCCGTACCTCCATGCGCCGTCTGCGCCGCCTTGGCATGATCACCGCTCTTGGCAATGGCGATAAATTTCGGGTCAACGAATCGGTGTTCCGTTTCGCCGCCGACGTGCGCTCCGATGAAGATCCGCGTGCCGTCCAGCTGCGGATGATCCAGGAGGGTGAAGCCATCTTCCACGACGACGAAATGCCGAGCAGCGACTCGCTCTTTGATGACATCGAGGCGGATCTCGATGAAGAACAACTGGATCTGGAGGTATAACCGGTGCGAGGCAAGTTCAAATCCCTGACCATGGTCAACTGGAACGGCTTCTTTGCCCGGACCTTCGATCTCGACCAACTGGTCACCACTCTTTCCGGCGGCAACGGCGCGGGCAAGTCCACCACCATGGCGGCCTTTATCGCAGCGCTCATCCCTGACCAGTCACTGCTCCATTTCCGCAATACCACGGAAGCGGGATCGAGCAGCGCCTCCCGTGACAAGGGGCTCTACGGCAAGCTGCAGCGCGGGCACTGCTATTCCCTGCTGGAAGTGATGAACAGCCGCGAACAGCGGATCTGGGTCGGCGTTCACCTCGAGCAGGTGGCCAACCGCGACAACAAGGTCAACATCACCCCGTTTGCGCTGGTGGATGTGCCGGAGAATCTGGCGCCGACCGATCTGCTGCTGGAGAAGCTCGATGGCGGCAAGGGGCGGGTACGCGCCTTTACCGACCTGAAAGGGGCGGCCGCCGAGCTGGGGGCGTTGAAAGTCGCCAAATTCAATACGGTGACCGACTATCACAACTTTATGTTCGAGTTCGGCATCACCCCGAAGAAGCTGCGTGATCAAAAAGATCGCGGCAAGTTCTATCGCCTGATCGAAGCCTCCCTCTACGGCGGCATCTCCTCGTCCATCAGCCGTTCCCTGCGCGAATACCTGCTGCCGGAGAACTCCGGGGTGCGCAAGGCGTTTGCAGACATGGAGGCGGCCATCTATGAAAACCGCCGCACGCTGGAGGCCATCAAGGAGACCCAGGGTCAGCGGGATCTGTTCAAGAACCTGATCACCGAGACCACCCACTATGTGGCCGCCGACTATGTGCGCAATGCCGCCGAGAAGAGCCGCCTCTCCGAGCTGGCCCTCAAGGCGCGCCAGGAGCTGGCCGACAAGCGCCGTATTCTGGCCGAAGAGAAGCAGCGCGCCATCTATCTGGCCGACGAGGTGGAGCAGCTCACCAACCGCGAAAAATTGCTGACCGACGAGCTGGAGTCTGCCTCCGAGCATCTGGCCAAGGTGATGGCGGCTGTCAGCTTGCAGAAGAAGATCGAAATGTATCGCGCCGATCTGGCGGATCTCTCTGACAAACTCGAACAGCAGCAGGCGGTAGTGGAAGAGATCCACAGCCAGCTGCTGGAAGTGGAAGAGCGCAAGGAGCTGGCGCAGGCAGAAGTCGACAGCCTCAAGACCCAGCTGGCCGACTACCAGCAGGCGCTCGATATCCAGCAGACCCGCGCCATCCAGTATCGTCAGGCGGTGCAGGCCCTCGATGCTGCCCGCGAGCAGTGCGAGCTGCCGGGGCTGACCGCCGAACAGGCGAGTGACACCCTGCACCAGTTCCGCGCAGCCGAGCAGAGCCTCACCAGCCGGGTGCTGGGGGCCGAGCAGCAGCTGGCACTGGCCAAGGCGGCAGTGGCCGAGCACGAAGCGGCGCTGGCGCTGCTGCTCAGTATCGCTCCGGAAACAGTGCGCGAGGCCGCCTGGCCCACCGCGCAGGCGCTGCTCAAGCGTCATATCGAAGACAAGGCTCGCATTGCCCAGGGGCAGGGGCTGCGCGCCGCGCTGGCTCGCCTAGAGAAAGAGAGCGAAAGCCAGAAGAGTCTCTTCAAGCTGCGTGACGAGCTGCAGCAGGCCTCTGGCCAGCTGATTGCCAGCAGCGATGAGCTGGAGATCTTCCTCGAAGCCCAGCGCCCCCGTCAGGAGGAGCTCTCCGAGCAGCAGGCCGAGGTGAACCAGCGCCGCGCCAGCCTCGAGCATCAGGGCACCCAGCTGGGTCGCGATATCAGCGATCTCACCAAGCTGGCGCCGCGCTGGCTCAAATCCTTTGAAAAACTCGAGCAGCTGCGCGAGCAGAGCGGTCTGCCGCTCTCCACCGCTGAAGAGCTTTCGGCCGGTATGCAGACAGTGCTCGACAAGGAGCGCGAGTTCGAACAGGAGAGCAACCGCATCGCGGCGCAGAAACAGGCGCTGGAGCTGCAAATTCGCAACCTGCAGCTGGGGGCTGGCGAGGCAGATCCCCGTCTTGCCCGCATCGCCGAGCAGGTGGGGGGCGTGCTGCTCTCCGATGTCTATGACGATATCTCCATCGACGATGCCCCTTACTACTCCGCGCTCTACGGCCCGGCTCGCAGCGCCCTGGTGGTGCTCGACCTTGAGGGTGCCATCGAGCGGCTGAAAAAGCTGGAAGATTGCCCGGAAGATATTTACCTGATTCAGGGCAACCCCGACTCCTTTGACGAGGATCTGGTGGAAGCGGACGAGCTGGGAGACGCCGTGCTGGTGCGCACCAGCAAGCGTCAGGTGCGCTTCTCCCGCTACCCCGAGCTGCCGCTGTTTGGCCGCGCCGCCCGGGAAAAACGGATCGAGCAGCTCGACCTTGAGCGCGAAGGGCTCATCGAGGGTTACGCCAAGGCGGCTTTCGAGCAGCAGAAGTACCACCGTCTCTACGGTCACTTCCGCGACTTTATCGGCCAGCATCTGGATATCGCCTTCCGCCCCGACCCGGAAGCCGAAGTGCAGGCCAAACAGGCCGAACTGCGCGCGCTGCAAGGGGCCATCGGCGAGTGCGACAAGCAGCTGAGTGATGCCAAAGCGGCCGGCGCCCAGCTGACTCGCCATATCCAGCTGGTGCAGGGGATGCTGCCCTTTGCCCACCTGTTTGCCGAGATTGATCTGGCGGCCCGCCTCGAGGCGGCTCACGCCGATGTGGAAGCGCTAAAACAGGCCGAAGCCTTTATCGCCAAGCACGGCAAGTCGCTGGAAAAACTGGAAACCATGGTGCAGGTGCTGCGTCAGGATCCGCAGGATCTTGCGGCGCTGCAGGCTGCCTATGATGAGGTGAGCGACCTGCTGGCCGAGCAGAAGCGCCGTTGCTACGCCCTCGATCAGCTGGTGGCCCGTCTGCCGCATTTTGCCTATCAGGATGCGCAAGACCTGCTGGGCAAGGCCTCCGAGATGAGCGAGCGACTCAAAGAGAAGCTGAAAGCGGCCGAGCTTGCCGCCCGCACCGCTGGCGAGCAGCACAAGCAGATTGCCCTGCGCCACACCGAGGCGCTACAACTGCGCACCGCCCTCAACTCCAGCGTCGAGGCCAAGCGCCAGACCCTGACCGAGTTCGAGCAGGAGCTGGCGGCCATGGGGCTGACCCTCTCTGATGACATGGAAGAGAAGGCGCGCGCCCACAAGAAAGAGATCGAAGAGCTGCTGATCCGCACCCGTTCCCGTCGCACCAGCGCCGAGGCCCAGTTGCAGGTCACCAAGCGCGAGATCGAATCCCTTGGCGGTCGTCTCAAGCTCGAAGGCAAGGATTACTACAGCGCCCGTAAATCTCTGGTGGGCCACAAGGCGAGCTGGTCGCGGGTGGTGCGGCTGGCGCGGGAGACCGACGTCGAGAAGCGTTTAAACAAGCGCGAGCTGGCGTACCTAGACAGCGACGAGCTGCGCTCCATGTCGGACAAGGCCCTCGGCGCCCTGCGGGTGGCGGTGGCGCACGACGAAGCTCTTCGCGATGCGCTGCGTCTCTCCGAGGGCAACCGCAGCACCGAGCAGAAGGTGGCCTTCTATGTGCAGGTCTACCGCTACCTCAAGGATCGCATTCGCAACGACATCATCCGCTCCGATGATCCGGTCGAGGCGATCGAAGAGATGGAGATCGAGCTGGCCCGTCTGGCTGACGAGCTCAAGCAGCGGGAAACCCACCTGTCGCTCTCCTCCCACGAGGTGGCGGCCAAGATCACCAACATCATTCGCCGCGAGCAGAACCGCATCCGGGTGCTCAACCAGGGCTTGCAGAACATCGCCTTCGGTTTGGTGCGCGGGGTGCGCCTCAACGTCAATATCCGCGAGGCCCATACCCGACTGCTGACGGCGCTGGCCGATCAAACCGCCATGCACAACGATCTGTTCGCCGACAAGGAGCTCAGCTTTTCCGAGGCGATGGCCAAGCTGTTCCAGCGCCTGAACCCGCAGATCGAGCAGGGGGATCGCAGCTATCAGGTGATGGGCGACGTGCTGCTCGACTATCGCAACTATCTGGAGCTGGAGATCGAGGTGCAGCGCGGTGCCGACGGCTGGCTGCGGGCCGAGAGCGGTGCGCTCTCTACCGGTGAGGCGATCGGTACCGGTCAGGCCATCCTGCTGATGGTGTTGATCAGCTGGGAGGAGGAGTCCCGCCGTCTGCGCGGCAAGGATATCGCCCCCTGCCGCCTGTTGTTCCTCGACGAAGCGGCCCGTCTGGATGGCAAATCCATCGCCACCCTGTTCGAGCTGTGCGAGCGCCAGGATATGCAGCTGCTTATCGCGGCGCCCGAGAACATCAGCCCCGAGAAGGGCACCACCTACAAGCTCATCCGCAAGGTGCAGGGCAAGCACGAGCACGTACATGTGGTGGGCCTGCGCGGTTTCGGCTTTGCCGATGACAAGCTGATTGCCTGAGAAGTCTCTGGCCCATCCGACACGGGATGACCGGTAACTAGTTGAAAGGGAGGCATTTGCCTCCCTTTTTACATGGAAGATATGGCAAAGTAGCCGCACGGTCGCTGCTGCCTGACAACAAGGCGAGTAACATGGTGAGTGCCTTGGAGCTATGGCAAGGTGAGAGCTCCCGCCTGCAAACGTGTCGCCAGCGTCACCTGCCGTATCGAAGAAGAAAAATTGCGCATAGCGAAAAGAAGAAGAGAGGAGAGGTGAAAGGTGCAACATATCCAGAAAGGGCTGCTGTTATCTCTTTGCCTGCTGTTGGCGGCCTGTAGCAGCCGTTATGACGAGAGTCACGGCGGCAGCTGGCGCGGCTATAGCGAAACCGGCTACGCCAGCTATTATGCCGACCGTTATCATGGCAAAAAGACCGCCAGCGGCGAGATCTATCGCAACAACCTCAATAGCGCCGCCCATATGGAATTGCCCTTCGGCTCCATGGTGCGGGTCACCAACCTCGCCAACGGCAAGAGCGTAGTGGTCAAGGTCAATGACCGCGGCGCCTTTAAAAGTGGGCGTATTATCGATCTCTCCAAATCTGCCTTTAGCACCATCGGCAATATTCGCGACGGGATTATCAAAGTAAAGATAGAGGTGCTCTAGGCTGGGTGAATCCGTTTATACACGAAAATGGATGTTGATGAATGATATTGGAAGGCTGACATCGACCAGTCAGCCTTTCGGTAGATAAAGATATAACATTGATATGGATCAATATTTAATTCAGCTAAAAATGGATTTGTTATCAATGGAAAAAATCGATGATCGTGATTGATATTTATTTTAGCTTATCTCGCCTGTTCGGCCTTACTATGGGGCAAAAGGAGGGATTAGTGATGATTATCTATGGTAAATATGGTGGTGCAGCGCTGAGAGCTGTTCATCTGATGGCGCAGAATAATTATGGGCATGCCACCGCCTGGGATATGGCTATTGCTGAAGCATTTGGTGATGATATTAGTACAGGGAAATTCAAGAATAATCCAAAGGTAACTTTTTTGACTCTTTGCAGTCTTGGTTGTATCAGTTGCATCATGCCAGTTCATTATGTAGCTGCGACCAAAACCAGAGCATATGTGTTGGCTGCCATTGATTTATTGTCACACAAGGATATTACCAAACCGATCAATCCCGAGCAGTTATGGCTGGAAGTGGTCTCGGCCTGTAAGAGCGGCAAGGTTGTTAAGCATAACAATCAGATGGATGTCATTCTGACACTCTGGTATGCCGGTGTGCTTAACCCCGAGTGGGATAGGGATGCCATCAGGATAGACTATCGACGAATATAAAAAAGCCAAGGTAATGAATACCTTGGCCATGAAACATCAATTGGTTCTGGTCAGGGATGCACTATCGGAGTGTGCGAATGGCTTGCCATACACCATCAGGTTGGTGGTTTGACTGTATTTGAGGAGATCTTTCTCTGAGAAGTCCAGAGTCATCGAGAAATCCGTGGTGGAATCATTAATGGTCATATAATTGCTTTCCGCAATACCGCGCTTGCCCGTCTTGAACTCGATTTTGTTACCCGCTTTGCCTTCAGTGACCACACAGACTGCACGGGGTATACAGTATGAGTTGTAAACAAGCTGATTAGTCTTGTCATAAATCAGATAGCCGCGTTGGTCATGAAATTTCCCATTATCGCTTTTTCTGAATACTTCCTGTTTGTAATACATGGCTACCAGATATTGTTCGCTGGCATTTTTAGCATCGGCTGCCGGTTCAAAAGTAATGACTTCGTAAAAGGGTTCCACTGCCGGCCCCCCTTTGCCAACTTTGCTACCCTCCTGGCCGGGTGCTACATCTACACCACCAGCATCGGTGCTTTTCCATGTGCCAGCCAACTGAGCTAATGGACCAAAATCCAGACCGTTGATAATAGTGCTGGACTCTGCGTGAGCGAGCGTGGCACAGGTAATTAATGCTATGGGTAAGATAACTTTATTCATTGTGATAACTCCATCACTAATAATGACTTGCGAATAAATATGTTCAGCAAAGTAATTGTTATAACGCACCAAGGGTGTGGTCAATGATATTGAGTGATGGTGGTTCGTTTTTGTGATGTATGATTTGCTTTTTCGTGGCTAAATAAATTGAATTTGATATAAGACAATGTTGTATTTTTTCATCGCGCTTCCTCAGATATATCGTGATAGAGATAAAGGAAAATTGACATGATGCGATGATTATTATGTCAACGGCGTGAATATTTCACTCAGCCCCATCAATTGAAGGCGATAGCCACTAACTCTGTGGCACCCTGACCCCTTTATCGAGATAGAGGCTGCTGTAGTTGGCCCTGTGGGTGACAAACATCACCTGATGGCGGCTGCCGTCGGAGAGGATAACAAAATCCCCCGCCTGAGCGGGGCTCTGCAAGGTGATCTCCTGCTCGGGGGCGGTCAGGCGATCGACATCTTCCTTGAAAGTGAGGGTGTAAGAGTACATATGGCGCTCCACTGCTGGCTCATATCAAACACTCCGTTGAAGGTAGTTGCTGACAAGGGGGCGCGCGGCGCCCGATTGGCGCTGTTAGACCAAATAGCGGTGATGAGAACGTGCGTGGTTTCAGCTGGGTTGTTCTGCTGAGGTGCGCTTGAGGCGTTTACATCAAGGCCATTGGTATCAAAACGATGGTAAAGGGGCGAAAGGGGGATGAAAAAACCGCCTATTGGCGGTTTTTCTTATGCAATGGGCCCTACTTCAGGGCCTTCTTCAGCTTCTTGATCTTGCTTTCATGCTTGGCAATTTTCTCAAGACGAGCGGCGATCTTCTTCTTGATCTCTTTTTTGCTTGCTTTGGCCATCGGTGGCGCTCCTTTGCAGTGGGGACACATCAAGTGTCAGTGTGGGTCTTCCCTTTGACGTCCCAGAGTGCCACAGGGCTCCTTTGTGAACCAGCATTCTGTTGCTTTAATAGCCAGTTCGCTATAACTGCAAGGGGCTGAGCCAGCGCAGCAGTTGCTGGCCAACCTGCGGGTTGGCGAGCAGGGCCATATGGCTGGTGCGATAGACAATCAGGGTATGGGCAGGAAGAAAAGCCAGCTGATGGCGCGCTTCGTTGTGCTGACCGAGGGCACTGCGTAGCGGCACCAGTCCATCGCCAATCAGCCGGTCGGCCAGCAGGCTGCGCTTGGCGGCAGTGGTCGCGGCAATGGCATAGCAGTTGACGCCATAGGGCAAGGGGAGTGGCGTGCGAGGATCCTGTGAGGGGACGGCGGGATCCGGCCGTGCAACGGTATCGCTCACCTTGCCGTGGCGCAGATCCCTGATGCCTGCACTGCGCAGCCGCGCCAGTCTGACGAAGGGCTCGCTGTAGGCGGTGGCGGGCAGCAACTGCTCCAGCCAGTGACCGGCGTGTTCGAGCGGCGCGCCGTGGTGTGGTGTGCCGAGAAATATCAGGTTGGCAAGGTGCGCAGGCCAGGTGAGCCCGGCCACGCCGGCATGGTGGCGGGCGCTGCGGGCAACCAGTCCCCCCATGCTGTAGCCCATTATCGTTATCTCTTTGAGCTCTCCCGGCCAGTGGGCGAGCAACTGCTCCAGCAGCAGGGCCAGCGCCTGTCCGTTTTGTGCGATGGGCAAGCCCGAGTTGTAGCGCAGGTAAAGAGGCTGATAGCCAAGCACGTTGGCAAGTTGCTCCCCGTGATTGACCGGCTTGCCTTGATGCTCGGTCTGCCACTGCAGATCGTTCATGCAGAGGCCATGGATCATCAGCAGCACCCGTCCCTCGCGGGGTAGATCCTTTGGCATCGCCTGCCAATCGAGGGGCTTGCCCTGATAGCGCAGTGTCATGGGGGTGGCGAGAGCATTGTGGTGTTCGACCAGCTTGTCCCCCAACACGCCGTTGAGCGTGGCGATCAGGGCCGCGCGTTTCGGGGTTTCGGGGATCTGGTGGGGCGGCGGTGTGGCTGGCAGGCGGCTGAGCAGATGGTTGATGCCGCTGCTTAGGTTGTTGGCGGCGTCATGTACCCTCTTGTAGACCAGTCCGGTGATCCCGGCTGTTTTTCCCTCATCCCGTCCCTTGAGCCCCATACCACTCAGTACCGCCTGATGTACCGCTTCGGTGATCTCTACCGCGGCGGGCAGCGCCAGAGTCAGCAGGTGCGCCAGCTCGCGGATATCCGAAAGATGCCAGGAAGAGGATGGCGAGGGGTCTGTGGCGTCGGTCATGGCAAGCCCTTGTGAAAGCGGGTATCGCGTTGTCGTGCCGCGAAGAGCGCAGCGTATCTCTATATCAAACCAGCTTGCTCCCTTTGTGGCGGGTTTACCAGTAACGGGCCATGCATGGCGGGGCTGATAAGAACCGCTTGCGAAGCCGGTCACGGTAATGACAGGGAAAATCACCTCTACTTTGTCATATGAAGCCACATGGAGAGGTGATGATGTCGCTGTTTAATGAGGTGCGGGTACAGAATTTGTGTGCACGGTTGTTCGATAGCCAGAACGGAAAGGGCTGCTCCCTTGAGAGTCGGCATGGCCGCGAGTTGAAGGAGTTGCTGCAGGCGGTGGGCGGAGTCGAGTCAGTTGGGCGCAGTTCCCGTCATATATTGACCGAAGCGGGGCGGACTTATCTGACCGGACAACTGGCACGGGCAGAGCCCCCCGAACCGGACAAGCGTAAGCAGCTGCAACGTCTGGGAGTGAGTTTGCCTGCACGGCTCAATCAGGCCTGCTTTTATGCCCTCTGGCATGGGGACAGCAAGCATCCGCGGTCAGCATCCCTTGCAGCGCCACAGCTTGCGAACTTGTCGCTCACGCAGGATAAGATGATCCGCATCCGTTCCCTCGAACCGCTCTCGCTGGTCGATCGGCAGGGTCAGCAGCACGATATGACGGCAATGATGGCGCTGCTGGGGGAGTTGGCGTTGCTGGAGCGGACTCTGGGCACGCTGGCGGCCATCGGCTGGCAAGGGGAGCTTGTCATTACGGTGGAGAACAAGGGAGCCTTTGTCGACTACCCGCTGCAACCCGGGCAACTACTGCTCTTTGCCCCCGGTCGCAATACCACCTTGGCCAAACAGCTGATCCCGCTGTTGCCTGCGGGCGTGCAGTGGGCCCATTTCGGTGATCTCGATCAACGGAGTATCGATATTGCCATCGAGCTGGCGCGCGAGCTAAATCGTCCTGCCATGCTCTGGCTTCTCTGTGAGCTGCAGCCTTATCTGGAGCACTATGCCCGTCCGGTACGCACCTTTGCGGCGGGCAGTGGCAAGGTGCCCTGGCGTGTGACGACGCAGGCTGATCAGGTCGATGGTCATGGCACGCTGGCAGGCGTTCCCTGGCTCGATAAACTGATCACAGACGGGACTTGGCTGGAGCAGGAGGTATTGATTCTGGCCTCTTACTGGCGGAGCTGGTCATTGGAAGAGATGGGCAATCAGGTGTGAAACGGGGAGCCCGCGCTCCCCGTCATTTCGTGGTCAGCTGTTTACTTGGCGTTGATGGGCCCCTTGGTGCCGGCATCATTATCGACCCAGCCATCTTCACCCTTGATGCGGCGATCCCCCTGAATGGTGTAGATGACCATGCCATCCTTGAACACCAGCGCGCCATCAGATTTCTTGGCATTGACCTTCTTGTCGTTGACCCACACCTGATCCTTGTCATCGATGCGGATATTGGCCACGGTGGCGCCGGTTTGGGGGAAGGTGGCGATCCAGTTGCCCGCATAGGGGCTGGCGCTGGTTGCCGCGGCCGGAGCATTGCCAACACTGGCAGCCGCGTTCTCAGCCTTGGTTTTGTTGATATCGCAGCCATTGAGCTCGCTCACCTGAGTGCAGCCCGAGCGCTCCAGCTTCTGCTCATAGCTCAGATTCAGACCGCCCTCCGCGGCCGGGGCGGCCGCGCCAAATCCCGCCTTGGCATTTTCCGCTTTGGTTTTGTGAATGTCACAGCCTTGCGCCTCGGTGACCTGGGTGCAGCCGGAGTGCTCCAGTTGCTCGGCATATTTGGCGCTGATGGCGTGGGCAGGGGTGATACCGAGCAGGGTCAGGGTGATGAGCAGAGCAGCATTCCTGGACATAGATAATCCCTCAAAGATGTAAGTCATGCAGGTTCACCCGCGCAGTTGCGGCAGTGAACGTCGGCCTCTCCTGAGCATCCGATACAGATGCGCAGCTGGCGTATTCACGTTAGCACCTTGGGCCAACCGCGCCCAGCGATGTGGCCGGAAGATAAGGCGAGAGGTGATACGGGCGGGGAGCGAAGGGGAGACGAGATAGCAGCAGTGTCAACGCTGGAGAGATCCTTCCAAGAGAAAAGGTGTTGCGGGCATTATCATAATGATAACGACAGCCCCGCTGATATCATTTCAGCCCCTGAAACTGACCTTTGATGATAATTCTCACCGACGTCGAGATATCGCCTTTGATTATTATCACCTTGCTATTTTATGGCTTGGCTGATCTGCGCACATTTTTATGGATTAAATCGCTGAAATAGCCGCTGATTTTGTGGGTGACATCACACACTTTCGCCATTTATTAATATCTGCCTGCATTTTATTGGTTTGGCATGGTTATTGATTGCCTCATATCGACGCTAACCGACGCGCTCACCCACAACCGGGATGCTGGTGACATCGTGAGTGAAAGGGGAGCTATCCATATCTCATCCAATGATTGGGGCGAACGATGAAAGCAGTTAACGAATTAATCAAAGAGATCAGAGCACTCAAATCCAACCTGCATGAAAAAGATTTTCTGCTGACCTGGGAGCAAACGCCTCAGGAGCTGGAGCTGGTATTGAAACTGGCCGAATCCCTCAAGACCCTGCGCGCCGAAAATATCTGCACCAAACTGTTTAACAGCGGGCTCGGTATCTCGGTTTTCCGCGATAACTCCACCCGAACCCGCTTCTCTTATGCCTCTGCGCTGAACCTGCTCGGTCTGGCCCAGCAGGATCTGGATGAGGGCAAATCCCAGATCGCCCACGGTGAGACCGTCCGTGAAACCGCCAACATGATCTCCTTCTGCGCCGATGCCATCGGGATCCGTGACGACATGTTCCTCGGTGCCGGTAATGCCTATATGCGCGAAGTGGGGGCTGCACTGGACGAAGGGTTCGAGAAGGGCGTGCTGCCCCAGCGTCCGGCACTGGTCAACCTGCAGTGCGACATTGATCACCCGACCCAGTCGATGGCTGATCTGGCCTGGTTGCAGGAGCACTTCGGCAGCCTGGAGAGTCTCAAGGGCAAGAAGATTGCCATGACCTGGGCCTACTCGCCGAGCTACGGCAAGCCGCTCTCCGTGCCCCAGGGCATCATCGGCCTGATGACCCGTTTCGGTATGGATGTGACCCTGGCCCACCCGGAGGGGTATGACCTGATCCCGGACGTGATCGAAGTGGCCAAGGAGAATGCCAAGGCCTCCGGCGGCAGCTTCCGTCAGGTCACCTCCATGGAAGAGGCGTTCAAGGATGCCGATATCGTCTATCCCAAGTCCTGGGCTCCCTACAAGGTGATGGAGCAGCGTACCGAGCTGTTGCGTGCCAATGACCACGCCGGTCTCAAAGAGCTGGAGAAACACTGCCTTGAGCAGAACGCCAAGCACAAGGATTGGCACTGCACCGAGGAGATGATGAAGCTCACCAAGGGGGGCGAGGCGCTCTATATGCACTGCCTGCCGGCCGATATTTCCGGCGTCTCCTGCAAGGAGGGCGAAGTAACCGAAGGGGTATTCGAGAAATACCGTATCGCCACCTACAAAGAGGCGAGCTGGAAGCCCTATATTATCGCCGCCATGATCATGGCCCGTAAATTCTCCGCCCCGGCAGAAACCCTGGAGAATCTGATTAAAGAGGCGCAAAAGCGGGTGAAATAAATAACAGAAGGGCAGGGTGAATATTCATCCTGCCCACGCTGTCGAATTCATTATTTCGAGTTTTCTCCCCGTGGTATCTGAATAACGGATCTCCCGGCGAGGCAGCTCTTTGTCAGGTAACGCCTAGTGAGGTAAGCATGTCCCAATTTTCGCTGAAGATGGATATTGCCGATAACCGCTTTTTTACCGCCGAGCCATCTCCGCTGTTTTCTCGCGCCGAAGCACAAAAGGCTCGCGCTTTTCATAAAAAACTGGCCGGTTATGAACCGACCCCATTGTGCGACCTGAAAGATCTGGCCGCCTATATCGGGGTGAAAAATATATTGGTCAAGGACGAGTCAAAGCGCTTTGGCCTCAACGCCTTCAAGATGCTGGGTGGCGTTTATGCCATCGCCAACTTGCTCTGTGAAAAGTACGGGGTGGCCATCGAGGATTTCTCCTTCGATCTCATCAAACGCACCATCAAGGAGCCGATGACATTCGCCACCACCACAGATGGCAACCACGGTCGTGGCGTTGCCTGGGCCGCCAAACAGGTGGGTCAGCATGCGGTGGTCTACATGCCCAAGGGCTCGGCCCAGGAGCGGGTTGACCACATCCTCAATCTCGGTGCCGAGTGCATCGTCACCGACATGAACTATGACGACACCGTGCGCCTAACCATGAAGATGGCCGAAGAGCGCGGCTGGCACATAGTGCAGGACACCGCCTGGGAGGGCTACACCAAGATCCCGACCTGGATCATGCAGGGTTACTCCACCCTGGCCGACGAAGCGGTCGAGCAGATGCAGGCCATGGGCATCAAGCAGCCGACCCACGTGTTGCTGCAGGCTGGCGTTGGTGCGCTGGCGGGCGGTGTGCTCGGTTATCTGGTGGACTGCTTCGGGGCGAAAAACCTGCACAGTATCGTGGTCGAACCGGATCAGGCCGACTGCATCTTCCGCTCCGGTGTGGCGGGGGAGATGGTCAACGTGGGGGGCGACATGCGCACCATCATGGCCGGTCTCGCCTGCGGTGAACCCAATCCGCTCGGCTGGCCGCTGCTCAGAAGCTGCACCACCCAGTTCATCTCCTGTCACGACAAGGTGTCGGCATTGGGCATGCGAGTGCTTGGCAACCCTCTTGGCAATGACCCCCGCATCATCTCCGGTGAATCCGGCTCGGTCGGCACCGGCGTGTTGGCGGCGGTGCGTCACCACCCGGATCGCGCGGCGCTGATGGAACGTCTCGGGCTAAGTCGCGACTCCGTGGTGCTGATCATCAACACCGAAGGGGACACCGATGTGACCCACTACCGGGAAGTTGTGTGGGAAGGCAAACATCCTGCCTGCGATTAACCCCGGCTGTGAGTAATCCCTGCGAGAGCAGAGACACGAATTGAAGCATTGATCGCGCCTCGCCAACGGGGTGCGGTAACGGGCACAGGGCGCTGCCGACGAACAGGCCGCGCACTCTCAGTTGTTATGGAGAATCACAATGAGCAAGCAAATTCCGTTTGAAATGGTGTTGGAGAAGGCCTACCAGTACAAGGCCGAGATGAGTCAGTTCCTGCGCGACATGATCGCCATCCCGAGCGAGAGCTGCGATGAAGAGCGCGTCGTGCTGCGCATCAAGCAGGAGATGGAGAAGGTTGGCTTTGACAAGGTCGAGATCGACCCCATGGGCAACGTGCTGGGCTATATCGGCCACGGCCCGCACCTGATCGCCATGGATGCCCACATCGATACCGTGGGCGTCGGCAACATGGCCAACTGGACCTTCGATCCCTATGAGGGGATGGAAGATCACGAGATCATTGGTGGTCGTGGCGCATCTGACCAAGAAGGCGGCATGGCCTCCATGGTCTATGCGGGCAAGATCATCAAGGATTTGGGGCTGGAAGATCAGTACACCCTGCTGGTGACCGGTACCGTACAGGAGGAGGATTGCGATGGCCTCTGCTGGCAGTACATCATCGAGCAGAGCAAGATCCGCCCCGAGTTTGTGGTCAGTACCGAACCCACCGACTGCCAGATCTACCGTGGCCAGCGTGGCCGCATGGAGATCCGCATCGATGTGCAGGGGGTCAGCTGCCACGGCTCCGCACCGGAGCGCGGTGACAACGCCATCTTCAAGATGGGCCCCATCCTTGGCGAGCTGCAGGAGCTGAGCCACAACCTCGGCAATGACGACTTCCTCGGCAAGGGCACCCTGACCGTCTCCGAGATCTTCTTCACCTCACCGAGCCGCTGCGCCGTGGCGGACAGCTGCGCCGTCTCCATCGACCGCCGCCTCACCTGGGGCGAGACCTGGCAAGGTGCGCTCGACGAGATCCGTGCCCTGCCTGCGGTGCAAGCCGCCGGTGCCGAGGTCTCCATGTACCAGTACGACCGTCCGGCCTATACCGGTCTGGTCTACCCGACCGAGTGCTACTTCCCGACCTGGAAGGTGGAAGAGGATCACATCACCGTCAAAACCCTCTCCAAGGCTTATCGCGAGCTGTTCAACAAGGAGCCGGTGGTGGACAAGTGGACCTTCTCGACCAACGGGGTCTCCATCATGGGTCGCCACGGTATTCCGGTGATCGGTTTTGGCCCGGGTAAAGAGCCGGAGGCCCACGCCCCGAACGAGAAGACCTGGAAAGAGCATCTGGTCAAGTGCGCCGCCATGTACGCCGTGATCCCCATGCTCTATCTGGCCGAGCTGGACAAGTAAGGGGTCTGCCGGGTGGTGACTGCCATCGCCGCCCGGCTGTCGCAAGTGTGGCAAGTGCCCCGTCTCCATTGAGGCGGGGCCTTGCTGTTTGAAGGCAAAATGCATTCGAGGTGGTGGGGATGAAACGGCTGATCAAAAACGGTGTGCTGGTCGATGCACAGGGTGAATATCGTCAGGATCTGCTGATCGATAACGGGGTGATCCGCGCGCGAGCCGCCGCTATCCAGCCCGATGGCGAGACCGACGTGATCGATGCCAGCGGCTGCTATGTGATGCCGGGTGGCATCGACGTCCACACCCACTTCAACATCGATGTGGGGATTGCCCGCAGTTGCGATGATTTTTTCAGCGGTACCCGTGCCGCCGCCTGTGGTGGCACCACCACCATCATCGACCACATGGGATTTGGCCCGGCGGGGTGCAATCTGCATCACCAGCTGGCCCGCTATCACGATTACGCCGCCGATCAGGCGGTGATCGACTACAGCTTTCACGGCGTGATCCAGCATGTGGATGACTCCATCCTCCACGAGATGGCCGCCATGGTGCAGGAGGAGGGGATCAGCAGCTTCAAGCTCTATCTCACCTACCAGTACAAGCTGGGGGATCATGACGTGCTGCGCGCCCTGGCCCGCCTCAAGGAGGTGGGGGCGCTCGCCACCGTCCATCCCGAGAACGATGCCGCCATCGCGGCGCGCCGTGCGGCCCTGCTCGCCGCCGGTCACCATGAACCCTGGTATCACCCGCAAAGCCGCCCACTGGAGTGCGAGGCGGAGGCGATCGCCCGGATGATCAATCTGGCGGGGCTCGCGGGCAATGCGCCACTCTATATCGTCCATCTCTCCAATGGCTTGGGGCTGGAGTATCTGAAACTGGCGCGCCGTCAGGGCCAGCCGGTCTGGGTCGAGACCTGCCCGCAATATCTGCTGCTCGATGAGCAGTGTTATTACAAGGAGAACGGGGTCGACTATCTGCTGAGCCCGCCGCTGCGCTCGCGCCGCGAGCAGGACAAGCTGTGGGTCGGTATCGCTGCGGGTGACATTGATACGGTGGCGACCGATCACTGCAACTTCTCCCACGCCCAGCGCATGACCTTGTCTGGTGGCGATTTCAGCCGCTGTCCCAACGGTTTGCCCGGGGTCGAGAACCGGATGTTGCTGCTGTTTGCCCACGGGGTGTTGGGCGGGCGCATCTCGCCATCGCGCTTCGTGGCCCTCACCAGCGCCAATTCGGCCAAGTTGTTCGGTCTCTGGCCGTGCAAGGGCAACTTGCAACCGGGGGCCGACGCCGATCTGGTACTGATGGATCCCCGTGGCGAGACCCTGATCCGTCACGCCGCCCTGCACGACAACGGTGACTACAGCCCCTACGAGGGGATGCGTTGTCCCGGCCAGATCAGGATGACCCTCAGTCGCGGCGAGACAGTCGCTCGCGATGGCGAGTTTACCGGACAACGGGGGCATGGCCGGTTTTTGGCCAGAGCACCCTTTGATCCGGCGTTGGCGCCGGATCTGCACTCGCCTTGTCCCGCGGCTGCAGGCTGACAATCCGTTCGAAACACGCAGAGCAGCAAGGTTATGTGAACAACGAAAGGTGGGCCGGTATTGCGCCGGCTTGTCCCATCACTGGAGATAACAAGATGAAACAGAGAATCGTACTGGCCCTTGGTGGCAACGCGCTGGGCAACAACCTGCCCGAGCAGATGAAGGCGGTGCAGAGCACGGCGGGCACCATTGCCGACCTGATCGCTCAGGGGCATGAAGTGGTGGTGACCCACGGCAACGGCCCGCAGGTAGGGATGATCCAGCAGGCGTTCGAGGTGGCGGCCCGTCATGACTCCAAGGCGCCCCATCTGCCCATGTCGGTCTGCGTGGCCCTGAGTCAGGGTTATATCGGCTATGACCTGCAAAATGCCCTGCGCGAAGCCCTGCTTGAACGCGGCATCCACAAGCCGGTCGCCACTCTGGTGACCCAAGTGGAGGTAGATAAAAACGATCCCGCCTTCCTTGACCCGAGCAAACCCATCGGCGGTTTCTTCAGCAAGGAAGAGGCCGAGGCGCTGATGGCCAAGGGCGAGCGGCTCAAAGAGGATGCCGGTCGCGGCTATCGCCGGGTAGTGGCATCCCCCAAACCCGTCGATATCATCGAGAAAGAGACCGTCTCAGCGATGCTGGCCGCCGGTCAGGTGGTGATCACCGTCGGTGGCGGCGGCATTCCGGTGCTGCGGGAGGGCAATCACCTGCGCGGTGCCAGTGCGGTGATCGACAAGGATTGGGCCAGTGCCAAGCTGGCGGAACTGATTGACGCCGACATGCTGATCATCCTTACCGCGGTAGAGAAAGTGGCCATCAACTTCGGCAAACCCGATGTGCAGTGGCTCGATCAGCTGAGCGTGGGAGATGCCCAGTGTTTTATCGAGCAGGGGCAGTTTGCCAAGGGATCCATGCTGCCCAAGGTGGAGGCGGCGCTCTCGTTCGCTACCTCCATGCCGGGGCGCAAATCCCTGATCACCTTGCTGGAGAAGGCCGCCGACGGCATTGCCGGCAAGACGGGAACCCTTATCTGCCGCTAGGCGTTCCAGCTCGGGTTGCGTGTGATTGCGGGGGCCGACGGCCCCCTTGTTCATTTCGGGGCGACCATGGTCAGCGGAGGATGAGCGGCGTAAGATGGCCGCCTTCAAGCGCGGGCAAGAGGCCGAGAACAGACCCGACGCAATGAGTGACAAGAGGTGAGTAACAAGCAAATGAGCGGAAAGATCAATATGGCGGCGCTGGTGGGATTGATCCTGCTCACCGCCATCTGGAGTTACAGCTGGATCGTGATGAAGCAGGTGATGCTCTACGCGGGGGCCTTCGAGTTCACCGCCCTGCGCTGCCTGTGCGGATCTCTGGTTCTGCTGCTGGTGCAGTGCCTGCGTGGCCGCCGTTATCTCAAGCCTACCCCGTTTCGCTATACCCTCGCCATCGCCCTGTTCCAGACCTGCGGCATGGTGGGGTTGGCCCAGTGGGCGCTGATCAGCGGCGGGGCGGGCAAGGTGGCCATTCTGAGCTACACCATGCCGTTCTGGGTGGTGATCTTCGCTGCGCTCTTTCTCGGCGAGCGGATGCGCAAACTCCACTATCTGGCGGTCGGGGTGGCCGCCTGCGGCCTGCTGCTGGTGATCCAGCCCTGGCAGCTGCACCTCGATTCCATGAAGAGTGCGCTGCTGGGGATTGCCTCCGGCATCTGCTGGGGGATCAGCGCCATCATCGCCAAGCGGATGTATGCCCGCCATCCCGCGGTGGATCTGATGTCCCTCACCACCTGGCAGATGATCTACGCCACCATGGTGATGGCAGTGGTGGCGGCTCTGGTGCCGGAGCGACCCATCGACTGGCAGCCCTATGTGTTTGGTGCGCTCGCCTACAGCGCCATCTTCGCCACGGCACTGGCCTGGAGCCTCTGGTTGTTCGTGCTGAAAAAGCTGCCTGCCGGGATCGCCAGCCTCAGTACTCTGGCGGTGCCGGTGAGCGGCGTGCTGCTCTCCTGGTGGCTGCTGGGCGAAAATCCGGGGCCGGTGGAGGGGAGCGGCATCGTCCTTATCGTGCTGGCGCTTCTTGTCATCAGTCGCAAGGGCAAGCGTTCCGTGGTGTCAGTGGCGGGGGAAACCCGTATCAAGCACGGTTGAGTGGTGACTGGGCTGCCTGTGGCACGATAAACAGCACTCAAAAGAGCCCGCGACAGGGGACCAGCCCCTCGTTACAATGGCGTGGTCTGACTGTGCTGGAGCACAGGTATCTGATTTATTGTGATTATTTCAACGAACCTAACGGCAAGGATGAGACCGTATGATGACGCTGGTGTGGTTGGCTGTAGGCCTGGTGTGTCTGGTGGTGGGGGCCGAATCTCTGGTGCGGGGCGCATCTCGCCTCGCCACCATGATGGGGATATCGCCACTGGTGGTGGGATTGACCATAGTGGCCTTTGGGACCAGTGCTCCCGAGCTGGCGGTGAGCATCCAGTCTGGCCTCGAGGGGCAGGCAGGGATAGCGGTGGGGAACGTGGTCGGCAGCAATATCTTCAACGTGCTGTTTATTTTAGGTATTTCGGCACTGATCGTACCGTTGACCGTCTCACAGCAACTGGTACGTCTCGACGTTCCCTTGATGATAGTGGTCTCTTTTCTGGTGTTGTTGCTGGGCTACGATGGCCGTATTGCGCCACTGGAAGGGGCGCTGCTGTTTGCCGGCATCATCGCCTACACCGTGTTTCTCTTTGTCCAGAGTCGACGGGAAAACAAAGCGGTGCAGGCGGAGTACGAGCAGGAGTTTGGTACCCGTGAAGCGAGTACGGCGGGCAACTGGTTGCGCAATCTGCTCTTTATTGCCGCAGGTCTGGGTCTGCTGATCCTCGGCTCCCGTCTGCTGGTTGGCAGTGCGGTTGAGATTGCCCACTACTTCGGGGTGAGCGATCTGATCATCGGCTTGACCATAGTGGCGGCCGGTACCTCCTTGCCCGAAGTGGTGACCTCCATCGTCGCAGCCCTGCGCGGGGAGCGGGATATCGCTGTGGGGAACGTGGTGGGCAGCAATATCTTCAATATCCTCTGCGTGCTGGGGCTCACCTCCATTGTCACTCCCGGTGGGCTTGAAGTGTCGGCCACCGCCCTTCAGTTCGATATTCCGGTAATGATTGCGGTGGCGCTTGCCTGCCTGCCCATCTTCTTTACCGGTTACACCATCGCCCGCTGGGAAGGGGCGCTGTTTCTGGCCTACTACATCGGCTACACCTGCTGGCTGATCCTCCACGCCACGTCCAGTCCGCTGCAAGGTCAGTTCAGTGCAGCGCTAACCGGTTTTGTGTTGCCGCTCACCGCCATCACTCTGGTTGTGCTGGCGGTGCGAGCCTGGCGATTGCAACGAACCCGGTCGTGATGCAGGTTCTCCTGATGTAAAGGAGCTGCATCAACAGACAGGCCGAAAAAAGCCCCACCATCATGGTGGGGCTTTTGCTTGGTGCTGAACTTGGTGCTGAAGAGGGACGCGAAGAGCCGTTATCGGCGCTGGGCCAGATGCATCATGGCTTCCAGCACGGCACCGCCGATGGCGCGTGCCTTGTCCGATACCGTAGTGGCGTCGGCGCGCTCGCCTCTGGGGTCGATGTCACCGATCTTGAAGCCGACGGTCACCTCGATGCCATCGCTGAGCAGACCTCGCACCATGCCGGAGAGCGGCGCGATAATGGGGGCGTCCCCCACATGGGCGATCACATCCCCCTCCTGCACCAGATCACCGAGCTTGATAATGCTCTTCATCACTCCGGCGACGGGGGCGCGCACCACCCGGCGGGCGGAGTGCCCCTCGATCACCCCGGGAATGCCGGTATTGGGCTGGGCGGGGCCCTGATAGATGACCCGGCCCAGATGGTGGCCGCGGTTGGTCTCAATGACCGCATCGCAGTCGCGCCCCGCCTCAAACCCCGGGCCAAGGGCTACCGTAATGGGGGCCATCTCCTTGTGGGTGCCGAGATTCTGCTTGGCGAGGATGGCATCCACCAGATAGCGGGGCTTGAGCTCGGCGAGGGTGGCACAGTCGGGGTCGACCAGCAGTGGAATGACGCCCCGATCCAGCTGCTCGAACGCTTGCTCAACGCTCTCGACCCGCTTGGCGCGCACACCCTCGACACTGGTTTCGCCGTCAAACATCCCTTGCGCGAAGGCGACGGTGCGACGGATCACCGTGGGCTTGTCGAGATCCAGCATCACCACCTTGAAGCCGGCATTGTGCAGGCGCAACGCGACGCCGGTGGCGATATCGCCGGAGCCGCGCATCACCACCAGTTGATCCCGCTTGAGGCGCACGTCATCCTGCATTAGCCCACCCGATTTGCCGTTTTTCACCTGCAGCAGTTCGGCGAGGATGCTGATGGCGATCTCCTCGGGGGTCTCGGCACCTATGTTGTAGCCGATGGGGGCGTGCAGCCGCTGCAACTGCTCCTGACTCACCCCTTGCTGGCGCAGCGCCTGGGTGAAGGTCTGCACCTTGCGCTTGCTGGCGAGTAGCCCCAGATAGGCGAGGGGACGACTGATGAGCCGATCCAGCGCCTCCTTGTCCTGATGGTTGGTGGCGATGATGACGAAGTTGGCGGGCTCGATGGCCAGCGCCTCGATCACCGCGCTGATGGTATCGGCCTGTTTGAGGTGAGTGCCGGTGGGGAAGTGATCGGGATTGAGGCTCCCTTCAAAACAGTCGCCTACATGGATATCAAAACCCAGTGGCGCGGCGGCATGGGCCAGCGCCCGGTTGACGTGACCGGCACCAATGAGCACCAGCCGGGGGCGCAGACCATAGACATCGATATAGACCGACATGGCGCCGCCGCAATCCGACCCGACCGCATGTTCACCGTTGCGGGCCATCCGGCCATGGAAGATGCGGGGCTTGCGTTCGGCAATGGCCACCACGGCCTCTTCGATCACCAGCCGCTCGATCATGCCGCCGCCGATGGTGCCGAGGATCTGGCCATCGGCCATCACCAGCATCTGGGCCTGATGGCGGGGAGTGGAGCCACGGCTCTCGATGATCTGGGCCATGGCAAAGGGAGTGTTCTCCTGTTCCAGTCGGGCTGCGTGTGCAAACAGATTCATAAGGTACCTCTTCTTATCCTTAAACCATCATGGGCGAGGCGGCTGTGCCTCATCCTGAGCGAAGTAACCGAGTGCGAGGCGAATGGGCTCTGGTTCGCGAACCGCCCCCTGCCAGATGGCATAGATCTCGGGGTGGCGGCTATGCAGCTTTATCAATTCATCGAGCCACGACGCCTCATTTTGATAATCCCCATTGATAAACCAGATCCGGCGCGCCCTGCCCGGGGTGCCTTTGAACAGCCCCTCGGGGTGGGAGAGCAGCTGGTGAAACAGGGCCCAGTCGAGGGGGGCACCGGCCTCTATCCCGCACAGGGCCTGAAGCTCTGCCCAGCGGTGGATCTGCTGCGGGTTGGCCTTGGCCCCCACCATGGCGCCGCCCGTCAGGGCGATCACCCAATCACTGTGCTGAGGAATGCAAGGTTCGTGCAAAGCGGGCACTTTCAATAACTTGTGATGGGCGCCATCCGCTTCGACCAGGATCAGATCGAAGCGCTGCTGCCCCTTGATGAGATCAATCTGCTGGGGCGTGGGGCCCGCAACCTTTCCGGTGCGCTCGTCGAGATGGCTGAACAGGGCAACCAGCGCCGGGCCATCCGGTAGCGTCTGACAGCGGGTAAGTTGACGAACGGGATCCGTCTCGATAATCAATTCCCGATAGTGTGACGGGGCAGGCAGAAACATCCGGGTGGTGGTGGTAATTAGCACCTTTTTACCCTGTTGATAAAAATATTCCGCCAGCCAGAACAGGGTGCTGGTTTTTCCACCGGCACCACAAAGGCTAATTAGCGTGGTATGGTTGTCACTATTTTCAAGCAGTGGATTTAAAAGCGAACCAATATCCGGAAACGCGTGAATAACAGAGTGTGGCAAGGACATGGCAATGACCAAAATAAATAGCGAGGTGAATGAAAAGGTGCAGGCTCGGGGGCGTGAACAGTGTGACTGTATAATTACCGCAGCAGGTTTTTCATCCCGCATGGGGGCATGGAAAATGATGCTACCTTATTGCCAGGGGACAATGCTTGATGCAAGTCTCAAAAATGCCCTGGCCTTTTGTTATCGCGTTATTCTGGTGGTGGGCCATCGTGGCGAGGAACTTCAAGCGCGCTACGGATCATGGCCGGATATTGTTGTCGTCCACAACCCCGACTATCGGCAGGGGCTGGGCAGCTCCATCCACTGCGCCCTGGCGGCCAGCGATGCTGACTACCTTTTTATCAGCCACGGGGATCTCCCCTGTATCCCGCGCGAGGTCTATCAACAGCTCTGGCAGGCACGGGGTTGTGAGGCTCTTTTTCCCACCTGGCAGGGGGAGGCGGGCCATCCGGTGTTGCTGCCAAAATCCCTTGCCCGCGAGTTGGCAGCGGCCCCGGTGCAGTCGTCGGTACGGTGCTGGTTGCAAGGGCATCCGCACCGTATGGTGCCAGTTGACAGCCCCGCCATCCTGTTTGATGTGGATACCCCGGAGCGCTATCAGGCGCTGCTGGGTGGCATTCTTGAAAATGAGAGCGAGCCCACGAAATAACCCAGTTTAAAAAGATAACGGGGAGATAAATGGCGTATCAAAGTGATATTTCTCGCACTTGATCTGATAGGGCGAGTTCTTTTTGAACTGCTCATTAAGTAAATTCCAGAGTGATTGATAACTACTCGCAATACCCATAATGGTGGCATCGTAAATTCTCTCCATTAATTGGAGCTGCCTCACGCTTTCACCCTAAAAATAGTTTTGTAACTCGTTTTGTAACTGTAGTGGCCTGATTGTTGCTCTTCTCCTTGCCAAGGGGGAACACCCGTGCGGGATACCCCATTTATTCATGCTGCCAATGGGCAGAACAGCTGCAAGGAGATAGCCATGGGCGATATTATGCGACCCGTTCCGTTCAAGAATCTGCTGACCCGTATTTTTGCGGAATATAAAGAGAGTCAGAGCATTTTCGGTATTCCCGCTGCGCAATTCTATCGCAAACAGGACGAGCGCAAGATCAAGGTGTTCGGTGAAACCTGCGAGACCCCCATTGGCCCGGCAGCCGGCCCCCATACCCAGTTGGCCCAGAACATCGTCACCTCCTGGCTGACCGGCGGGCGCTTTATCGAGCTCAAGACGGTGCAGATCCTGGACCGTCTCGAACTGGAAAAGCCCTGTATTGACGCCGAGGATGAGTGCTTCAACACCGAGTGGTCTACCGAGTTCACCCTGCCCAAGGCATTTGACGAGTATCTTAAATCCTGGTTTGCCCTCTACCTGTTAGAAGAGGTGTTCGACCCGCGGCTCGACGGAGAGGCCAAGTCCTTCATCTTCAACATGAGCGTGGGGTACAACCTCGATGGCATCAAACAGCCACCGATGCAGCAGTTTATCCACAGCCTGATGGATGCAAGCCAAAGTCCGAAGTTTGCCGAGTACCAACAGGTGGTACGCGAGCTGGTGGCCGACGAGCAGTTCATCGCCGAGCTGGGGCTGGGGGCGCGGCGCGATCGCCTGCAACAGCTGGTGGATCGCATTCCGGCCAATCTGGTGCACGGCGTCACCCTCTCTACCATGCACGGCTGCCCGCCCAACGAAATCGAGGCCATCTGCCGCTATATGCTGGAAGAGAAGGGGCTCAACACCTTCGTCAAGCTGAACCCGACCCTGCTGGGTTACCCGCGGGTGCGCGAGATCCTCGATACCTGCGGCTTTGATTACATTGGTCTGAGCGAAGCGTCGTTCGATCACGACCTCAAGCTGGATCAGGCCAAGGCGATGCTGACCCGTCTGATGGCGCTGGGAGCCGAGAAGGGGCTCACCTTCGGGGTCAAGCTTACCAACACTCTCGGCACCATCAACCGCAAGGGGGCGCTGCCCGGCGATGAGATGTATATGTCCGGCCGGGCGCTGTTCCCCCTCTCCATCAACGTGGCGGCCGTGCTGTCCCGCGCCTTCGATGGCAAGCTGCCCATCTCCTATTCGGGCGGCGCCAGCAAGTTCAACATCGCCGAGATTTTCGAGACCGGTATTCGTCCCATCACCATGGCCACCGACCTGCTGAAACCGGGCGGCTACCTGCGTCAGATCGAGTGCCTCAAAGAGATCGACGCCTCTGACAGCTGGGGCATGAGTCAGGTGGACGTGGCCAAGCTGGAAGCGCTTGCCGCCAAGGCCCTCACCATGGATTACACCCAGAAGGAGTGGAAGTCCGAGGATCGCATCGAAGTGGGGGGGGGTCTGCCGCTGACTGACTGCTACGTGGCGCCCTGCGTCACTGCCTGCGCCGTGCATCAGGATATCCCCGAGTACATTCGCCTGATGGGCGAGGGGGAGTATGTCGCTGCCCTTGAGCTGATTTATCAGCGCAACGCCTTGCCCGCCATCACCGGCCATATCTGCGATCACCAGTGCCAGTACAACTGCACCCGTCTCGATTACGACAGCGCGCTCAATATCCGCGAGCTGAAAAAAGTGGCGCTGGAGCGCGGCTGGGAAGGGTACAAGGCGCGCTGGCACAAGCCGGCAGGCAGTGGTGACAAGCACCCGGTTGCAGTCATTGGCGCCGGCCCGGCCGGTCTCTCCGCCGGTTACTTCCTGGCCCGTGCCGGCTATCCGGTCACCGTGTTCGAGCGCGAAGCGGATGCCGGTGGTGTGGTCAAGCACATCATCCCCGAATTCCGCATTCCGGCCGAACTTATCCAGCATGACATCGACTTTGTTGCCGCCCACGGGGTCAAGTTCGAGTTTGGCTGCGATCCGGCGCTCACCGTCGACAAGCTGCACGCCCAGGGCTTTACCTATGTCTTTGTCGGCATCGGCGCCGACAAGAATGGCGGCATGCGCCTCGATGGGGGCCACGAGCGGATTTACAAATCCTTCCATTTCCTGCGCAGCTTCAATCAGGGCAAACCGCTGCCGCTGGGCCGCCATGTGGCGGTGATCGGTGCCGGCAACACCGCCATGGACTGTGCCCGCGCCGCCCTCAAGGTGCCCGGTGTCAGCGATGTAACCGTTATCTACCGTCGCAGCGAAAAAGAGATGCCCGCCTATCGCGAGGAGGTTCTGGAAGCGGTGGAGGATGGGGTGCGTTTCTGCTTCCTCACCAATCCGGAGCGCTTTGACAAAGATGGCAAGCTCACGGTGCGGATGATGGCGCTGGGGGAACCTGATGAGCAGGGCCGCCGCCGTCCGGTGCCCACCGAGCAGACCGAAGTGATGCAGATGGATGCCCTGATCACCGCCATCGGCGAGCAGCCTGACTGCGAGGTGCTCAAAGCGATGGGGATTCCCCTTGGCAGCGATGGCTGGCCCGAGGTGGACAGCCAGACTGGCGAAACCAGCCGTCGCAACGTCTTCCTCATCGGTGACGTGCAGAGTGGCCCGTCCTCCATCGTCGGTGCCATCGGTGGTGCCCGCCGCGCCGCGGATCTGGTGCTCTCTCGTGAGCATATCGCCAGCCAGCAGCGTGACGTGACCATCCAGCCGTCGGGCAAGGATGAGATCTACCGCCGCAAGGGGAGCATCGCCGTCACCCTGGTTGACAAGAGCGAGCGCGATGCCTTCGTGGCGCAAGAGGCGCACCGTTGCCTCGAGTGCAACTACCTCTGCAGCAAGTGTGTGGATGTCTGCCCCAACCGGGCCAACGTCGCCATCGCGGTGCCGGGCTTCAAGGATCAGTTCCAGACCCTGCACCTGGATGCCTACTGCAACGAATGTGGCAACTGTGCCCAGTTCTGCCCGTGGCAGGGCAAGCCCTATCAGGACAAGGTCACAATCTTCAGCCTGCCCGAGGATTTCGACAACAGCCGCAACCCCGGTTTCTATCTGGCGGATGGTGGCGAACTGCGGGTGCGTCAGGATGGCGAGACCTATCGCCTGACCATAGACGCCCAGAGCCGGATCAAGGATGCGCCAGCGGCCCTTGGCGACATGTGCCGCATCATCAGCCATGTCCATGCTCATCACCACTACCTACTGGGGGCCGTCGAGGCCTGAGCGAATAACGAATAAGCGAAGGAGCACACCATGTTTATTCTGAAGAACGTCACCGCCGTCCAGCTTGAGCCGACCCGGGTGCTGGAAGGGGTGGATATCGCCATCGAAGGAGCGCTTATCAAAGCGGTGGGGCCCAATCTGCGGGCCCTCTACCCGGAGGCCAACTATCGGGAAATGGGCGGCAAGCTGGTGATGCCGGGCATCGTCTGTGCCCACAACCACTTCTACTCCGGCCTGTCGCGGGGGATCATGGCCAATATCGCCCCTTGCCCGGATTTTATCTCCACCCTGAAAAACCTCTGGTGGCGGCTCGATCGGGCGCTCGATGAGGAGTCCCTCTACTACAGCGGCCTCATCTGCTCGCTGGAAGCAATCAAGAGCGGTTGCAGCGCGGTGATCGACCACCACGCGTCGCCCAACTTCATCAAGGGCTCCCTGAATGTGCTGCGCAAAGGGTTTATGGAGGCGGGCCTGCGCGGCATGACCTGCTTCGAGACCACGGATCGCAACGGCGGCCTCGCCGAACTGCAGGCCGGGGTGGAGGAGAACATCCTGTTCGCCCAACAGATCGATGCGGCCAAAGCCAAGGGGATCGAACCCTATCTGGTGGAGGCCCATATTGGTGCCCACGCCCCCTTCACCGTACCCGACGAGGGGCTAGCCATGCTGCGCGAAGCGGTGCAGGTCACCGGTCGTGGTCTGCATATCCATGTGGCGGAAGACCGCTACGACATGGCTCACGGCCACCACCACTATGGCAAGGAGCCCATCGCCCGGCTGGACGAGTTTGGCCTTATCGACAGCAAGACTCTGATCGCCCACGGTATCTACCTGAGCCCGGCCGACATCGAGCTGCTCAACAGCCGCGATGCCTTCCTGGTGCACAACGCCCGCTCCAACATGAACAACCATGTGGGCTACAACATGCACCTGCCGGAGTATCGCAATCTGGCGCTTGGCACCGATGGTATCGGCTCCGACATGCTCGAAGAGCTCAAGTTCGCCTACTTCAAACACAAGGATGCCGGTGGCGCGCTGTGGCCCGACAGCTTTGCCCGCTTCCTCTGGAACGGCAACACCCTGCTGGAGCGCAACTTCGGCGCCAAATTTGGCCGCCTGGAGCCGGGTTACAAGGCCGACCTCACCATCTGTGATTACGACGCACCGACCCCGCTGGCGCCGCGCAACCTCGGTGGCCATCTCGCCTTTGGTATGGGATCGAACAGCGTCAACAGCGTGATGGTGGAGGGGCGCATGGTCTATCAGGATCGCGAGTTCCCGTTCGATGTCGCGCCCATTTACGAGCAGGCCTGCAAGGTGGCGAGCCGCCTGTGGCAACGGATGGATCAGCTGGCCTAAGGCCACCTTCCACAGTTTTGGACCGGATTGCCCGCCCTGTGGATTTGCCCGGCGGCGGGCAGCAAGAGTAAGGACGACACATGATTGAGCAATTCTTCCGACCCGAGCAACTGGGTCAGGCTTTGGAACTCAAGGCCAGTTTCGGCAACGACGCCGTCTACATGGGAGGCGGCAGCAAGCTTAACGCCGCCCCGACCCGCACCGACAAGAAGGTCGCTATCTCACTGGACAAGCTGGGACTGAACCAGATTGAGCAACAGCATGGCCAGCTCCATATCGGTGCCACCGTCACCCTGCAGACCCTGAAAGATGATCCCCGTACCCCGGCCGCCCTGTGCGACGCGCTGGGGTTTGTCTACTCCCGCCATCTGCGCAATCAGGCCACCCTTGGCGGCGAGCTTGCCTGCCAGCAGCAGGACTCCCCGCTGTTGCCGGTACTGCTGGTCCTCGAAGCCGTGGTGGTGCTGGAGAACAATCAGTTGCAACCCATCGATGCCTATCTGGCGGGCCAGCGCAAGGAGCTGGTGCTGGGAGTGGTGTTGCCGGAGCCCGCGCTGCGCTGCGCCACTCGCCGCATCAGCCGTAACGCCGATGGTCTGGCGGTAATGACTGCCGCCGTAGCCCTCGACAGCATTGGCGAGATGCGGGTGGCCGTCGCTGGCGTCACCCCGCAGCCGATGCGCCTGCGGGATTTGGAGCGCCGTGAACTGCACGATGCCGCGCTGGAGGCCGCCGTGAGCGAGCTGGTTGCACCGCGCGAGGATCTCGGCGGCAGCGTGACCTACAAGCGCTATATCAGCGGGGTAGTGGTGGCGGATCTGCTGGTCGAGTGCCAGCAGCAGGAGGTACAGGCATGATGGAACTCAACTTCACACTGAACGGTGCCCTGCGCACTGTCATCACCCCGGCTGGCGAGAATGCCCAGCGGGTGCTGTTCAACCAGTGCCGGATGCACTCGGTGCGCAACAGCGACGACGGCTTTGGCTTTGCCGGCTCTGACGCCATTCTCTTCAACGGCAAGGTGATCAATGCCTCCCTGCTGATCGCCGCCCAGCTGGATGGATCAGAGGTGCGCACCGCCGAGTCGCTCGGCAGCTGGAACCAGCTCAGTCTGGTGCAGCAGGCGATGGTGGACGTGGGCGTGGTGCAGTCCGGCTATAACGATCCGGCTGCGGCGCTCATCGTCACCGACCTGCTTGATCGCCATCCCGAACCGACCCGTGATCAAATCGATGACGCGCTCTCGGGCCTGTTTCACCGTGATGGCGGTTACCAGCAGTTCTATCAGGCCATCGAGCTCGCTTGCTCACGGATGAAGGATCCCGATTACCTGTGCCAGATCGCCCCGGAGTTTCGCGACGATCTGCGCCACATCGGCAAGAGCTGCCCGAAAGTGGACGCCGCCAAGATGGTACAGGCCAAGCCCTGCTACGTGGAGGATCGGGTCACCGAGGATGCGCTGGTCATCAAGATGCTGCGCAGCCCCCATCCCCATGCGGTGATCACCAAACTCGACGTGAGCCGCGCCGAAGCTATGCCGGGCGTTGTGCATGTCATCACCCACCTCAACTGCCCGGATATCTACTACACCCCAGGTGGCCAGAGCGCGCCCGAGCCGTCACCGCTCGATCGCCGCATGTTTGGCCGCAAGCTGCGTCACGTCGGTGACCGGGTGGCCGCCGTGGTGGCCGAGAGCGAAGCCATCGCATTGGCCGCGCTCAAACTCATCGAGGTCGAGTATCAGGTGCTGCCGGCGGTCATGAGCATTGACGAGGCGATGGCCCCCAATGCACCGCTGGTCCACGACGAGCCCATCGTCTACATGGCCGGGGCGCCGGCGGATCTCGAGCAGCAGAACGCCTGCTCGGTGCGTCGCGGTGACGAGCACATGATCATCAACTTCCCCATCGGTTCCCGCCCGCACGAGAACCTGGCCGCCAGCGTCCATGGCCAGATCGGTGACGTGGCCAAAGGCTTTGCAGAGGCGGACGAGATTGTCGAGCGCACCTACGAATCGACCCAGGCCCAGCAGTGCCCGACCGAGCCGCATATCTGCTTCACCTACATGGATGGGGATCGTCTGGTCATTCACGCATCCACCCAGGTGCCGTGGCACGTGCGCCGTCAGGTGGCGCGGATCGTCGGCCTCAAGCAACATCAGGTGCACGTGATCAAGGAGCGGGTAGGGGGCGGCTTTGGCTCCAAGCAGGATATCCTGCTGGAAGAGGTGTGCGCCTGGGCGACCAAGGTCACCGGCCGTCCCGTTACCTTCCGCTACACCCGGGAAGAGGAGTTCATCAGCAACACCTCCCGCCACGTGGCCAAGGTGAAGGTGAAAGTGGGGGCCAAGAAGGATGGCACCATCACCGCCATCGACATGGATTTTCGTGCCAACACCGGCCCTTATGGCAACCACTCTCTGACGGTGCCGAGCAACGGCCCGGCGCTCTCCCTGCCGCTCTATCCGTGCGACAACGTGCGCTTTACCGTCAACACCTACTACAGCAACATCTGCCCGACCGGCGCCTATCAGGGTTATGGCGCGCCCAAGGGCAGCTTCGCCCTGACCATGGCCATTGCCGAACTTGCCGAGAAACTGGGCATCGATCAGCTCGACATGGTGGAGCACAACCGGGTGCACGAGGGGGACATCCTCAAGGTGCTGGGTGCCATTGGCGAGGGCAAGATGCCTACCTCGGTGCCCCATGCGGCCAGCTGCGCCCTCGAACCCATCCTCAAACAGGGCCGCGAGTTGATTGCCTGGGATAGTCCCAAACCCGCTGACGGGGATTGGCGCATCGGTCGTGGCGTCGCCATCATCATGCAAAAATCGGGGATCCCGGATATCGATCAGGCCAACTGCATGGTCAAGCTGGAGTCTGACGGCACCTTTATCGTCCACTCCGGTGGCGCCGATATCGGCACCGGCCTCGATACCGTGGTGGCCAAGCTGACCGCCGAGGTGCTGCACTGCCCGCTTGGGGATGTGCATGTCATCTCCGGCGACACCGACCACGCCCTGTTCGACAAGGGGGCTTACGCCTCATCAGGTACCTGCTTCTCCGGCAATGCGGCCAAAAAGGCGGCCGAGAACCTCAAGGAGAAGATCCTGTTTCACGGCGCCGCCATGCTGGGCGAGCCGGTAACAGATGTTGAACTGGCGTTCCCGGGCGTGGTGCGCGGCAAGCTGGGGGAGGTGAGCCTCGCCAAGCTGGCCCACAAGGCCGAGACCGGTACCGGCTTTGGCATTCTGGTGGGCACTGCCAGCTATATCACTTCGGAGCTTGCCTTCCCGTATGGTGCCAACTTCGCCGAGGTGGCGGTCAACGTCAGAACCGGCGAGATCCGCCTCGACAAGTTCTACGCCCTGCTCGACTGTGGCACTCCCATCAACCCGGAACTGGCGCTCGGCCAGATCTACGGGGCGACCATGCGGGCCATCGGCCACTCATTGACCGAGGAGATCTGCTACGACGGCAAGGGCATTCCGCTCACCCGGGATCTGAAGAGCTATGGCGCGCCCAAGATTGGCGACATTCCGCGCGACTTCCGGGCCTTCCTGGTACCGAGTGACGACAAGGTCGGCCCTTACGGCGCCAAGTCCATCTCGGAGATCGGGGTCAACGGCGCGGCGCCCGCCATCGCTACCGCCATCCACGACGCCTGCGGTGTCTGGCTGCGCAAGTGGCACTTCACGCCGGAGCAGATCCTGCGCGAACTGGGCAAGCTGGAGCAACACGTGTCGGCATAACAAAAGAAAAGGTGAGGGGCGGGCGCCAGCTCGCCCCCAGCGCCTGACGGCGGAATGAGTACTCCGCCTACATTCTGTGTGATGGGACAAACATGATGTCTAAAACAACACGTAAGCACTCGGATCTCATTTACGAGCTGGAAGACAAACCTCCGTTTTATCAAACCCTGATGGGAGCAGTGACCCATCTGCTGGCTATTTTTGTCCCCATGGTGACCCCGGCGCTGATCGTCGGCGGCGCCTTGGGCCTCTCTACCGAGATCACCGCCTATCTGGTCTCCATGGCGATGATCGCCTCCGGTATTGGCACCTGGCTGCAGGTAAACCGCTATGGCCCCATCGGTTCTGGGCTGCTCTCCATTCAGTCAGTCAACTTCTCTTTCGTGACCGTGATGATCGCGCTCGGCGGCGCCATGAAAAAAGATGGCATCCATGAGGAGCTGATCGTCTCGACCCTGCTCGGGGTCTCCTTTGTCGGCGCCTTTCTGGTGATGGGCTCCTCCTTTGTGCTGCCCTACCTCAAGCGGGTGATCACCCCGACCGTGAGCGGGGTAGTGGTGCTGATGATTGGTCTGAGCCTTATCAAGGTGGGGATCATCGACTTTGGCGGCGGCTTCTCCGCCATGAGCAGCGGCACCTTTGGCAAATACGAGCACATCGGGCTGGGGCTTTTGGTGCTCTGCGTTATCGTCGCCTTCAACTGCAGCCGAAGCCCGCTGCTGCGGATGAGTGGCATTGCCATCGGTCTGATGGTGGGCTATGCGGTGGCCCTGATGCTTGGCATGGTGGATTTCTCCGCCCTTGAGAACCTGCCGCTTATCACTGTGCCGATCCCGTTCAAGTACGGTTTCTCCTTCGATTTTCACGCCTTTATGTTAGCGGGCACCATCTATCTGTTGAGCGTGCTGGAGGCGGTGGGGGACATCACCGCCACCGCCATGGTCTCCCACCGGAATATTCAGGGCCCCGAGTTTCAAAAGCGGCTCTCCGGCGGCGTACTGGCGGACGGGTTGGTCTCGGTCATTGCCTCGGCACTCGGCTCTTTGCCGCTCACCACCTTTGCCCAGAACAACGGCGTCATCCAGATGACCGGGGTGGCCTCACGCCATGTGGGCAAGTTTATCGCCGTCATTCTGGTGCTGCTGGGGCTCTTCCCAGTGGTGGGGCGCTTCTTTACCACCATACCGTCACCTGTGATGGGGGGCGCCATGGTCATCATGTTCTCGATGATCGCCATCGCCGGTGGTCGCATCATCATCAGCCACGGCTTCGATCGGCGGGAGACCCTGATTGTCGCCACTTCGCTGGGTCTTGGGCTCGGGGTTTCCTATGACCCGAACGTCTTCAAGGTGCTGCCGGCGGGTATCTACATGCTGGTGGAGAACCCCATCTGCGCCGGTGGCATCACCGCCATCATCATGAATCTGGTGCTGCCGCAAAGCCGCAAACGCAAGGCGGCCGTCAGGGATGCCGAGGCGGTGGAGGTGATCCAGCTGAGTGACAAGCCGGATGTGATCTTTACCGCCCGCAGTGCGGGCAAGCCATTGACCAGCAAGGGTGAGGGTTCACCAAAGCCAGTGCCCGGGGAGGCGGTGGCGCCACAGGTGGAACGGATCTGACGGTTAAACCGGCAAAAAACGTCAACAGAACAAGAAAACAGGGAAACGGTTATGAAAAACGACAACTCTGTCAAAGCGGTGCGTGGCAGCTTCTTCGATATCACCCGGGTGGTGGATCAGCCCGAGGAGATTGAGTCCAACGCCCGTCTTATCGAGGATGGTCTGCTGATCATTCGCAACGGCTGCATCGACTGGTTCGGTGAGTGGGAGGAGGGGAAAGATCGCATTCCGGCCGAGGTGCGGGTGCGGGATTACCGCGGCAAGATGATAGTGCCGGGCTTTGTCGATACCCACATTCACTACCCCCAGAGCGAGATGGTGGGTGCCTATGGCGAGCAGCTGCTGGAGTGGCTCAACCGCCACACCTTCCCGGCCGAGCGGCGTTACAACGATCTCGAGTATGCCCGCGAGATGTCCACCTTCTTTATCAAACAGTTGCTGCGCAACGGCACCACCACGGCGCTGGTGTTCGGCACCGTTCACCCCGAGTCGGTAGACGCCTTGTTCGAGGCGGCCAGCCGTATCAATATGCGGATGATCGCCGGCAAGGTGATGATGGATCGCAATGCGCCCGATTATTTGCTCGATACCGCCGAGAGCAGCTATGTGCAGAGCAAGCAGCTTATCGAGCGCTGGCACGGCAACGGTCGACTGCTCTATGCCATCACACCACGATTTGCACCCACCTCGACACCCGAGCAGCTGGCGATGGCGCGGCGACTGCGCGAAGAGTTTCCCACCACCTATCTGCACACCCATCTGTGCGAGAACAAGGACGAGATCGCTTGGGTCAAATCTCTTTTCCCGGCGCACAAGGGCTATCTCGATGTCTATCACCAGCATGGGCTCACCGGCCACAACTGCGTCTTTGCCCACTGCGTCCATCTGGAAGAGCAGGAGTGGGATTGCCTGAAGGAGACCGGCTCCACCATCGCGTTTTGCCCCACCTCGAATCTTTATCTCGGCAGCGGCCTCTTCAAGCTGCACAAGGCGTGGCGCAAGCAGGTGAAGGTGGGGATGGGCACCGACATCGGCGCGGGCACCACCTTCAATATGCTGCAGACCCTCAACGAGGCCTACAAGGTGATGCAACTGCAGGGCGAACGGCTCTCGGCCTATCAGGCTTTCTATCTGGCCACCCTGGGCGGCGCCCATTCTCTGGGGCTGGACGAGAAGATCGGCAGCTTTGCGGTGGGCAAGGAGGCGGATTTTGTGGTGCTCGACCCGGTCGCCACCCCGCTGCAGCAGCTGCGTTATGACAACTCCACCACCCTGCGGGACAAGCTCTTTGTGCTGTTGACCCTGGGGGATGACAGATCCATCTACCGCACCTATGTGGATGGCCAACTGGTGCATGAACGGGGGTAGGGGCTGGAGTGGGCTGCCGCGGCGCAGCCCCAACGAATACGGTGGCTGGCGTGCCCCACAGGGGCGCCAGTCTTGCCGCACCACAGGGGATCTCCCCGCATAGAACGTGAAATGGCCCGGTTTTTTTGACCAGCAAGGCAAACGTTTGAGTCAAGGCTGCCTGCCCTGGTCTGTCTGTAGCATCCTCTGCCTCCATCGCCTGTTTCTCATCAGACTGGCGCGAGGCAGACCCGCAGATCCTGTCGCCATTTCGTCATGGAACATTCAGGCGCGTGTGAAGGAGTTGGGTATGACCCAAGCAAACAGCAGGACAAACAGCGTGGAACAGCTGGCCAATGATGACGCCAGCCCTAGCGCAGCAAAGCAACAGCCGCTCACGGCTCTTGATCGCTACTTTATGATCAGCGAGCGGGGCAGCAATGTCAGACAGGAGGTGCTGGCGGGCCTCACCACCTTCCTTGCCATGGTCTACTCGGTGATCGTGGTGCCGAGCATGCTCGGCAAGGCGGGCTTTCCCCCCGGCGCCGTGTTTGTCGCCACCTGTCTGGTGGCGGGTTTCGGTTCGCTCTTGATGGGGCTCTGGGCCAAGCTGCCGATGGCCATCGGCTGCGCTATTTCCCTCACGGCGTTTACTGCCTTCAGTCTGGTGCTGGGGCAGCAGATCCCCATTCCGGTGGCGTTGGGGGCCGTCTTCCTGATGGGGGTGCTGTTTACCGCCATCTCGGTGACTGGGGTGCGTAGCTGGATCCTCGACAACCTGCCGATGGGGATTGCCCACGGCACCGGCATCGGGATTGGTCTCTTCTTGCTGCTTATCGCCGCCAACGGGGTGGGGCTGGTGATCAAGAACCCGCTGGAGGGGCTGCCGGTGGCGCTGGGAGCCTTTACCTCTATGCCGGTCATCATGTCCCTGATCGGCCTTGCGGTGATCTTCGGGCTGGAGAAGCTGAGAGTACCGGGCGGGATCCTGCTGGTGATCATCGCCATCTCCATCTTCGGCCTTATCTTCGATCCGGCGGTGAAGTATCAGGGATTGTTCGCCCTGCCGAGCCTTTCGGACGATCAGGGCAAGTCCCTCATCTTCAGTCTGGACATCATGGGGGCCCTCTCGCCGCTGGTGCTGCCCAGCGTGCTGGCGCTGGTGATGACAGCGGTATTCGATGCCACCGGCACCATCCGGGCCGTGGCGGGGCAGGCCAACCTGCTGGATAAGGATGGTCACATCATCAACAGCGGCAAGGCGCTCAGTGCCGACTCGGTCAGCAGCATCTTCTCCAGTCTGGTGGGGGCGGCGCCAGCTGCCGTTTATATCGAATCGGCGGCGGGCACGGCAGCGGGGGGCAAAACCGGCCTGACCGCGACCGTGGTTGGCGGCCTGTTCCTGCTGATGCTGTTTCTCTCGCCGCTCTCCTATCTTGTGCCCGCCTATGCCACTGCACCGGCCCTGATGTATGTGGGGCTCTTGATGCTGAGCAACGTCACCAAGCTCGATTTCGATGACTTTGTCGGGGCCATGTCCGGGCTGGTATGCGCCGTCTTTATCGTGCTCACCTGCAATATTGTCACCGGCATCATGCTCGGCTTCAGCTCGCTGGTGATCGGCCGCATCTGCTCGAAGGAGTGGCACAAGCTCAACGTCGGCACCGTGGTCATCGCCCTGGCGCTGGTGCTCTTTTATGCTGGAGGGTGGGCTATTTAGGGATAACCCGCCCGTTTGGGGTCGCACTGGCGGCCCCATTTTTATGCCTGTTATTTTTAGCCCGCCCACGCAGGCATCACGCCTCGGCCGTCTCCGCAGTTGGGGGGCATCGCGATACCATTTTGATAAATCCTCCTACCAGATTGATAGGCTCCCACCCTTGATCTCCTCGCTCTGCCGCTTTTTTAACCGCTGATGTGCCCCGTTTGTTCAGGGGCCACGCTTGGCTCGCTGCTACGGGCCAACAAAAGCGGGTTAGATGGGATCCCCTTCACACTTCTCCCCATTCTCCTGACGATGGCGGGAAACAGGCGCATATCTTGCTGTTTTTTATGCCGGTTCCAGATTTTTCCATTCGAAAAAGGACTTGCATATGTCCATAGGATTACCGCTCAAGCGGGTGGATGCCGAGGCCAAGGTGACCGGCAGCGCCCGCTATACCGATGACAACATCATGCTCGGGATGCGCCACGCCAAGTACGTGCGAAGCAATATTGCCCACGGCAAGGTGCTTGCCATCGATGCCAGCGAGGCGCTGGCCCTGCACGGGGTCGAGGCCGTGTTTACCCACGAGGATGTGCCCACCACCTGTTTTCGCACTGCCGGCCACGCTTGGTCCCTCGATGAGACCAAGCGGGATGTGAAAGACCGGCGTCTGCTCACCGACCATGTGCGTCACTTTGGTGATGGGGTCGCCATCGTGGTGGCGCGCGATCCGCTGGTGGCCGAGAAGGCTGCCGCCCTGGTCAAGGTGACCTACGAGCCGCTGCCGGTGATGACGGATGCCCACAGTGCGTTGGCCGAGGATGCTTATCCCATCCATCCGAATGGCAACCTGCTGCGGCAAAGTCAGCTTCGCGCCAATGACCCGGAGCAGGCCATCGCGGCGGCCGATCTGCAGTTTCAGGGGCACTACCGGACGCCGGTGGTGCAGCACTGCCATCTGGAGACGGTGACCTGTTACGCCTACATGGATCAACCGGACCACATCATCGTTGTCAGCAGCACCCAGATCCCCCAGATAGTGCGCAGCCGGGTGGCCAAGTCCCTCGGCCTGCCCTGGTCCAGCGTGCGGGTGATCAAACCCTATATGGGCGGCGGCTTTGGCAACAAGCAGGATGTGCTGGAAGAGCCGATGGCGGCGTTTTTGAGCTACAAACTCGGCGGCGTGCCGGTCAAGGTGACCTTGAGCCGGGAGGAGTGCTTTTTTGCCTCCCGCACCCGCCACGGCTTTGCCATCGATGGCAAGATGGGCCTCAACCGCGATGGCACCCTCAAGGGCTATCAGCTCGACGTGCTCTCCAACACCGGCGGCTATGCCTCTCACGGCCACTCCATCGCCAGCGCAGGGGGCAACAAGATCAGCTACCTCTATCCGCGCAGCGCCTTCGGTTATGACGCCAAAACCTTCTACAGCAACCTGCCCACCGCCGGTGCCATGCGCGGTTACGGCGCGCCGCAGGCGATTTTTGCCCTCGAATGCATGCTGGATGACGCCTGCGCCGAACTGGGGCTGGATCCGCTCGATGTGCGGATCGCCAACGTGGCGCGCGAGGGGGATGTCAATCAGGTCAACCAGAAGACCATCTATAGCGCCGGGTTGCCGGACTGCCTACTGCGTGGTCGCGAGATGTTCGAGTGGGCTCGGCTCAAGGCCGAATGTCTGGGGCAGGATCCTGCAAGCCGGCTGCGACGTGGCATCGGGGTGGCCTGTTTCAGCTACGGCTCCAACACCTATCCGGTGGGGGTCGAAATTGCCGGCGCCCGCATGCTGCTCAATCAGGATGGCACCGTCAATCTGCAGATCGGCGCCACCGAGATAGGGCAGGGATCGGATACTGTCTTTGCCCAGATGGCGGCCCAGACGTTAGGCATTCCGTTTGAGCAGATCCGGGTCATCTCGACCCAGGATACTGACATCACCGCCTACGATCCTGGCTCGTTCGCCTCGCGTCAGAGCTATGTGGCGGCTCCAGCCATCCATCAGGCGGCGCTGCAGCTGCGGGCCCGCATTTTGTCGCTGGCGGCCCAACTCTGCCATCAGGATGTGGGATCCCTCACCCTGATCGACGGCTACGTGGTGCTGGCCGGTGCGCCGGACAAGGTGCTGATCAGCGTCGCCGAGGTGTCGGTCAACGCCTATTACCACCTTACCATCGGTGGCCAGATCACCTCGGAAGTCTCCCACAAGACCACCACCAACCCGCCCAGTTTCGGCTGCACCTTTGTCGATCTCAGCGTCGATATCGATCTCTGCAAGGTGACTATCAATCGCATCATTAACCTGCACGATGCGGGCAAGATCCTTAACCCGCAACTGGCGGAGGGACAGGTGCATGGCGGCATGGGGATGGGGATCGGCTGGTCCCTGTTCGAGGAGATGATCATCGATGCCAAGAGCGGCGTGGTGCGCAATCCCAACCTGCTCGACTACAAGTTCCCCACCATGCTGGATTTGCCGGAGCTTGAATGTGACTTCGTGCAGACCTATGAGCCCCAGTCGGTCTATGGCCACAAATCACTGGGGGAACCGCCCATCATCTCGCCGGGCCCCGCAATCCGTAACGCCATTCGAATGGCGACCGGGGTCGCTATCAACGAGTTGCCCATCACCCCCAAAACCCTGTTCCGGGAGTTTGTCGCGGCGGGTTTGATTGGCGAGGGATCAGGGGAGAAGCAACACCATGTTTGATATTGCCCGTTACTACAAGGCCCACAGCGTGGCCGAGGCCGTCGCCCTGCGCCAGGCCGACCCCGAGGCGCGCCTCTTGGCCGGTGGCACCGATGTGATGATCCAGCTTCATCACCTCAACGCCGTCTATCGCCATATCGTCGATATTCACGACTTGCCCGAACTCAAAGGGGTGAGCGAGTTGCCGGACGGATCGATCCGTATCGGCTCCGGCACCACCTTTACCGAGCTGATTGAAAACGAACTGGTGCAGCGCCGCCTGCCAATGTTGGCCGAGGCGGCCGCTACCATCGCCGGCCCGCAGATCCGCAACGTCGCCACCTATGGCGGCAATATTTGCAACGGCGCCACCAGTGCTGACTCGGCGGCGCCTACCGTGGCGCTGGAAGCGGAGCTGGAAATTGCCGGGCCCAATGGTACGCGCCGCATCCCCATCGTCGGTTTTCACACCGGCCCCGGCAAGGTTGCGCTGCAACCGGCGGAAATTCTGGTGGCGTTTCATTTCTCCCCGGATACTCATCCCCAGGTGGGCTCCCACTACTTCAAATACGCCATGCGCGATGCCATGGATATCGCCACCATCGGCTGCGCCGCCTACTGCCAGATTGAGGATGGCCACTTCAAGCGCCTGCGGCTGGCCTATGGGGTGGCGGCCCCGACCCCGGTGCGCACGCCTCACGCGGAAGCGGCGGCCGAAGGGCAACCCCTGACTCGCGCCACACTGGCAGCGATTGCCGAGGCGGTAGTGGCCGATGTGGCGCCGCGATCCTCCTGGCGGGCGGAAAAGGAGTTTCGTCTGCACCTTATCAAAACCCTAGCGCAGCGGGTGGTCGCCTGCGCAGTCGAACGTGCCGGAGGCAAGATCCTATGATGCAACCGCAAAGCTGTCCCGCCGTAGAGATCCAGTGCGAGATCAACGGCAAGCCTTACTCCTATGCAGTGCCGCCCACCATGTCGCTGCTCCATTTCCTGCGCGGGCAGGGGCTTATCAGTGTGAAAGAGGGGTGCAGTGTCGGTGAGTGCGGCGCCTGTACCGTGCGGGTGAATGGCACCGCCATCGACAGCTGCCTCTATCTGGCGGTCTGGGCCGATGGCAAATCCATTCGCACCGTGGAGGGGGAGCGTAAGGGCAATGAGCTCTCCGACGTGCAGCAGGCCTTTATCGACGAGGGGGCGGTGCAGTGCGGTTTTTGCACCCCGGGCCTGGTGATGGCGAGCGCGGCCTTGCTCGACAAGACCGAACGCCGTCCGCTGACCGATGCGGAGATCCGCCGCGGCCTTTCAGGCAACCTCTGCCGCTGTACCGGTTATCAGAACGTGGTGCGGGCGGTGAAGAAGTGCTGCAAAGGGTGATAGTTCGGGTGCCGTGAGTGGTGCGTGCTGTTGTTTGAAAAAGGAAACAAGCCGCCCAAAAACTCAGGCCCGCCTCGAAAGAGGCGGGCCTGCTGCTGAGTGGGGCCAAGAGACATCACACTTTTGGCTGGTCGATCACCAATTTGCCATCCTTGACCGGAATGGTTGCACCGGGGGCTTGCTTCATGCGGATCACCCCCTCCTGACCTGCGAGGCGATAGGTCACGTCATAACCTATGGTGTTGACGCTCGTATCCTGCACGGTTTTGCAGCGCTGCTCGGTGGTGGTGTAGGTATCGCCCGCCTGCATATTGCCCTGCACCTGATTGCCGGCATAACCCCCTGCGACCGCCCCGGCAGCGGTGGCCACCTTCTTGCCGCTGCCGCCGCCAAACTGGTGGCCAACCACGCCGCCTAGTGCTGCGCCCACCACAGTGCCGAGGATCTTGTGCTCATCCTGTACCGGTTTGCGGTGGGTCACGGTGACGTTGCGACACTCCTGTCTGGGGGTCTTGATGGTCTCGGTGATCGGCTTGCTGGCAATCACCTCGGCAAAGGTGGGTTGTGGTGTAAAGAGCGAGCCACTGGCCGCTGCCGAGAGCGCCAGGGCCGAGGCGATGCCAATACCGATACCTGCCATCATGGATCTGTTCATCTTGTTGTTCTCCTGCATACCCATACGGGCTGTTCCAATCTGGCGCCATCTTGTCACAACCGGTTGGCCGGACAAGGCGCGGGGGATGGGTCTGCGACAGGCGCTGGCAAGGTCAAAAAATAGTCACACCGAAAAAGTGTCTGGCTTTGGCGACAACGGACTAAAAGTGACCGGTTTCCGGCGTATGGTGGACTCTGCCAGTGTGATAAGGAGCAATTCGAGTCGCAATTTGCAAGGCGGGCGGTGAGCAGAACGCAAAAGCGGCAAAGGGTTGACGAATGGAGGTCAAGGGTAAGCGTGTGCCAGTGCCCTCTACCGTTGGATAGGCCACGCAAGTGGCTGATAAATGGCTCCAGCCCCATCGGATGTTGGCCGATAAGAGGTCACGGCAAGCATTTTGCTTTGATTGGGTGAAGCAAAGGGTGAACGGGTCGGCAGACAACCGCGTAAGACCTGATATGAAGACGTTCACCCGAGATCACCGGATCAACGAGGGGGAGATATGTCAATGTTACCCAGCTGGATCACCCCGGCCATCCAGGCCAACATCATCACGGCGCAGCAGGCCGAACGTCTGCTCTCATCCCTCTACCGGCCACTGCCCGAGCAGGGAGAGGAGCTGCCCGCCGATATCGCCGACATCAGCCTTAAACTCTACTGCTTCCGCCAGCAGGGGCGGGTGCGCCACTAAGGCTGACAAAAGAACACCCCGCGCCAGGCACGGGGTGTTGTCACTCATATATCAAAGGCCCATCAGGCCAACATCACTTGCGCCACCAGCATCAGAGCGCCAAATCCCAGCACAAAGCCCACCATGGGCAGCACGAACTTGACCCACTTGTTGAACTGGATGCCGAGCATCTGCAGGGTGACCAGCACCAGTCCGGTGGGGGCCAGGAACAGCATGGCGTATTGCCCCCAGTTGTAGGCCGACACCACGATATAGCGGGGGATCATCACGGTATCTGCCAGCGGCGCCATGATGGGCATGGAGAGCACTGCGAGCCCGGAGGAGGAGGGCACCACCAGCCCCAGCAGGGTGAACACCAGCATCTGCGCCACCGCGAACACGGCGCCATGCATGCCGGAGACCAGATCGGAGGCGTAGGCCAGAATAGTGTCCGAGATCATCCCCTGATCAAGCACCAGATTGACCCCCCGTGCCAGCCCGATGATGAGCGACACCGCCACCAGCTCCGACGCCCCCTGAGTGAAGGCCTCGACCGCCTCTTTCTCTTTGAGACCCGAGATAAAAATGATGATGATGGCGATGGTCAGGAAGGAGGCTGCCATCTGCGGAAACCACCAACCGGCCATGGAGACGCCCCACACCATCAGCGGGAAGGCGAGGATAAACAGGGTCAGAATGATCTTGCGGCGCAGGGTGAAGGGCACCCCTTCGTCCATAGAGCCCTCTTTGAGAAAACGGGCGCGAAAGCTCTCTCTGTCCTCATAGGTGTAGGAGAAGGCCGGGTTGGCCTTGATCTTCTTGCAGTACCAGTAGAGATAACCGATCACCACCAGGGTACCCACCAGACAGCCAATGGCGCGAAAGATCAGCCCCTCGGTAAAGGGAATGCCAGCGGCATTGGAGGCGATCACCACCGAGAAGGGATTGATGGTGGAGAAGGTGGTGCCCATGGAGGCGGCGAGGAAGATGGCCCCTACGCAGACGATGGAGTCATAGCCGAGCGCCAGAAAGATGGGCACCAGTATGGGGTAGAAGGCGACCGCCTCTTCCTCCAGTCCGCAGGTGGTGCCTCCCAGCGCCATTACGAAGCAGACCAGCGCCACAAACAGGAACTCGTTGCCCCGGGTCTTGCGCGACAACGCCACCAGCCCTGCACTGAAGGCACCTGTCTTGTTGATGACGCCGATCAGCCCCCCGAGCACCAGAATAAAGACGATGATATCCGCCCCCTCTATGGTGCCCTTGACCATGCTGACTGCCACGTCACCGAGCCCCTTGGGCGCTTGCTCCAGCCGTGCATAGGTGCCGGGAATGGCGATGGGCTTGCGGATGGTGCCGTTGGTAAATTGCTCTACCGCAATATTGATATTGAGTTTTGCCAGGGCATCCTGGGTTGCGGGAAGTCGGCTTATTTCCCCCTGTGGGCTATTGACCATCAGGCTTTCACTGGCCGGATTATAAGAGAGTTTGGCATAGGCGCCCGCCGGAATTATCCAGGTCAGCGCAATGGCCAGCAACATAATAAGAAACAGAATGGTAAATGCAGTAGGAAATTGTCTGCGTGGTGTGGTATTCGGCACGGCACACATAAAATGCTCCTTGATAAAGCAGGTTTGGGCTCGGCGGAATATCGGGTCGATAGGGTTTCTGCGTCATACATCCAAGGTACGCAAATTCACTGTGTATTGCGTAGTGATTGGCGAGAAATCTGGCCTGATATTGGACATCCGGTAGATTGTTTCACGTTGTAACCGTAACCCGTGCGCGGCTGGATGAACATGGTGCCATGCTCGCTTTATGGGATGGCTCACAAAATTTATTTTCCATGGATTTAACAGCTGATATGAAATAAAAGTTATTATGCAATAACTATTTCAGCTTTCGTTTTACGCAGCTTGCCTTAAATAAAGGTCATGAAAATAGTGCGTGCCGAGATGAATGAAATGACATATAAGGCAGCTTTGACGGAATAATATTCCACTATCGTCATTTTTCGTTATTCGCCAAAAACAGCCTGTGAAAAAAATGGCACGCTTTCCAGTAACGAAATATTTTTTGCAACGAAAACAGGGAACCCCTGTTGGCAGCAGGCTGCCCCTGTCTAAGACGTTTTGCTAATACCTGTCGCCGCAGGCTCGCTGTTAGGCTGTCATCCCCATAAGAGACCAGTGACGGGCAGGATGCCTATGTCGCTGTCTGATCTCTGAATCATCCCGAAACTGCCCGTTTTGTGCCACCTGTGAGGAAGGAATCCGATGACAGTGCAGAACATCTATGAGCGCGACCTTGCCAAAACCGCCGCCAATTTCGAGGCCCTGACCCCCATCAGCTTTCTGGGGCGGGCGGAGCGGGTCTATCCCGACTATCCGGCGCTGATCCACGGCCCGCTGCGCCAGAGCTGGGGCGAGACCGCCCGCCGTTGCCGCCAGCTGGCCTCGGCCCTGCGGCTTAGCGGTATCGGGGAGGGGGATACCGTCTCCATCGTTGCGCCCAATATCCCGGCGATGTTTGAAGCCCACTTCGGGGTGCCCATGAGCGGCGCCGTGCTCAACACCATCAATACCCGGCTCGATGCCGAGTCGATGGCCTTTATCTTCCAGCATGCCCAGAGCAAGGTGGTGCTGGTGGACAGGGAGTTCGGCGCCGTGGTGCGCAAGGCGCTGGATCTGCTGGAGCGCCAACCGCTGGTCATCGCCATCGACGATCCCCTCTACCGGGAAGGGGCGCTTGTCAGTGAACTGACCTATGAGGCCTTTATTGCCACTGGTAACGGCGATGAACCCGGCTGGTTGCCAGAGGATGAGTGGCAGGCCATCTCCCTTAACTACACCTCCGGCACTACCGGCAACCCCAAGGGTGTGGTCTATCACCATCGCGGCGCTCACCTCAACGCCATCAACAACGTACTCTCCTGGGAGCTGCCCAAACATCCCGTCTACCTCTGGACCTTGCCGATGTTTCACTGCAACGGCTGGTGTTTCCCCTGGACGCTGGCGGCCACCGCCGGGGTGAGCGTCTGCCTGCGCCATGTGCAGGCGGCCGCCATTTATGAGGCGCTGCACGAGCACAAGGTGAGCCACTTCTGCGCGGCGCCCATCGTGCTCAATATGCTCAACAATGCCGATCCGGCGCTCAAGCGGGGGCTGGATCACCCCATCAAGGTGATGACCGCTGGCGCTGCGCCCCCCGCCACCGTGATCGCTGGGATGGAAGCGATGGGGATCGCCGTGACCCACGTCTATGGCCTGACCGAAACCTATGGCCCCTGCGTGTTGTGCGAGCCGCAAAGAAGCTGGCAAGGGCAGGATGCCACGGCGCTCTCCCGCCTCAAGGCGCGCCAGGGGGTTGCGTCGCCTCTGCAGGGGGAGATGCGGGTCATCAATCCGGTCAGTGGCGAACCGGTGGCCAAGGATGGCAAAACCATGGGGGAGATAGTGCTGCGCGGTAATGTGGTGATGAAGGGCTATCTAAAAAATCCGGCGGCCAGCGCCGAGGCGATGGCGGAGGGGTGGTTTCGCAGTGGCGATCTGGCGGTATGGCACCCGGATGGTTATGTGGAGATCAAGGACAGATCCAAGGACATCATCATCTCCGGCGGGGAGAATATCTCCAGTCTGGAGGTGGAAGATGTGCTCTATCGCCATCCCGATGTGGACGAAGCGGCGGTGATCGCCATGCCCGATGAGAAGTGGGGGGAGGTACCCTGCGCCTTCGTGAAATTGAAAGAGGGGCGAGAGACTACCCAGGCGGAGCTGATCGCCTTTTGTCGTGAGCAGATGGCCCACTTCAAGGCCCCCAAACGCATCATCTTCACCCCGTTGCCCAAGACCTCGACCGGCAAGGTGCAAAAATTCGTGCTGCGCAAACAGCTGGGGTAGCGGTCTGTTCGTAAGGAGCCAGCACAGCAATTCATAGGAGGGAGATACAAGGGGTCTGGAGGGCTGCTGGCCCTCCCGTTGTATGGCTAGGGAGCCTTGCAAGCGACGCAGTTGCGACCGCTCTGTTTGGCCTGATAGAGCATCTGATCGGCGCGGGCGTAGAGGCTCTCCATCAGCTCCCCTTCGCCATTTTCCACCAGTCCGGCGCTGATGGTGATGATCAGCTTATCCCCATCGGGCAGGGGGAGCGGGCTTTGCATCACCTGCAGGCGCAGCCGCTCGGCCAGAGATGCTGCGGCCGAGAGGGTGGTGTTGGGCAGCAAGATGGCAAACTCGTCACCGCCGATGCGGGCCAGCACATCTTCGCTGCGCAGCACCGATTGCATCACCCTGCCCAGATGGATCAGCGCCTGATCGCCCAGCGGGTGACCGTAGCGATCGTTGATGCATTTGAACTGATCCACATCCAGCACTATCAGCACCGAGGTGAGCTGGTGGCGCATGTTCATACTCAGGTTCTTTTCGCACACCTCGAAGAAGAAACGGCGGTTATAAAGTCCGGAGAGGCTGTCACGAACCGATTGATATTGCAGTTGTTCCTTGAGCTGGTGCAGCTCGGTGATATCGGAGGAGATACCGATCAGGGTGGGGGTACCATCAGCCAGCTTGAAGGGGACTTTGACAGACCAGTAGTAATGTTGCTTGCCTTCGGTATCGGTCAGTGACTCTTCACCGGCTTGCAGCTCACCCGTTTCGAACACCCGGTTGTCCAGCTGCCACAGCTGGTTGGCTCCGTGTGGGGAGAACAGCTCATTATCGCTGCGGTTGATGATCTGTTCGGCGGGTAAACCGAGCAGGGCACACACCTTCTGATTGACGTAGAGAAAGCGGTGCTGGCTGTCCTTCATATAGATATGGGCATCCACGTTGGCCAGGATGATCTCCAGCAACTGATGCTGCTCGGCCATACGGGCCTCAATCAGCTTGTGTTCCGTGATATCGGTGGAGATGCCGCACAGACCGATCAGCGTGCCATCCCGGTCGTACATCGGCTTTTTCACGCTCCAGTAGACCCGTTTCTCTCCCGTGGGTTTGAGGTAGTTGATCTCCTCCCGGGCGATGGCGACCTGCTGCTCCAGCACCTGACGATCATTTCGTCTCAGATCTTCCGAGAAGTCGAGGTCAAAAAAGGCGCGATCATCCTTGCCTTGCAGTTCGGCCAGGGTACAACCAAAGAGATCCAGCACAGCCTGATTGGCATAGATATAACGGCCATCCAGATCCTTGGTAAAGAGGTAAGCCCCCATCTCGTTAAAGATGGATCTGAGGTGATCCAGCTCGTGCTGCAATCGGGTGGAGAAGGGTTCATCCTTCATGAAGTTGGCCATCCTTGGGTCGCTGTGATGGGTTGGCTGAACGCGAGGCCAACGTGCATCAACTGCTTTAAATTAAGCACTCTTCACGGCATATTTCTCATTTATTTCCGCAGGTTCTGCGTTATGTCACATGGTTGTAACCTCTTAGCAAATCAAAGGAAATCAGTTGAGTCCATGGTTGTTGAGATAGCTTGCCACCATGTATCGACCCCGTATCATCGGCTCTCGACAGAGAAGTTGAACAACAGCTAAATAAACCTCCCCGAGTGGCAAAAAGGGTAACGAACAGGTCTTTAGTCAAACTATTTCCTCGGTGTCCCTGATATCATCTCCAGCAACGCAATATGGAGAGATACGAGATGGTAGTGGCACCGTTTAATTGGAATGACGCAGTTCAGTGGGACGGGCCGGGGGCCATTGCGGGTAGCGAAGAGAGTTTGAGCGCAGATCGGCTGGATCGCGCCCGCTATGCCGAATTTCTGACCAACTACCTCGCCGCCGAAGGCAAGCAGCGCAACTATGTGCTCAACCTCAATGCCGAGTGGGGGGCGGGTAAAACCTGGTTTATCAAGCGCTGGTATATGGAGCTGAAAGCGCACTATCCCACCGTCTATATCGACGCCTGGCAGCAGGACTTTTCCGATGATCCCTTATTGACGGTGATTTCGTCGATTATCGATCAATTGAAAGATGCAACAGGAAATAAGGTTTCCATACCTGATGGCATCAAGCCCAAGCTATTGGGTTTGCTCAAGGTAGGCGGAAAATTGGTACTCAAGTCAGCCATTAAAAAAGCTGGATGGGAAGATAGTGACTTTTCTGTGGAAGGAGAAGACGCAGATAAGCTGGTTGATACACTTTGTAGCAATCACAAAGAGCGTTATGAATCTATCCAGTTTCTTAAACAAGAGATCCGGCAATGGGTTGAGGGAGCTGTTGGTTTAAGTGAAGGAGAACTGGATTATCCCGCATTTATTTTGATAGATGAGCTTGATCGTTGTCGTCCCTCTTATGCTGTAGAAATGCTGGAGACCATCAAACATATTTTTGATATTCCCGGGGTGGTGTTTGTACTGGCAACAGATACTGAGCAGTTGCAGCATGCTATCAAGGTCATTTATGGCGATGGTTTTGATGCAGAAAGCTATCTTGGACGATTTTTTCATAGACGATTTACGTTAGGCAGTATCTCTAGGCGAGAGTTTATTCAGCAGGCAATTGTAGATAAAAAATTGCATTTTGAGCATATCAATGCATGGCCGAAAATAACTGATAGTCAAGTGTTGGTAAATGTATTAACAGCTGTCTGTGATCATTTTTCATTGAGCTTAAGAAGAACAGAGCAAGTGTTGGACCGAATGATTGCTTCCATCGTCAATTACCAAGGTTGCACAATAAATCTGATTTTTCTTGTTTATCTGTTTTCTCTGTGCGAGAAAAACAATGAAGATTATCGAGCTGTAGTGGATGGAAAAATGCCTACTACAGATAATCACCCTAAGCTAAAAGGCTTTAACGCTCTAATCAATGAATATGTAGAACAAAATTTTTCTTGTTTTATAAAGGCAGAAAGCTCCATGGGTACTCATATAGAGTTTATGGGTGATGGTAAATATCGAAACCCCTTCGAAGACAAGGAGTATAATGTTTCTTTAAAGGAACTGTTGGTGGCGTCATATAAAAGTATGCTAAATCCAGCACTAGATTATAGTTATTCGAATCGACTTCTAGATTTAGTAAAAGAATATTCAAGTCAATGTCGTAAGTTAACAGTAAAAGAGAGTTCTACTTTGGCAGAAAAAGAGCTGTCACAGTTGGAACGACGTTTAACAACGTATAAGAATTTAGTTGAGTTGGCCGTGCATCTTGACTAAATAAAGCCGGGATAACCCGGCTTTATTATCAGTTTATTTATTGTGCCGCTCATTAAGCCGCTGTACCACATCCTGTAATCCCAACCCTTCGTTTTGCAGCAGCACGGTCAGGTGGTAGAGCAGATCGGCGGATTCGTTAATGAGCTCCTCCCGATCCTTGGCCATGGCGGCCAGCGCCACCTCAACTCCTTCTTCACCGACCTTCTGGGCGATGCGCTTGGTGCCTTTGCCGTAGAGGCTGGCGGTGTAGCTGGTGGCCGGATCGGCCCCTTTGCGGGCAGCCAGCACCTGCTCCAGCTCTGCCAGAAAACCGAGCGGTGGCAGCGGGTGACCATGGAAGCAGGAGGTTGTCCCTTTGTGGCAGGTGGGGCCGACGGGGTTGGCGGCAATCAGCAGGGAGTCCTGATCGCAATCGGTGCTGATGGCCACGAGTTGGAGCACATTGCCCGAGCTTTCACCCTTGGTCCAGAGCCGCTGTTTGCTGCGGCTAAAGAAGGTGACCTGACCTGTGGTCTGGGTCTTTTCCAACGCTTCGCGGGTCATAAAGCCCTGCATCAGCACCTCGCCGCTGGCGGCGTGCTGGACGATGGCAGGGATCATGCCATCACATTTAGCCCAGTCGAGTTGCTCGGCAAGGGGGCGCGCGCTGGCGGTTGTTTGCGTGTTATCAGAGAAGTTATTCACGGATGGCGACTCCTTCGGTTTTCAGCCAGCGTTTCAATTCGGGAATGGGGATAAGGCCCTTGTGGAACACAGAGGCGGCCAGCGCCCCGTCCACATCGGCGAGGGTGAAGGCATCGCGAAAGTGCGCCATGGCACCGGCGCCGCCGGAGGCGATCAGCGGCACCTTGCAGACGCCGCGAACCAGCTTGAGCTGATCGAGATCATAACCCTGACGCATGCCGTCCTGATTCATCACGTTCAGCACGATTTCACCTGCGCCGCGCTTTTGCACCTCCTGCACCCAGTCGAGGGTGTGCCAGGCGGTGGTGCGGGTGCGGCTCTCGTCACCGGTAAACTGTTTGACCTGATAGTGGCCCGTGTCGGCGTCGAAGTAGGAGTCAATGCCCACCACCACGCACTGTACGCCAAAGCGCTCGGCCAGTCGGCTGATCAGAGTCGGATCGGCCAGCGCCGGAGAGTTGATGGAGACCTTGTCGGCGCCAAATTCCAGGATCTGGCGGGCGTCTTCGACGCTTTTGATGCCACCGGCAACGCAGAAGGGGATATCGATCACCTCCGCCACCCGGCTCACCCAGCTCTTGTCCACCACCCGCGCATCGCTGGAGGCGGTGATGTCATAGAACACCAGCTCGTCAGCACCCTCTTCGGCGTAGCGGCGGGCCAGCTCGACAATGCCGCCCATCACCTCGTGGTTGCGAAATTGCACCCCTTTGACCACCACGCCATCTTTCACGTCGAGGCAGGGGATAATGCGTCTTGCCAGCATCAGTTGCCTCCTGTGGTATCGGCTGCGGGGGCTTGCCAGCAGGCGATGGCGTCACCTACCGAGAATTTGCCCTCCAGCAGGGCGCGACCAAGGATGATCCCCTTGACGCCGGAGCCCTTGAGCGCCTCGATATCCGCGATGCCGCCAATGCCGCCGGAGGCTTGAAAGGCGACGCTCGGGTAGCGGGCGCAGAGATCCCGATAGAGCTCGACGTTGGTGCCAGCCAGGGTGCCGTCACGGCTGATGTCGGTGCAGAGCACATGCTTGAGCCCGGCGGGGAGGAAGCGCTCGATCAGTGCCTCGATGGTTACGCCGCTGTTCTCCTGCCAGCCTGCTACCGCGATATGGCGATTGCCCTGCTCATCGATATTGACGTCCAGCGCCAGCACGATCTGCTCGGGGCCATATTTCTCCATCCAGCTCGCCACCAGATCCGGGGATTTGACGGCGGTGGAGCCAATCACCACCCGGCTGGCGCCGGCGGCCAGCAGATCCGCCACATCCAGTTCGGTGCGAACGCCGCCACCGACCTGCACCGGTGCTTCGGTGGCCGACAGCAGTTGGGTCAGCAGGGGCAGCTGGCGCGCCTTGGCATCCTTGGCACCGTCCAGATCCACCAGATGGAGCTGCACCGCCCCCTGGGAGACATATTCATCGAAGCGGGCCTGCGGGCTGCTGCTGTATTCGGTCTTCTGCTCGTAGTCCCCCTGATAGAGGCGAACCACCTGACCGTTGATAAGGTCAATTGCGGGAATGATCATGCTAGTCACAGCTCCAGAAAATTTTGCAGCAAACGGGCACCGGCTGCGCCTGAGCGCTCCGGGTGGAATTGGGCGCCAAAGAAGTTGCTGTGCTCTGCAACCCCACCGACGATGGCGGTAAACGGCTGGCCGTAGTCGCAGGTCGCCAGCGTCGCTTCTGTCACCTCCAGCGCATAGGAGTGCACGAAGTAGAAGTAGCTGCCGCTCGGGATCCCCTTGAGCAGAGGATGGGTCTCGTCATGCTCAATCTGGTTCCAGCCCATATGGGGCAGGCGCAGATTGTCCACCTCCATCAGCCGGATCTTGCCCGGCACTATGCCAAGGCAGTCGATAAGCCGCTCTGACGAGTCATCCGTACCCATGCTCTCTTCGGAAGCCTCCGCCAGCATCTGCATGCCGAGGCAAAAGCCCAGCAGCGGCTGCTTGGCGGCACGAATAAGGGGTACCAGCCCGCGCTCGTTGAGGTTCTTCATGGCGGCTACCGCGGTGCCGACGCCGGGCAGGATCAGCTTGTCCGCCTGCTCGATATCGGCGGCCTGGCTTGAGACCAGCGGCTGCACGCCGAGGCGCTCGAACGCCATCCTGACCGAGGCCAGATTGGCGCAGCCGGTATCGATAATGACCAGCTTCTGCTTGCTCACATCCATCACAGCACTCCCTTGCTGGAGGGAAGCTCGCTCCCTTCCACCCGAATGGCCTGACGCAGGGCGCGGCCAAAGCCTTTGAACAGCGCCTCCACTTGATGGTGGGTGTTGCCGCTGCCCACCTTCATCTGCAATGTGATGGCCATGGCATCCGACAGCGAGCGGAAGAAGTGGGGCACCATCTCGGTGGCCATCTCGCCCACGTTGTCGCGACCAAAGCCGCTCGGGCAGTCAAATACGAAGTAGGGGCGACCGCTGAGATCCAGCGCTGTGCTCACCTCCTGCTCGGTCAGCGGGCGCGCATCGATCACCGCCTGTACCTCGTCCATCGCCAGCACGAAGCCGAAACGGCCGATGCCGCGCTTGTTGCCAAGGGCCTGACGCAGCGCCTGACCCAGCGCCAGTCCGACGTCTTCCACCGTGTGGTGATCGTCGATATGCAGATCGCCGCTGACGTTCAGCTTGAGCTGGAAACCGGCGTGAGTCGCAATCTGATCCAGCATGTGATCAAAGAAGCCGATGCCGGTGGCGATCTGGTTGCCGCCGCTCTTGTCTAAATCCACTGCCGCCTGGATGCGGGTCTCCTTGGTATAGCGTTCCACTGAGGCTACGCGCCCCTTGGACAACAGCTGATCACGGATGGCGAGCCAGTCGTGATCCTGCGGGTGGTAGCGGATCCCGCCAATGCCCATGTTGTCGGCCAGTTGCAGATCGGTCTGTCTGTCACCAATCACGAAGGAGTTGGCAAAGTCGATGCGACCGGAGGCGAGATACTCCTTCACCAGCCCGAGGTGGGGCTTGCGGCAGCTGCAGCCATCGGTGGGAAAGTGCGGGCAGATCAGCACCTGCTCCCAGTTCACCCCTTGCGATTCAAACAGGTGCATCATCAGGTCGTGGGGGGGCTGGAAGTTCTCCAGCGGCAGGCTGGCCGTACCCAGCCCGTCCTGGTTGGTCACCATCACCAGCACGTAGCCAGCGGCCTGCAACTCGCGCAGCACCGGGATCACCATGGGCTCGAAGCGAAGCTTGGCGAGGCTGTCCACCTGCTTGTCGGTCACCGGCTCTTCAATCAGGGTGCCGTCGCGGTCGATAAACAAAAACGGGGTCTTCATCGCTACATCCTTGTCTTAAAAAGAGGGAGAGGGCAGATCACGCAATACCGCCAGCACGGCATCCATCTCGCCCTGATAGCCGATGGTGACGCGAATGCTGTTGTCCAGACCCGGCTTGCTGGAGAAATCCCGCAGTATGATGCCGGCGGCCTTCATGGCGGCAAAGACGGCGGCGCCATCCACAAAGCGCACCAGCACGAAGTTGCCCTTGTCTTCGAACACTTCCCTTACGCAGGCCAGCTTTGCCAGCTCTGCCTTGAAGGCGGCTTTTTGCTTGTTGAGCTCTACCACTCGCTCCTGCATCAGCTCCAGCCCCATGGGGGAGAGGGCCTGCGCCGCGATCTGGGCGATGGGCTCGGGGATGGGATAGGGTGCGATCACCTTGGCCAGCATGGCGATCACCTCGGGACTGGCCAGAGTAAAGCCGCAGCGGATCCCCGCCAGGGCAAAGGCCTTGGAGAGGGTGCGGGTCACCACCAGATTGGGGAAGCGGGCCAGCAGGTCTACCACGGACGCCTCGGGGCAGAACTCGATATAGGCCTCGTCCACCACCACGATGGCGCGATCCCGCGCCTTCTCCAGCAGGGCGATGAGACCGTCGCGGCCCACCAGATCTCCGGTGGGATTGTTGGGGGAGCAGAGGAACACCAGCTTCACGTCGGACAGGCGATCGGCAATGGCGGGCCAGTCAGGCTGGCGGCTGGCGGTCAGCGGCTGCTCGACGATGCCAACGCCACAGGTCTCGGCGCTGATGGCGTACATGCCGTAGGTGGGCGGGCAGATCAGGATCTGATCTTCACCCGCTTCACAGAAGGTGCGGATCAAGAGCTCAATGGCCTCGTCGGCACCGCGGCTCACCAGCACCTGATCGGGGTTGACTCCGGCGTAGGCGGCATAACCGTTCACCACCTCGGCCGGCTGGCACTCGGGGTAGCGGTTGAGACGGCCGCCCTCAATGGTGAAGGGATAGGCCAGCGGCGCCTCGTTGGCGTTGAGCCAGACGTGGCCCTTGCCGCCGATGCGGCGAGCGGATTGATAGGGGGTGAGGGCCCGCACCACGCGGCGCGCCAGGTTGGCAATGCTCATGACAAATCCTTCTGCTGTGCTGTTGGTTGGGACGTGGCGGCCAGGGCGTTCAACCTGAGGGTGACGGCATTTTTGTGGCCATCAAGCCCCTCGGCCTGGGCGATGCGCTCGACTATAGGGCCAAGGCCCTGAATGCCGCGCTCGCTCAGCTCCTGCACCGTGTAGCGGCGCTGATAATCGGCGAGGCCCAGGCTCGAGCAGGTGCGGGCATAGCCATAGGTGGGCAGGGTGTGGTTGGTACCGCTGGCGTAATCGCCGACCGATTCCGGCGTCCATGCTCCCAGGAAGATGGAGCCGGCATTCTCAAGCTGATCCAGTAGATCACGGGGAGCGCGGGTCTGCACAATCAGGTGCTCCGGCGCATAGGCGTTGGAGATGGCACACGCCTCGGCCAGGTCATCACAGAGGATCACCAGACTGCTGCCGAGCGCCTGCGCGGCGATATCGCGGCGGCTCAACTTGGCCAACTGGCTCTTGATTTCCCCTGCGATGGCATCGGCCAGCAGCGGCGAGGTGGTCACCAGCACGACCTGACTGTCGGGGCCATGCTCGGCCTGGGAGAGCAGATCCGCCGCAACGAAGGCCGGATTGGCGCTCTCGTCGGCAATCACCAGCACCTCGGAGGGGCCGGCGGGCATGTCGATGGCGGCGCCGCGCCAGTCGCGGGATACCTGCCCCTTGGCTTCGGTCACATAGGCGTTGCCTGGGCCGAAGATCTTGTCCACTTTGGGAATGCTTTCTGTGCCGTACGCCATGGCGGCGATAGCCTGGGCGCCGCCGATGGCGAACACCTTCTCGACCCCGCAGGCGCGGGCGGCAAACAGGATCTCGTCGCTGGCGGGGGACGGGGTGCAGAGCACCACTTCACGGCAACCGGCGATAGCCGCCGGAATGGCCAGCATCATCACGGTGGAGGGAAGCGGCGCGCTGCCCCCCGGCACATAGAGGCCGACCCGGCTGATGGGCTGGGTGCGCAGCTCGCACACCACCCCGGGTTGGGTTTCCACCCGCACTACCGGCTGAACTTGCGCGGCGTGGAAGGTACGAATGTTGGCAATCGCTGCTTCAATGGCGCTTTTGATGCCGCCATCCAGCCGCGCGCAGGCGGCTTCAATCTCATCCTCGCTAACACGCAACTGTTCACGGGGGGCGCGCTCGAAGCGCAGGCTCAGCTCGCGCAGGGCCTCATCGCCACGGCTGCGCACCGCAGCGATGATATCCCGCACCACGGCGCCAATATCGGCCTCGTCATTGAGAGCGGGCCGGGTCAGTACATCGGCCTGCTGGGCGGGGGAGAGGGTCTTCCAGATCAGGGTCTGCATGATGTCCCTTCCTTATTCCATCATCTTTTCGATGGGCAGCACCAGAATGGAGCTGGCACCGAGGGCCTTGAGCTGCTCCATGGTCTCCCAGAACAGGGTCTCGCTGGAGACGACGTGCAAGGCAACCTGATTGGTGTCACCGGCCAGCTGCATGATGGTGGGGCGCTCGGCACCCGGCAGCAGATCGGTGATGGCATCGAGCTTGTCTTTGGGGGCGTGCAGCATGATGTACTTGCTCTCGCGGGCCTGCTGCATCCCTTGAATGCGGGGCAGCAGTTTGTCGATGAGCTTCTGCTTGGCATCAGACAAGGGGTTGGGGGCCTGAACCAGCACCGCCTTGGAGCGGTAGATCACCTCTACCTCTTTGAGGCCATTGGCCTCCAGGGTCGCGCCGGTGGAGACCAGATCGCAGATGGCATCGGCCAGACCCGCACGGGGTGCCACTTCCACCGAGCCGCCCAGCATCACGCTCTTGAAGCCGAGCCCCTTTTCGTCAAAGAAGCGCTTGAGCAGCCCGGGGTAGGAGGTGGCGATGCGCTTGCCGGCCAGGCTTTCTGGCCCTGTGTAGGTCACATCTTCTGGCACCGCCAGCGAGAGGCGGCAGCCGCCAAAATCGAGTTGTTTGAGGGTTTTGACCTCGAACGGCAGGCCCTGTGAGGCGCGAATAAGCTGCACCTCTTCCAGTACGTTCTCGCCGATGATGCCAAGATCGACCACCCCTTCCATCACCAGCCCCGGGATGTCGTCATCACGCACCCGCAGGATATCGATGGGCATGTTCTCGACATGGGCGATAAGGCGCTGCTCGCGCAGGTTGATCTTGAGGCCACAGCTCTTGAACAGGGCCTGGGAGTCCTGGCTCAGACGACCGGACTTTTGCATGGCGATACGCAGACGTTGTGTTTCCATTTGCTCGATTTCCTTCTAGTCAAAAACGAAAAAACCCTCGGAAGTGGGTGCTTCCGAGGGTTTATGAATCTTGCGGTCCTTTTGGAAGTCACCAGTTAAGTGTCTTCCAGCAGTCAACCTCCTGAAAGACTAGTCGGGATGATGATGGTGGTGATGAGTCTTCAGGGTGGTGAACTTCATGTAATCAATCCTTTACAAAATCAAATGTCGTAATTGACGCCTGATTTAAACTACCTGCCTTGACAGAAAATGCAACCCGAAATCGTGATTTGATCGATTAAAGTGGCGAAAACGGTTTTCTGGTCGATAACTAGACAATAACCCCTGCAGGAGTAGCCATCATGCCCAGCCAGGACCTGTTGTTCCCCATTTTGCCCCGGGCGCCTGCTGCGCCCGGCAGCGAAGAGATCAAGCGGGAAGTGAACCAGATCAGCAAAAAGCACCAGCTGCGCAAGACCAGCACTGACAACAGTGACTCCCAGCAGCGCCAGCAGGCGTATAGCACGCCCGCCAAGCGTGATCAGCCCAAGGCGGAGGAAGGCGATCACAAGCCGGATCCCGAGCATCAGATCGATCTGTTCGTCTAGGCAGATTATCTGTCCCGCTTTTGCCGCGCTTTTGGCATAATGGCCGCTTTTGCTGCGGGACGCCCTTTTGACCATCCAGACCCTGTTCAAGCCAGATGGCCCTCTGGCCAGCCATATCGACGGTTTCAAAGCCCGCGCTCCCCAACTGGAGATGGCCGAAGCGGTCGCGCGCGCCATCAAGAGTGGTGGCCGTCTGCTGGTTGAGGCAGGAACCGGTACCGGCAAGACCTATGCCTATCTGGTGCCTGCGCTGGAGTCCGGCAAGCGGGTGGTGATCAGCACCGGCTCCAAGAACCTGCAGGAGCAGCTCTTCTATCGGGATCTTCCGACCATCACAGGCGCACTCTCCTACACCCCGCCGGTGGCCCTGCTCAAGGGGCGCAGCAACTATCTCTGCATCGAGCGGATGAACCGGCTCTTGAGCGAATCCCATCTGCAAAAGCCTGAGATCCTGAACGATCTGGTGAAGGTCAAATCCTGGTCCACCGCCACCGATAACGGCGATGTGGGGGATATTCCGGGATTGCAGGAGAACGCCGAGATCCTCGCCCACGTCACCAGCACCAACGACAACTGCCTCGGTCGCGATTGCCCCTATTACGACGACTGCCATCTGGTGGTAGCCCGTCGCCGAGCCATGGACGCCCAGGTGGTGGTGATCAACCACCACCTCTTCTTCGCCGATATGGCGGTGAAAGACACCGGATTTGGCGAGTTGGTGCCCGAAGCGCAAGTCTATGTGTTTGACGAGGCACATCAGCTGCCGGAGATCGCCACCAACTACTTCGGCAAATCGGTGGGCAGCCGCACCATTCAGGATCTGGCACAGGATATCCAGCTGGCCTATCGGGCTGAAGCTCACGACATGGCCCAGCTCGGCAAGGCGGCAGACCGGCTCGCTATCGCCAGTCAGGATCTGCGTCTCGCCTTCGGGGTGGATGGCGGTCGCGGTAATACCCGCGACATGCTGCGCCAGCCGCTCTGGGGGCAGGCTCTGGCTCGTCTTAACGACGCCATCGGGCTTTGCTACGAGGTGCTCAAACTGGCTCTCGGCCGGGGCGAGCAGCTGGATCACGCCTTCGAGCGAATCAGTGAACTGCGCACCCGCCTGGGTGAAGTGCTGGCGGTCAACCAGACCGGTTTCTCCTACTGGTACGACTGCTCACGGCTTCATTTCACCCTCAATCTGACGCCGCTGTCGGTGGCCGAGCGATTCAGTGCCGAGGTGCAAAGACCGGAAGTGGCCTGGGTCTTCACCTCCGCCACCCTGACGGTGGATATGCGTTTTGATCACTTCAAGGCCGAGCTGGGGCTGGCGGGCAGCGCCGAGCTGATCCTCGACAGTCCGTTCGACTATGGCGAGCAGGCGCGGCTCTGTGTGCCCCGTTATCTGCCGGAGCCCAACGCCTTTGGCCGTGGCGAGCAGCTGGCCAATCTGATGATCCCGCTTATCAACAAGACACCGGGGGGCTGTTTCTTCCTCTGCACCAGCTATCAGGTGATGCGTCAGGTGGCTGAGGTGCTGCGCCGGGAAATTGGTCGCACCGTCTTGCTGCAGGGGGAGGATAACAAGCAGCGGTTGCTCAAGGAGTTTGTCGAGAATGGCCGCGCCGTGCTGGTGGCGACCAGCAGTTTCTGGGAGGGGATCGACGTGAGAGGGGCGGCGTTGTCGTGTGTTATCATCGACAAACTGCCGTTTGCCAGCCCTGATGATCCGCAGCTCAAGGCGCGGGTGGATGATTGCAAACTCAAGGGGGGGGATCCCTTCGCCGAGCTGCAGTTGCCCAAGGCGGTGATTGCCCTCAAACAGGGGGTGGGACGGCTTATTCGTGATCGCAGTGATCACGGGGTGCTGGTGATCTGTGATCCACGAATGGTCAACAAACCTTACGGCGCCACCTTTATCAAGAGTCTGCCCGCCATCCCCCGTACCCGGGAGTTGGGAACGCTGGGGCGTTTTTTCGATCGCACTGAACGCGGTGAATAAGTGTACCGCCAGCTAACAGATTTGAACAACGGGTGAGCGTATCTCGCTTGCCGGTTATGTAATTGACTGATTTTATAGAGATTGGAAAGCATGAACGAGTTGAAGATCCTGGCCGTTGATACCGCCACCGAAGCCTGCTCCGCCGCCTTGCTGGTGGGTGACAAGCTGTTCTCCCGCTGGGAGGAGGCGCCACGGGATCACACCCGAAAAATCCTGCCCATGGTTCAGGCTGTGTTAGAGGATGCCGGGATAAGTTTGAGTGACCTCGATGCCATTGCGTTCGGTCGCGGCCCGGGCTCCTTTACTGGCGTGCGGATCGGCATCAGTGTGGCGCAAGGTCTGGCGTTTGGTGCGGGTGTGCCGCTGATTGGCATCTCGACCTTGGCCGCTATGGCGCAAGGCGCCTATCGACTGGATGGCGCCGAGCAGGTGCTGACCGCCATCGATGCGCGGATGAACGAGGTATATTTCGGCCGCTATGAGCTCATTGATGGCCGTATGCAGCTGGTGGGGGACGAGGTGGTGAGTGAGCCCGCGGCGCTGGTTGATGCCCGTGGCAAGCTGACGGGCCCTGTGACCTGCGTCGGCACCGGTTTTGAAACCTATGGCGAGACCCTGAGTGGTCTGGCCGATGAGCTGGCGGTGAGCCAGGTGCGCTTCCCGGCGGCAGAGGACATGCTGCCGCTGGCCCGCGCCGCCTGGCTGGCGGGGGAGGCGGTGCCGGTGGAGCAGGCGACGCCGGTCTATTTGCGTGACAAGGTGACCTGGAAAAAACTGCCGGGTCGCGAATAAGGGCAGGAGCACTGACGTCATGTCGCTCTTGCCGATCATCAGCTGCAACACAAGCGGGTGGCCCGACGGGCCACGCTGGCAACAGGAGAGAGACATGATGCGTAATAGCAGAAGCGACATGATGAAACGCGGGATGGTGGTCGGGGCGCTGGCTCTGCTGCTCGGGGCCTGCAGCTCGGTCCCCAAGGAGCTGGCCTATGAGCCCGAAAACCAGCTGGTGGCCTATCAACCCGCCCTTGGCGGGATGGAGGGCAAACCGGCCCGCTGGAGCGGTGTTATCTCGGCGGTGCACAACAAGGCGGATCAGAGCGTTATTGAAGTGGTCTATCTGCCGCTCAAGTCCAATGGTGTGCCGGAGCAGACCGAACAGAGCCCGGGCCGTTTTCTGGCCATCATGAAGGGTTTTGTCGATCCGACCCTGTACGCCAAGGGGCGCAGCCTGACAGTGCTTGGCACCATAGGCCAACCGGTGGATAGCCAGATTGGCGAGCACAAGTACCGCTTCTCGGTGCTCAATGTGACTGGCAGCAAGCTGTGGCCGCCAGTCAAGGAGGTGGAGGTGCGCTATATGGACCCCTACTTCTACGACCCCTTCTATGATCCCTTCTGGCCGAGACGGCCGCTGCGTCGTTAAGGCTTGCCATGATCAAGAGCATCAAAAGCACTCTGCACGAACGTCTGCTCACCTTGGCAGATGGTCGGCAGGTGGCCCTGCTTGAGAATCAACTCGCGGGTCAGGCTCAGCAGGGCAAACCCCTGCTGATTGCCCTGCACGGCTGGCTCGACAACAGTGCCAGCTTCTTGCCGCTGGCGCCGCATCTGGGTGATTTTCACCTCATCTGTGTCGATCTGCCGGGGCACGGTCACTCCGATCACAAAGCCAACCCCTATGTCTTTGTCGACTGGCTGGACGATCTCTACCAGATCGTGCAGGCGGCGGGCTGGTCGCGTTTCACTCTGCTCGGTCACTCCCTCGGGGCGCTGATCGCATCCGCCTATGCCGGGGTGTTTCCCGAACAGGTGGAGCGGTTGATCATGCTGGAGGGGCTGGGCCCGCTCAGTCAGCCCGATGAGGAGGTACCTGCCCAGCTGCGACGTGCGATTTTAAACCGTAGTCGCACCCGGGAGCGCAGTGCCAACGGCTTTGCCTCCATCGATGAGGCTGTCGCCGCCCGTTGCAAGGTGGCGGATATCACGCCGCAGGCGGCGCGTCTTATCTGTGAACGGCAGCTTGAAGAGCGGGCAGGGCGCTGGCACTGGCGCAGCGACCCCCGCTTGCGGGATCTGTCGCCCCTGAGAATGAGCGAAGGACAAGCTCGTGCACTGATGGCGGCTATCCGTTGTCCGGTGCTGTTGATTCAGGGGGAACAGGGCTTTGCTGCGCTTGAAGCCCAATGGCAGGCCCGTCAGGATGCCTTCCAGCAGATCGAGCGGGTCATATTGGGTGGAAACCACCATTTTCATATGGAAAATTCGGTTGATACGGCCGTTTGTATCGTAAAGTTTTGTCAAGTTCGGTAGAATCGCCAGCTTTCAATAATTCCAGGTTTGTTTTCTCCCTCACATTTTTCTGTTGTTAATTTGCTGTTAATTGATGTTGCGCTGTGTAAATATGTGCGGCATTAGAGCATCAGCTTAAAACAACCGATTAAAATGGATGTGAACCGGGACGGAGGCAACACAGTGAGCGCACAGGTGCTAGTTATGCAGGAGAAGTTTGTGGAAAGAGTCTGGCTGAAACGTTATCCGGAAGGGGTCCCCGCCGAGATCAATCCAGACCAATACAGCTCCCTGGTCGAGATGTTCGAATCCTCGGTGACCCAGTTTGCCGATCAGCCCGCCTTCGTCAACATGGGCCAAACCATCACCTACCGCCGGCTGGAAGAGCAGTCCCGCGCCTTTGCTGCCTACCTGCAAAACGAGCTGAAGCTGGAGAAAGGGGATCGGGTTGCGGTGATGATGCCTAACCTGCTGCAATACCCCATCGCCGTGTTCGGCATCCTGCGCGCCGGCATGATCGTGGTCAACGTCAACCCGCTCTATACCCCGCGCGAGCTGGAGCATCAGCTCAAAGATTCCGGTGCCAAAGCCATCGTCATCGTCTCCAACTTCGCCCATACCCTGGAAAAAGTAGTCTACGACACCCCGATCAAGCACGTTATCCTGACCCGGATGGGTGACAACCTGGGGCTGGCCAAGGGCACCCTGGTCAACTTCGTGGTCAAGTACGTCAAGAAGCTGGTGCCGAAATACAATCTGCCCCACGCCACCACCATGCGTCAGGCCCTCTCCAAGGGGCGTTTCCTGCAGTACATCAAGCCGGAGATCACCAACGACGATCTCGCCTTCCTGCAGTACACCGGTGGCACCACCGGCCTCTCCAAAGGGGCCATGCTGACCCATCGCAACATGATTGCCAACGTCGAGCAATGCCTCGGCGTCTACGGCCCCATGCTGGAGCGCGGCAAGGAGTTCGTGGTCACCGCGCTGCCGCTCTATCACGTCTTCGCCCTGACCGTGAACTGCCTGCTCTTTATGCGCATCGGTGGTTACAACCTGCTGATCAGCAACCCGCGCGACATCCCAGGCTTTGTCAAAGAGATCAAGAAGTACCCCTTCACCTGTATTACCGGGGTCAACACCCTGTTCAATGCGCTGGTCAACAACGAAGAGTTTCAGGGGATCGCCTTTGACAAGCTCAAGCTCACCATCGGCGGCGGCATGGCAGTGCAGCGCGCGGTTGCGGAGAAGTGGAAGACACTGACCGATACCCCGCTGCTGGAAGGCTATGGCCTGACCGAGTGTTCGCCACTGGTGAGCGTCTGCCCCTACGATCTGACTGATTACAACGGTTCCATCGGTCTGCCGGTCTGCTCTACCGAGATCCGGCTGGTGGATGACAACGGTCAGGTGATCCACGCCCTCGGCACCCCAGGCGAGATGCAGGTGCGCGGCCCGCAGGTGATGGTGGGCTACTGGCAGCGTCCCGAGGCGACCGCCGAAGTGATGCAGGATGGCTGGCTCTGTACCGGTGATATCGCGGTGTGCGACGAGCAGGGCTTCTTCAAGATCGTTGACCGCAAGAAGGACATGATCCTGGTCTCCGGTTTCAACGTCTATCCGAACGAGATCGAAGATGTCGTTGCCCTGCACCCGAAAGTGCTGGAAGTGGCCGCTGTCGGTGTACCACACAAGGTCTCCGGCGAGTTGGTGAAGATCTTTGTGGTCAAGAAAGATGCAAAATTGCAGGAGGACGAGATTATTGCCCACTGCCGCAAACATCTGACTGCCTATAAGGTGCCGAAACTGGTAGAATTTCGTGACGAACTTCCCAAGACCAATGTGGGCAAGATCCTGCGGCGCGTACTGCGCGACGAGGAGATTGCCAAGCAATAACCGGACTGCGGCTGCAGAAGCCTCTGCAAACCAGCACCGTCGTTATGCAAAACCGTGGGTCATCCCACGGTTTTTTCTTTTTGGCCCTGATCAACCGCGCAGGCACAGATGCACTATCAACTTATCACTCAGCAAGCCGAACTTGAGCAGTATCTCGCTTCTCTGGCCGACGTTCCCCTGGCTATCGATACTGAATTCGTTCGCACCCGTACCTACTACCCCCAGCTTGGCCTGTTCCAGATCTATGACGGCGAGCATCTGGCGCTGCTGGATCCGCTGACGCTGGATCTCTCCGCCCTCTGGCAACGACTGGGCAAGGAAGGGCAGATCGCCATCCTGCACGCCTCTGGCGAAGATCTGGAGCTTATCCAGCATCAGGCGGGCCACCTGCCCAACCAGATGCACGATACCCAGCTGGCTACCGCCTTTCTCGGTTACGGCGTCTCGGTCGGCTTTGGTGCGCTGGTGAACGAATTCCTTGGGGTCGAGCTGGAAAAAGATCAGGCGCGCACCGACTGGCTGGCCCGCCCGCTTACGCCACGTCAGCTTGAATACGCGGCAGCGGATGTCTTCTACCTGATGCCGCTCTACGAGAAGGTGATGGCCAAACTGCGGGAAAGCGGCAAGTTTGCCTGGTTCGAGCAGGAGTGTCAGAACCACTCCGCCCGCAAGACCCAGGGTAGCGATCCCCGTCAGGCATATCTTGAAATCGTCAACGCCTGGCAACTGGGTCGCCGCGAGCTCGCCATCCTGCGTGAACTGGCAGCCTGGCGCCAGCAAGAGGCGGTGCGCCGCGATTTGGCTCTGAACTTCGTGGTCAAAGAGCTGCACCTGTTCAAGGTGGCAGAGCGTCGTCCTGCCTCCCTGCGGGATCTCAACGAGCTCGGCCTCTCGCCCATCGAGATCAAGATCCACGGCAAGCGGATGCTCGATATCGTCGCCAAGGCGCAGCAGAGCGATCCTGACAGCTGGCCCGAGCCCATTCGCCGGCTGGTGGACTTCCCCCAGTACAAGGCCGAGCTCAAGCGCATCAAAGCCATGGTGGAAGAGAAGGCCAAGGCGAGCAATATTCCGCCCGAGCTGATTGCCAGCAAGAAGATCATTCACCAGTACTTCACCTGGAGCTGGCGGATGAACAACGAAGAGCGGGCCCGCAGCGACAAGCCGATGTTGCTGCAAGGGTGGCGTCATGAGCTGGTCGGTCACCTGCTGGCACAATAAGCCACCAGACGGTTGCACCCATAAATCAATCCTCACCCTCGGGTGGGGATTTTTATTGGGCGAAAGAGACAAATGGGCATGCCGAAATGGGGAACGCTGGTGGGACGTGGCTGGGCGGATGGCAGGAATCGAGAATGAAAAAGAGAGCAGAGAAGGAAAGGCAGCGGCTAACACCGCTGCTTTTTTGATCACCAGATAGGCTGGGTCAGATAGGGGTTGCTCACCTTCTCGCGACCGAAGGTGGAGCTGGGGCCGTGGCCCGGGATAAAGACGATCTCGTCGCCCAGCGGCAGCAGGGTCTCGGTGATCGACTTGATAAGCGTGCCGTGATCGCCACGGGGGAAGTCGGTGCGGCCTATGCTGCCGGCAAACAGCACATCGCCAACCCAGGCGAGTTTTTCGGCCTGACTCAGCAGCACGATATGGCCCGGGGTGTGGCCGGGGCAGAAGTAGACCTCCAGTTCGCACTGGCCAAGCTGCACCTTGTCACCCTGCTCAAGCCAGCGATCCGGCGTGAAGGCGGAGGTATGGGCGAAGCCGAACATCTGGCTCTGCTGGGGTAGCATGTCGAGCCAGAAGGCGTCCTCCTTGTGGGGACCGGTAATGGCGACGCCGGTTTTTTCACGCAGCTCGGCGGCAGCACCGACGTGATCCAGATGACCGTGGGTCAGCAGGATGTGGGTCAGGGTCAGGCCGCGTTTGGCGATGGCCGCCAGCAGTTTGTCCGCTTCGCCGCCCGGATCGATCAGGGCGGCCTGATGGGTTTCGTCACACCAGATGAGGGAGCAGTTCTGAGCGAACTGGGTGACCGGGATCACCTCGAATTTCAACATAGAGTTCCTCTCTTGGGATGGGTCAGCCGCGCAGCGCGCTGGCATGCTGCTCGGCGAAATAGTCGAGACAGGCCTGTTTGTCACCGCGGAATACGATGCGCTCCTGCTTGTTGCCAAGCTGGTAGAGATACATGGGGTCGTAGTAGCGGGTCAGCAGCAACGTGATCCAGGCTAGATGCAGCGCGGTATCGCCGCTCTTTTCCTGCTCGGTGAGAGCGGTCTGCATCAGGGCATCCAGCTCGCGGTGGGCCTGATCGCCGAGGCGGCGCTTGAGACGGGCCAGCGCATCGGTGAGATAGGCGGCAAACAGCGGCCATCCCTCTTCCTGGCCATAGATGGTTTGATAGCGCAGCCAGAGATCGTGCACGTAATCTTCGCGGATCTGCTCGGCGCGATCGACCTGCGGTACATCTACCACCACCAGCGGTGCCTGACTCATGGCCTCATGGAGGGAGAGGGGCAGGCAGCAGCGGCCGATCAGGCGACTTTCATCTTCCACCACAAAGGCATGCTCGCCCTGATGGCGGCGCTTGAGCAGTTCGATGGCCATGTTGTTTTCAAAATTGATGTTGCTGGGCTGGCCGCCGGGCAGCTGACCAAACGACGAGCCCCTGTGATGGGCGTGTCCTTCCAGATCGAGCGCTTGGGCCACGTGGTCCAGCATATGGGTCTTGCCGGAGCCGGTCATGCCGGTCAGCACAGTCCAGCGACACTCGGCAGAGGCCTTGTCCTGGGTGTCGATCAGGAAGCGGCGCAGCTCCTTGTAGCCACCGGCGACGCGGGGGCGAGTCACCCCTGCATCAGCCAGCCACTGTTGTACGGTTTGCGAGCGCAGGCCGCCGCGAAAGCAGTAGAGCACGGCATCGGGCTGCTGGCGCAATTGCGCCAGCCAGCCTTCGAGTCGCTCGGCACGTACTGCTCCCCCCACCAGCTTGTGTCCAAGCTCAATGGCGGCGGCCTGACCCTGCTTCTTGAAGCAGGTCCCCACCTGGGCGCGCTCATCGTCTGTCATCAAGGGCAGGCTGGTCGAGCAGGGGAAGGCCCCCTCCTTGAACTCGATGGGGGCGCGCACATCAATCAACGGCACATCGCCTAAAAAAATCTGGGCGTAGTCCGTGGCCAGTGGCAATTCACTCATTGGACAATCTCGATAAAGCGGGAGCCCTCAAGGGGCTTGATCTGACCGATGGGCGAGAGTTCTAGCCCAGCGTCTTGCGCGATGGCGAGCAGCTCGGCTTCGCTCTCTTTACCCACGGCGACCAGCAGGCCGCCGCTGGTTTGCGGATCGCACATGATGTTGCGGGTGCGATCGTCCATAGCATCCAGCTTGTGGCCGTAGGAGTCGTGGTTGCGCAGGGTACCGCCCGGTACGCAGCCCTCGGCGAGGTAGTAATCCACCTCATCCAGCAGCGGCAGCGCCTTGAAGTCGAGGCGTGCGCTGACATTCGAGCCTTCGCACATCTCCAGCAGATGGCCAGCCAGACCAAAACCGGTCACGTCGGTCATTGCGTGCACACCCGGCAGTTCGGCAAAGCGCTGGCCAATCTTGTTGAGGGTGCACATGGCATTGGGGGCCAGCTGCTCGTGTTCGGGCTTGAGCTTGCCCTTCTTCTGGGCGGTGGTGAGGATACCGATACCAAGGGGCTTGGTCAGATAGAGAGTATCACCCACCTTGGCGGTGTCGTTCTGCTTGATGGCATCAAGCGGCACGATACCGGTAACCGCGAGGCCGAAGATGGGCTCGGGGGCATCGATACTGTGACCACCGGCCAGCGAAATGCCCGCTTCGTGGCACACCTGACGGCCGCCATCTATCACCTGCTGGGCCACTTCGGCGGGCAGGGTATTGATGGGCCAGCCGAGGATGGCGATGGCAACGATGGGCTTGCCGCCCATGGCGTAGATATCGCTGATGGCGTTGGTGGCGGCGATGCGGCCAAAGGTGAAGGGGTCATCGACGATGGGCATGAAGAAGTCGGTGGTGGAGACAATGCCCTGACCGTTGCCGATATCGACCACGGCCGCGTCATCCTTGCTGCTGTTGCCAACGATCAGGGTCGGGTCGTTGAAGCCCGGGATCTGGCTCTTGAGAATGGTGTCGAGCACCTTGGGAGAGATTTTGCAGCCACAGCCAGCGCCGTGGCTGTATTGGGTCAGACGAATGGAAGACATACTTACCCCTTTTATTTGCAAACAGAGCAGAGGCTCTGTGGAGCCGTCTTGATCAATGGGCGGCCTTGTAGAGAGAATGACTAGAAGCCGCAAATATGGGTGGCCTCGGTGCCAACAGGGGCAGCGATGACTGGCAGTTATGAAAGACTGCCAGGCCGGACGGGGAAGAAAAGGGCGACAAGGTGCGCCAGCGCAGCCCCGCCAAGGGCCACAGGACGGGGCATTATGCCACATTTGCCCCTTGGGGTTCGAACAGGAATTCACATAAACAGCAGGGAATTGCCCGCACTTGACTGTCATCGCTCTGGATCCGGCGCTGGCTGATTGATTGCAGTACAGATGCAGCAAAGAGGACGTCAAAGAGATCAACAGCACGCAACAGCCGATCGACAACAGGAGAGCTTAGTGACCACCACATTTTTGGTTAACCACCCCATTACCACGGCGCAGTTTGCGGCGTTGTTGGCGCAGACCTCGCTGGGGGCGAGACGGCCGCTGGACCATCCGGACACCCTGCAGGGCATGCTGGATAACGCCAATTTGCTGATCACCGCTTGGCAGGGCGAGACCCTGGTCGGGGTGGCTCGCTCGGTGACCGATTTTCATTTTTGTTGCTACCTCTCGGATCTGGCGGTAGCCGAGTCAGTGCAGGGGCAGGGGATTGGCAAAGCCCTTATTCGCGAGACGTTTTTACAATTGCAGCCCGGCTGCAAGCTGATCCTGCTGGCCGCGCCGCAGGCGGTGGCGTACTACCCCAAGATCGGATTTAGCCAGCACCCGAGTGCCTGGGTGATGAGCAGTCTGGATGAACTGGTACTGGATGAGTTGGCATAAAGCCGTCAACTCATCCAGACAGGGCGAGATTAGCTTATCCGGCTTGCTCCAGCGCCGGTTGCCGTGACTTGCCCCAGCGGCGCAGGCGCCGTTGCAGTGGTCGCTCCAGCAGGTTGTAGCTCAGCGCCGAGAGCCCGATCAGCACCGCCAGCATCAGCACGGTTGCCACTACCCCCAGCAGCGGGTTGGTCTGGCCATACCACCACTCGGTGAGCCCCGGTGCCAGATAGTGGATGAGCTCGCAGCCGGTGAGCAGCACCAGCGCATGGAGCAGATAGATGGAGTAGGAGAGGTCCCCCAGCCAGTTGGTGAAGCGGTTATCCAAAAGGTGCAGCAGCGGGCTCTGGCGCTCCCCCTGAGCGGCTGAAATCCAGATTAGCAGCACGTAGGAGGCGATCAGCAGCAGGGTCAGCTGCGGCGTCATGGTGAACTGCATCAGCGCGAAGGGCAGCACAAAGGCGACCAGCAGGGGTAGGTCATGCTTCATCATGGGCGAGCCTTTCGCGGCCTTGACCCTGGGCAGCAACCAGAGGCCGAGCACAAATTCACTCACCCCGCGTCCCACTGCAAGCGCGCCGCTGGTGACATCTAGGGTGCCGCGACTGTGCACGATAAAGGCCAGCACCGTCAGCGCCAACAGGGGGGCGAGATGGCTCCAGCGACTACGGGCCACCGCCAGCGGGATCAGCAGCGGGAACAGCAGGTAGCTGATCCACTCTACGCTCAGGGACCAGGCGGCGAAGTTCCAGGTCAGCCCGTGATCGGTTACCACCTGCAGCAGCAGGAAGGCGCTGGGCAGCGCTTCGGATGGCGTGAAGGGCGAACCGAAAGGCGGCATCCCTTCCCACTCCCACATCTTGAACAAGGGGCCGGCGTAGAAGCCCACTCCGTGCCGCACCTTGTAAAGCTCCCAGCCAACCAGCAGCAGCAGGGTCACCAGATAGAGGGGGTAGACGCGGGTCAGCCGCAGCCAGAGAAAGCGGCCATAGCCCACGGTGCGGGGCGTGCGGGTGAAAGCCTCCCCATAGACATGGGCCAGCACCACGCCGCTCAAAATAAAGAACAGGTCGACCCAGAGGTAGCCGTTCTCGATGAGTTGGGTGTGGCCTGCGATCGGCTCCATCCACTGGGGAAAGAGCAGCAAGCGGGCATGGAACAGCACCACCATCAGGGCAGCGATGCCCCGCAGCGGCGTTAACAGCGGCAATGATTGATTCATAACGGGATCCCTTGTGATGTTCAGCTTGGCCTGACATCGATTTTTGTTGTTGTACCGTCCATCAATCCTGATGGGTCGGTTGCCTCGGCTTGGCTGCCGCAGGCGGGATCACATTACGGAAAAGAGAGTCATACGGGTGTGATTTAAATCATAAATGTGCAGTTATTGTGCAAAGAAATTTAAACAGAGAAGCCGTGGGGAGTTGGTAGGGAAAGAGGAGGAGAGAGAACACCCATAAAGAAGAGAGGGTGGTCAACGGAGCAAGGGGCAGGTCTATAGGCGTAAAGCAAAACAATCAGGCCCGCAAGGGGCCTGATTGATCACAAGGGGAGGGTGGTTGCCGATCAGCGGGCGCGCACCACCAGACCCTTGAGGTAGAAGCCTTCCGGATAGGCGGTACCGATAGGGTGATCGGAGGCCTGGGAGAGCAGCTCCAGGATCTGGGCATCGCGACCGGCATCAAGCGCCGCATCGGCAACGATCTTCTGGAACAGGCTCTGCTCCATCAGGCCGGAGCAGGAGTAGGTCAAGAGCACGCCACCCGGCGCCAGCAGCTGGAACGCCAGCATGTTGATGTCCTTGTAGCCACGGCAGGCACCCAGCAGCTGGGCCTTGCTCTCGGCGAACTTGGGCGGATCCAGCACGATGACATCGAACTTCTCGCCCTTCTCACGATATTCCCGCAGCAGCTTGAAGACGTCGTGACGGACAAACTGGGTGTTGCTGGTATCCAGCCCGTTCAGCTCGGCATTCTGGCGGGCAATATCCAGCGCATTCTGGGAGAGATCGACGTTGACCACTTCCTTGGCGCCGCCCTTAAGGGCATAAACGCCAAACCCACCGGTGTAGCAGAAGCAGTTGAGCACCCGCTTGCCTTCGGTGTACTTGCCGGCAGCCTGACGGTTGTCACGCTGATCCAGATAGAAACCGGTTTTGTGGCCGTTGCGAATGTCTACCAGGATCTTGACGCCACCGTTCTCTTCGATGACCACCGGCTCGTTCGGGGTCTCGCCATAGATGACGCCGGTGCGCTCTTTCAGCCCTTCCTTCTTGCGCACTGCCACATCGGAGCGCTCATAGATGCTGCACACGGGGTAGAGGGTACGCAGTGCTTGCGTTATCAGCTCACGCTGGAACTCGGCGCCGGCAGAGAGGATCTGGCACACCAGAAAATCGGCATAACGGTCGATGGTCAGACCCGGCAGGCCGTCGGATTCGGCGGCGCAGAGGCGATAACCGGTGAGGCCCTGACGCTTGATCAGCGGATCGCGAGACTCCTGCGCATATTTGAGACGACGGATAAAGAAGTCGAGATCGACGGTCTCATCCTTGTCGAAGGTCCAGACCCGGGCACGGATCTGGGAGCTGCCTGACCAGGCGCCACGGGCGAGCCACTTGCCATCGTTGGCATAGATCTCGACGGTATCGCCGTCAATGGGGTTGCCCTGAACCCGCTCAATCCCCTTGGAGAAGATCCAGGGGTGGCGACGCAGCAGGGATTTTTCGCGGCCTTTGACGAGATAGATGGAAGCGCTCATGGATGTTTGCCGATGGTAGAAAGAAAAGGGGCCACATTCTATGTGCAATAGTGCGGCTAAGCCAGCCTTTGCTGGTATATGGCAGAGTGACGAGTTGTACATCTGGACAACGCCCGAGTGTTGCATATGCAAGGTTTGCAGAATCTCAATGTTGGCGTTTCACGCTGTTTATCTTATATGCCACAGTTGGTTATGCTTGTTTTTTGTTCAGTGTTGGTCGTTATGTGTACGCAATTTAGTCAATAAAGCGTTTTAACCTTACTTTATAGTGATTTTCGCTAAAGAGTCATTTGATGATGTCGATAGTGGGGGAGACCATTTTGAATCTTTCCTGTATCGAGCTGTCCATGTTCCTCTCCATCGCTACAAATATTTCTGCCCTCAATGCTTCTCGCCATCTTGGTCAATCATCCAACACGCTGGATTCGGTATATCGACGACTCTCATCCGGCTTGCGCATCAACAGTGCCGCTGATGATGCAGCAGGCTTGCAGATCAGTAATCGCCTCACCAGTGAAGTGAACGGGACCAACACCGCTATTCGCAACGCCAATGATGGGATCTCGGTGATCAACGTCGCCGATGGGGCGCTTGATGAGTCGGTGAACCTGATGCAGCGGATGCGCACCCTGGCACTGCAGTCGGGAAGCGGTGCCAATACGGCAGAGGATCGCGTAGCCCTGAATGCTGAGTTCAAGCAACTGCAGTTGGAGATGGACCGGATTGCCACAGGTACCCGGTTTGCCGGACAGGACCTGCTGGCGGGGAGTTACGAAGGTATCTTCTTGGTCGGTGCCTATGCAGGACAGAATACCGTCATTACCGATCTCAATGCCCAGACCAAAAATCTGGGGGAGATGGAGTGGCGAGCGCGTAGTCCGGCAGGAAGCAAGCCAGGGGCGTATGACATTGCTGATCTCAAGCTTTCATCTCAGCCTATCACCCTTAATGGCGTCACTTTTGACAAGGACTATTCAACCCTGGAAGCGTTCGTGGCAGATATTAATGGCACCACCTTTCCCAATAATCAGGGGCCGGTACAAGCGCAACAACTGCCATTTTCTGTCGCCTCCGCGGTCGATTTATCCGCATTACCCTCCTATATCGATGTAGCGGGTCACTCTGTGGATTTGACCACAGGCATTGATATGACCGGATGGGATCCGGTCAATCCGACAGCAAAAAATAGTGCCATCATGGCAACCGTGGTTCAACGCATCAACAGTACTGCGCAATCGGCAGGTCTGGGTTTTTATGTGAGTGCCTCCAACAACAGCAATCCCGCCAGCAATTCATTGACCATGCATAGCGCTCAGGGCAACAGCCTTGCGCTGGCCAATGGCACAACCCCCCCCTCCGCAACCATCACCACCGGCGCCTCCGGTGATCAGTAGTTCCTCTCTGAGCTCTCTGTTACCCGATGTTACATCGACGACGTATATCGGTCAGATGGAGCTGCGCTCATCAGGCGACAAGTATTCCAATATTGATATGCAGGGATCCAGCTTGCATGCGCTTGGCTTTTATCAAGAGGACAAGAAGAAATATACCGTTGATAATATTGATGTTCTTAGTGAAGACAACGCCAGCAGGGCCATCAAAACCCTGGATGTGGGTATGAAACAGCTGGGTGTTCAGCGCGCTCGGCTCGGTGCCCAAGCCAACGCGCTGGATTCACGGGTACGCAATCTGGCCAATGCCAATGAGAACCTCAGCGCTGCCCGCTCAAGGATCCGGGATGCCGACATGGCTGTGGAATCGGCTCGCTTGGTCAGCACCCAAATCTTGCAGCAGGCGAGTGCTTCGATTTTGAGTCAGGCAAACAGTCGCCCCAATGCGGCCCTGAGTTTGCTGCAATCCTGAGTGGGACTGCCAGCTGGCATAGCAATTGGTCGCTATCATTCATGGTCACTATCCATAAAGACAAAGAGGCCACCCAATGGGTGGCCTCTTTTCTTATTGCTTCTTGTTGCCGGATGCTATTCGGCAGCGTCAGAGAGTGATCCCCTTGAGTGCCTGGGCCAGTTCGCTGGCGGTGGCTTTAAGCCCCTGCGTACCGGCTACCGAGGCGCTGGCGGACTCTTCCACCTGGGCCGCTTCATGGCGTACCTGATCCAGATTGTGGGTGATCTCGGCGGCGACCGAGCTTTGCTCTTCGCTCGAGGTAGCGATCTGGGTGCTCATCTCCAGCACCGCATCGCTGTGGTTGCTCAGTTTTTCGATATCGAGCCCCACTTCGCTGATGAGCTGCTGGCTGCTGGCGGCGCGCCCTACAGTCTTTTCCATGATCTCGTTCAGCGCGCCGGTACCGGTCTGCAGCTCTTCGATCATCTGCTGGATCTCCACCGTCGCCTGCTGGGTACGGCTGGCGAGGGTACGCACCTCATCCGCTACCACCGCAAAGCCGCGACCCTGCTCACCGGCACGGGCCGCCTCGATGGCGGCGTTGAGGGCAAGCAAGTTGGTCTGCTGGGAGATGGCGTTGATGACGTTGACCACCTCGTTGATCCGGTTGGCGTTGTGGGTCAGGCGCTCGACCGCGCCGGAGGCGTTGCCAATCTCGTCGGCCAGGGTGCGGATCGCCTCGATGGTGCGGGCTACCCGGTTGGCGCCATTGGCTGCCTCTTCGCTCGACTGGCGGGTCTGCTGCAGGGTGTCGTTGGCATTGCGCGCCACTTCGCGGATCGCCGCCGACATCTGCTCCATGGCAGTGGCCAGTGAATCCATGTGCTGGCGCTGGGAACGCGCCATGGTCTCGCCTTCGCGGGCATGGTCACGAAACTCGTCGGCGGCCATGGTCAGCGCTTCGGCAGATTCTTCCACCAGTTTGACGATCTGGTGCTGGCGGTCGGTAAAGCGGTCGATGCTGCCCGCCAGGGTGGAGAACTCGTCCCGCACCGGGAAGAAGTTGAGTCGGAACGTGAGATCGCCGTCCGCCACGGTTTGCAGCGCCTTGTTGGTGGAGTAGAGCGCACCGGAGACAAAGGTCATCATGTAGTGGATCACCAGCGCCATCAGGGCGGCCAGCGCGCCGATCAGGAGCAGGGTCGAGCCCTGACCCTCCCACATTGAGAGGTTGCTGGTATCGAGATCACCGGTGACGTAGCCTGCCTGACCCGCTGGTGCGGTGAAGCGGTAGCGATCGCCCTGCTGTTCGAGCCCGCTCACCCCTTGTGGCTGGATGCGTAGATCGGCTGGCAGAGTGAGCGTTGGCTGCTGGCTGACCAGTTGCGCTGTGGTCTCGACCCGTTGCTGCAACTGCGCTACCCGCAGGGAGATCTCCTGCTGATGGCTGGCCGCCAGCATATACCAGCTGAGAAAGGCGATGATGAAGAGAGGTAACCAGAACGCGATATGGAATTTTTCACTGATGGTGAGGTGAATGAGATAGCGGTCAACCCACCGGAATTTAACTTCTTTCATAATGGAGCTGCATCCTGCAGAGATAGAGTGTCGAGCACATTATCGTCTCGGGAAATTTTTTCTTAAGCGGAAGGTGTGAGAAATGGGAGAGCAATCGTTTGTCATTCGGGTGTGGGGGCAGGTGCAGGGGGTGGGATTTCGCTATTTCACCCGTGAGCGGGCGCTGCAACTGGGTTTGCGGGGCCATGCCTACAACCTGGAGGATGGCTCGGTGGAGATCCTCATCAGCGGCCCCGCACAGGGGGTGCAGATGATGCTGGGGTGGCTGGAGCATGGCCCGCGTACCGCCAGGGTGACCCGGATGGAGTATGAAGAGGCGCTGCCACCCACCGGTCAGGGCTTTCACACCAACTGAAGGGGCGGAGACGAGATGGACGCTGACAAGGAAGGTCTGTTGCTGACTCAGGCAACAAGCTGGGTCGCCCGTTATCAGGAGGCGGCGCGAGCGGTGCGCGAAGAGGCCAGCGAACCGGCCGTGCATGGCTACCGTATCGCGGCGCGCCGCTTGCTGGCACTGCTCGCCCTGTGGCGACCACTCACCTATCATCCCGAGCTGGAGCGGCGTCTGCTGCGCTCGGTCGGGCGGCTCTCGGCGCTGCGGGATGCTCAGGTCTACGCCGAGCGTTTTGGCAAGCCGCCTGCCAGCACTGGTAATACCCACAAATCGGCCTGTCGTGTGCCCCTGTTGTCGCGGCGATTGGCCCGCTGGCTTGCGGTGGTGGCGCAGGTGCAGGATGCGCGGGCATTGGCGTTCTTCTATCAGCAGCATCTGGCCCTGTGCCTTGATGAGGCGCAGAGCGCTCTCGATGAACCTATTCCCTGCGTTGGGAAATCTGCCAGCTCCCGTCAGCAACAGTTGCGCCGCTGGCATCGGCTGCGCCTCGAGATCAAGCAGGCCCGTTATGGCGTGGAACTGTTGCTGGATCTGGGGAGTGGAGATCCCGGCTGGTTGAGCACCCTGACTCACTGGCAGGAGCGACTCGGCCAGTTGCAGGATTGGCGGCAATGGCGGCGGAGGTTGCGAGCAGAGCAGGGGAACACCCGCAAGCAGACGAAACTGCGGCAGCAGTTGAAGGGGAAGATCACCGCCCGCTTGCGTCAACTGGACTGCCAGCAGGCGGAGCTGGTGGCGCTCAAACTGGCGATGCAGGCAGGCCACAACATGAATGACATGCCAAGTCGGGTGATCAGCTATTCAGAACAAAATGTATCGTCCGCCAAGTCAAGCGGTGGATAGCCCCAAGGCCGCAATCTACGAAAGTCATCCGCGACCAGCATCTACAAAAACTCTCCAAGCCACAAATGCGAGACAAAAAAAGAGAGGCCGTTTGGCCTCTCTTCTCTATCTGGCTGTGGTCGCAGTCAGCGATACGCTTACTTGACGCGCATGCCCGGTTGGGCACCTTCTTGCGGCTCCAGGATCCAGAGATCCTTGCCGCCCGGGCCTGCAGCCAGCACCATGCCTTCGGACATGCCGAAACGCATCTTGCGCGGCGCCAGGTTGGCCACCATCACGGTCAGCTTGCCTTCCAGATCTTCCGGGTTGTAAGCGGACTTGATACCGGCAAACACCTGACGGGTTTCGCCGCCGATATCCAGTTGCAGCTTGAGCAGCTTCTCGGCTTCCGGTACCGCTTCGGCCTTCTTGATCAGCGCGACGCGCAGGTCAATCTTGGCAAAATCGTCATAGGTGATGGTTTCGCTGATGGGGTCATCAGCTAGCGGACCGGTCACTTTCGGTGCCTGCTCCTTGGCCAGGTCTTCCTTGGATGCCTCGATCATGGCTTCAATCTTCGCCGGCTCGATGCGGGAGAAGAGGGCCTTGAACGGCGCAACGGTGTGATTGACCAGCGGCATCTCGATGCCATCCCAGCTGAGGGTTTCGGCCAGGAAGGCTTCGGCACGTTCGGCCAGCAGCGGCATGACGGGCTTGAGGTAGGCCATCAGCACGCGGAACAGGTTGATGCCAACAGAGCAGACCGCCTGGAGCTCGGCGTCAGCCCCTTCCTGCTTGGCGATAACCCAGGGAGCCTTGTCGTCCACGTAGCGGTTGGCCTTGTCGGCCAGCGCCATGATTTCGCGGATGGCGCGGCTGAATTCACGGCTCTCATAAGCCTCGGCAATGGCGGTACGAGCATTGGCGAATTCGGCGTAGAGCTCGGGTTCGGCGCAGGTTGCCGCCAGCTTGCCGCCAAAACGCTTGGCGATAAAACCGGCGTTGCGGGAGGCGAGGTTGACCAGCTTGTTGACCACGTCGGCGTTGACGCGCTGCACGAAATCTTCGAGGTTCAGGTCCAGATCATCGATGCGGCTGTTGAGCTTGGCGGCGTAGTAGTAACGCAGGCACTCCGGATCCAGGTGGTTCAGGTAGGTGGATGCCTTGATAAAGGTGCCCTTGGACTTGGACATCTTGGCGCCGTTAACGGTCACATAACCGTGCACGTTGACCTTGGTCGGCTTGCGGAAGTTGGCACCTTCCAGCATGGACGGCCAGAACAGGCAGTGGAAGTAGGCGATGTCCTTGCCGATGAAGTGGTAGAGCTCGGCGTCGGAGTCCGCTTTCCAGTAGCTGTCAAAGTCGATGTCGCCACGCTTGTTGCACAGGTTCTTGAAAGAAGCCATGTAGCCGATGGGGGCATCCAGCCAGACGTAGAAGTACTTGCCCGGGGCGCCGGGGATTTCGAACCCGAAGTAGGGGGCGTCACGGGTGATGTCCCACTGCTGCAAGCCGCTTTCGAACCACTCCTGCATCTTGTTGGCCATCTCTTCCTGAATGGCGCCGGAGCCACGTACCCACTCAGAGAGCCATTTTTCAAACTGCGGCAGGTCGAAGAAGAAGTGCTCGGAGTCCTTCATTACCGGAGTCGCGCCGGAGACGGCAGATTTCGGATCGATCAGCTCGGTCGGGCTGTAGGTGGCGCCGCAGCTGTCACAGTTGTCGCCATACTGCTCCGGAGATTTGCACTTGGGGCAGGTACCCTTGACGAAACGGTCCGGCAGGAACATGGATTTTTCCGGATCGAACAGCTGGGAGATGGTGCGGCTCTTGATAAAGCCACCATTTTTCAGGCGGCCGTAGATCAACTCCGCCAGCTCGCGGTTTTCATCGCTGTGGGTGGAGTGATAGTTGTCAAAGCTGATGTTGAACCCGGCGAAGTCGGCCTGGTGCTCCTTGGAGACAGCGGCAATCATCTCTTCCGGGGTGATCCCCATCTGCTGTGCCTTGAGCATGATCGGGGTGCCGTGGGCATCATCGGCACAGATGAAGTGCACCTGATGGCCGCGCATTCGCTGATAACGAACCCAGATATCGGCCTGGATATGTTCCAGCATGTGGCCAAGATGGATGGAGCCATTGGCATAGGGGAGGGCGCAGGTTACCAGCATTTTACGAGGATCAGTTGCCATATTACGTTCTTGATGTGCTTGTTGGGATGATAGAGTGCCGTGCATGTTACCCGAATTGGGGGTAGCCTGCCTAGGGTTGTGGCTATGCCAACCTTGGCAGCACCTGCTGTTACGATGGCAGGCAAGCCACTGATTTGTGTGCGGTAACCGTTCACCTCAAGATAATGACAAGATAATGAGGAGTTAATGGTGATTGATTCAGTAAAACAGATCCTCGCCGAATTTAAGCCAGCAGGCTGGCACAAGGATCTGGTGGATGCCGGATTCGTTCGCGAGATCATCAATCAGGGTCAGGGGCTTACTATCCGGCTGGTTTTGCCGTTTGCCGGTCTCTCGCTGCTCGATCAGCTCAAAGAGAACTACGATGCCAGACTGCGCAGCGCCACCGGCGCCGCCCGCATCGACTGGGCATTGGAGATTGACGTCGCCAGCATGCCGCGGGCCCAGGGCCTCAATGCCGTGCAGGGCATTCGCAACATCATCGTGGTTGCTTCCGGCAAGGGGGGGGTAGGCAAGTCCACCACCGCGGTCAATCTGGCGCTGGCCCTGCAAAAAGAGGGGGCGCGGGTCGCTATTCTCGATGCCGATATCTATGGCCCTTCCATTCCCACCATGATGGGCACTCTCACAGAGCGCCCGGTCAGCCATGACGGCAAGCTGATGGAGCCGGTGATGGCCTGCGGCCTCAAGAGCAACAGCATCGGCTATCTGGTCTCCGAGCAGGATGCAACCATCTGGCGTGGCCCGATGGCGAGCAAGGCGCTGGCGCAGATCCTCCATGAGACCCGCTGGGGCGAGGTGGATTATCTGGTGGTAGACATGCCGCCGGGCACTGGCGATATCCAGCTCACCATGGCCCAGCAGGTGCCGACTTCGGCGGCGGTGATTGTCACAACCCCGCAAGATGTGGCGCTGGCCGATGCCCGCAAGGGGATCGCCATGTTCAACAAGGTCAATGTGCCGGTGCTCGGTATTATCGAGAACATGAGTTATCACGTCTGTAGCGCCTGCGGTCATCATGAGCCGCTATTCGGTACCGGTGGCGGCCAGAAGATGGCAGAGCAGTATCAAGTGGCACTGCTTGGTCAATTACCGCTGCACATCGATATCCGCCAACACATGGATGATGGCTGCCCGACGGTGTTCGGCGCACCGGAAGGAAGCCTGGCTCAGGCCTATTTGAAGCTGGCGCGCAGGGTTGGTGCTGAACTCTTTTTCAGCGCAAAACCGATTGCGACCCCCCTCTATGCCATGGAGCTGGATGAATAATCGGCGGTCGGTCACTTGAAAGGGAATTGAGGGTGGGCATGACCCACCCTTTTTTATATAATGGATCGGTTTAAACCATCCCCACTGCTCTTCTCTTTTAGGTATTTGTCATGTCTGATACTCAACATTCGTGTGTGATCATCGGTATTGCGGGCGCATCTGCGTCTGGCAAAAGTCTTATAGCCCAGACCATTTATGAAGAGCTGGTGGCCGAACTGGGCGCAGGTCAGATTGGTGTGATCACCGAAGATTGCTACTACCGTGATCAGACCCACCTGACCATGGAAGAGCGGGTCAAGACCAACTATGACCACCCCAACGCGCTCGATCACGACTTGCTGGTACAGCACCTGAGCCAGCTGGTCAAAGGTGACGCGGTTGCCATTCCCCAGTACTCCTACACCGAACACACCCGGATGAACGAAGTGACCCCGTTTGCCCCGCGCCGGGTGATCATTCTGGAAGGGATCCTGCTGCTGACCGACAGCCGTCTGCGGGATCTGATGGATGCCTCCATCTTTATGGATACCCCGCTCGACATCTGCCTGCTGCGCCGTCTGGTGCGTGATGTGCAGGAGCGGGGCCGTACCATGGACTCCGTGCTCAAGCAGTATCAGAAGACGGTGCGTCCGATGTTCCTGCAGTTTATCGAGCCGTCCAAACAGTATGCCGATGTGATCGTGCCTCGTGGTGGCAAGAACCGCATCGCCATCGACATGCTCAAGGCGCGTATCCGCCACATGTTGATTGGTTAAGATGAAACAAGCCGGGTGATGCCCGGCTTTTTTAAAAGCACAATTTGTCAGGAGAGTCGCCCAATGCGTCTGTGTGATACCGATATTGAACGCCATCTGGATGAAGGCAAGATCGTCATTGAGCCACGGCCCGGGGTAGAGCGGATCAGTGGTGTCAGTGTCGATGTGCTGCTGGGTAACGAGTTTCGGGTGTTTCGCGATCATACCGCGCCCTATATCGACCTGAGCGGCCCGAGCAGCGAGATGGCCGATGCCATCGATCGGGTGATGAGTGACGAGATCCACATCCCCGATGGCGAAGCCTTCTATCTTCACCCGGGTCAGCTGGCGCTGGCGGTGACCTACGAGTCCGTCACCCTGCCGGCCGATATCGTCGGCTGGCTGGATGGCCGTTCTTCATTGGCGCGCCTGGGTTTGATGGTGCACGTGACGGCGCACCGGATCGATCCGGGTTGGTCCGGTCGCATCGTGCTGGAGTTCTACAACGGCGGTAAACTGCCGCTGGCGCTGCGTCCGAAGATGAAGATCGGCGCCTTGAACTTCGAGATGCTCTCCGGCGTCGCGGCCCGCCCCTACAACAAGCGGGAAAATGCCAAGTACAAGAGCCAGCAGGGCGCCGTTGCCAGTCGTATCAATCAGGATTGATAACTGGCAACACGGCAACGATTCAAGGGAGCACAAGGTGCTCCCTTTTTGCATCTGGAATCAAACGGATATGGGATTGATGGTGCTGGTCGGATGAGATTGGCGGGGCAGGGACGTTTTATCACCACTTTCGCCCGTTTTCTGTCATAAAAACGTCATAAAAATGAAATTATTGGCTTAATTGTCAGCTATTTTTGCCCTTTCCCGCAATCATTGATGGCTTTAATTAATCGATGGCAAGCCGCATGAGGACTGGCTCTAGGATATTTTTTTCCAAAAAGCTCTTTTTTTTTATGGCTGAAATATTTCAATGGTGGCTATGGTGTTGGCCGCCATCTGGCATAATCCGCCGCAACTCATAAACAGGCTTTTTTTTATGTTTGAAATGTTTAGTGGTTTGGGTTTGTGGTGGTCAATCGGTTTGGTATTGGCCGTTTTTTTTGTGCTTGCCTATGAATTTATCAACGGCTTTCACGATACCGCCAACGCGGTAGCAACGGTTATCTATACCAAGGCGATGCCAGCTCACCTGGCGGTCGTCGCATCGGGGATCTTCAACTTTTTTGGCGTCATGTTCGGTGGTCTGGGGGTGGCCTATGCCATTGTCCATCTGCTGCCTATCGACCTGCTGCTTGGGATGGACTCCACCCAAGGGTTGATCATGGTCTTCTCCTTGCTGTTTTCCGCCATCGTGTGGAACCTGGGCACCTGGTTCTTCGGGATCCCGGCCTCCAGTTCACATACCTTGATCGGTTCCATTCTGGGGGTAGGCGGCGCCTATGCCTGGATCACCCATAAACCGGTGACAGAAGGGATCAACGTGGGCAAAGCGATCGACATCATGCTTTCCCTCATCATCTCTCCCACCATAGGTTTCATCATCGCGGCACTGCTGCTGTTGGCAATGAAACGCATCTGGACCAGCAACAAGATCCACAAAACGCCGGAAGAGCGTCAGCTGGTGGATGGCAAGAAGCACCCGCCGTTTTGGGCGCGTCTTACCCTGGTGGCCTCGGCCATGGGCGTCAGCTTCGTGCACGGCTCCAACGATGGCCAGAAGGGGATCGGTCTGGTGATGCTGGTGCTGATCTGCATGGCACCCGCCTATTTCGCGCTGGACATGAACAGCCGCTCTTATGACCTGGATCGGACCCAGGATGCCAACCAGCGCATCATGGAGATCTACCAGCGCAACCAGTCCGCCCTCTCTGGCGTCATCAACTTCTCTGCACCTGCAACGGCTCAGGAAGAGCTGATGACTCACTGCTCCGCAGATGGCGTGCTGCAGGCGATGGCCACCCTGGATGCCCGTCTGGGTGCTGTGCGTACTTATGATCAGATGAGCCTGACCGACCGTCGCGAAGTGCGTCGTCTGCTGCTCTGTATCGATGACACTGCCCGCAAGGTTGCCAAGCTGCCGCTGCCCGCCAAGGAGCTGACCGACCTGGCCAAATGGCGCAAGGATCTGACCGCGACCGCTGAATACGCACCGACCTGGGTGATCGTCTCCATCGCACTGGCGCTCGGTTGTGGCACCATGGTGGGCTGGCGTCGTATCGTCCATACCGTGGGAGAGAAGATCGGCACGACCGGCATGACCTACAGCCAGGGCATCGCGGCCCAGATCACGGCTGCAACCTCCATCGGGGTCGCCAGTCTGACTGGTATGCCGGTGTCCACCACCCACATCCTCTCTTCTGCGGTGGCGGGGACCATGATTGCCAACAAATCCGGCCTGCAGAGCCAGACTATCAAGACCATCCTGATGGCCTGGGTGCTGACCCTGCCGCTGACCATGCTGCTCTCCGGCGGCCTGTTCATCGTCAGCCATCATCTGTTTGGCTAAATGCCAATACCATATTCGATAAAGGGCCTGCGGGCCCTTTTTTGTGTTTCCTGTCCTCTCCTGAATACGGTTTACACCTTTCCCCCCAATAAATGAACAGTCCTATGGGATAAGGTGTGAAACGGACACCGCGCGATGACTCGCTGACGTTTAAACTGGCGTTGGTCGAGCAGATTGAAAAAGGCGAGCTCAGCTGCCTGCAAGCACAAGCCCGATATGGCATTCAGGGCAATTCGACCATTCTGGTGTGGTTTGCGTAAACATGGTTGGCAAGATTGGAGCCTGGGGTATCTGTACCCGCCGGCAATAGCATCACCATGCCTGACCCCGACAAACAGACGCACCAACAATGTATCAAAGAGCTCGAGCAGCTGGCGCTGATAAGCCTGAAGGCCCAAGTCGTCGATGTGCTGAAGAACGACTAGGCGTTTCCATCGTAAAAAAGCGACCCGACAAGTCCTCTCGCAGCGGCAGGTCGAGAGACTGACCATTGTCAGGGCTTGCCTGTTTCTGGGAATAAGCCGGCAGGCTTTCTACAAGCGCAATCGGGTTGCGGACGGACATCTAAGCTCAGGGGCTGCAGGTGGTGCGATTTGTGCGTCAGGTTCGGCTGCGACAACTGCAGGTCGGCACTAGCAAGCTGCATTATCTGCTTCAGGGTCAGGATGATGCCTAGTTCAAGGTCGGGCGGGACAGGCTGTTTCGGATATTGGCCGAGTACCGCTACTGGTGCAGCCCAGTCTAGGGTTTCCTCGTCGCGCAGTAATGCCGATTAATCCCTGTTTGTATTTTGTATGTACTGAGCGATGCTTTGCTGTTATATGCCAACAGACTAGAAGTAGAATATCATTTTTAACGAGTCGGAAGATAGAATGAAAATCTTGAGCCGGTTTAGCAAACCTTTACGACACAGACACAGTTTGCTGTCGCCAAGCTCCCGGTTCAAACAGAGGAGAGAGTCATGAGCCAGTCTGTGGCTTGGTCAATGCCATGCAGCGTGTCGGTAGCGGATTTGTTTGTCCATATCCGAGGTATTACTGACCGGAGTCGGGTGTTCAAGAGGATATTTGCATTAGGTTCCTCATCCAAACTCCTTATCGATGAAGCTCGAGCAATCTATGTCATGAAGATAAAAAAAGAGCCACACAATGGTGTGGCTCTCGATTTAGTCGTTACCGGTGGATATCAGGGGCGGCCGGCCGGGCAGGTGGCCACGTTGACGGCGGCAGTGCTGCCACCGTGACGACCTGATGTGCTCACTTCGTTGCGTACCAGCGGCGGGTAGTTAACCGGCTCACGAGCAGGCAGGGCAGGGGCTTCGGCGGGGGTTGCCATCGGCGCGGATGCTTTGCGGGCACGAGCCAGCAGGCCAGCACCGTGAGCTACCTGTTTGGTCACGACCGGAGTCTCTTCCACCACAACCGCAGCGACAGGTGCCGGGGCTGCAACTGGTATTTCGACTGCAGCCGGTACAGCTTCCACGACAGGAGTGCTGACAGCAGGGGTTTCTTCAACAACCGGAGCAGTTTCAACGACTTCAGTGGCAGCCATGTCGGCAATGGGCGCGGCGACAACGGCAACTTCCGGCTCTGCTGCAACCACGACTTCTGCGACAGCTGCAACAACCGGGCTGGCAGCCACATCGGCTTGAGTTGCTTGGACCTGGGCAGCAGCCTGCTCGGCAGCTTCTTCAGCAACGGCTTCGACAACCACATGCTCGGTCAGTGCAGCAGAGGCTTGCAGGGCAGCAGCGACGGCTTCAGCGCTCGGGATGGTAACAACAGGCACTACCGGCTCTTCAACCTGTGCTTTGGCAATATCTGCCTGGGCTGCGGTGGCCAGAGTTGTGGTATCTTGCTGTTCTTCGTCACGTTGGCTGCGGGCATCTTCGTTGATGCGCTTGCGGCGCTGACCTTCGATACGCTGGCTACGCGGAGTGCGGCGTGAACGGCGCTGGCCTTCACTCTGCTCTTCCTGCTCGTTACCCACGGTGGCATCGATCACGTCAGCTTGCGCTGGTACTTCGTCAACCGGCAGGGCAGGAGTGTCAGCAGCGGCGACATCGACGCGGATCTGCTTGCGCAGTTGACGACGTTCGCGGCGCTCGGCTACTTTCTGCTCTTTCTCCTGGCGTGGCTGGGCAGCAGATGCATCGACAGTATCTACTGCGTCAACAACGACTTCGGCGCGCGGCTCACGGGGAGCACGAGGTTCACGGGCTGGACGTGGCGCACGTTCCTGGCGCGGCTCGCGAGGTTCGCGCTCCTGACGGGGTTCACGTTCCATGCGCTGTTCGCTACGCCCCTCACCACGGGCTTCACGCTCCTGACGAGGCTCGCGCTCTTTGCGGGGACGGCGATTGCGGTTTTCACCGGCTTCGCGGTTGCCACCTTCACGCTTCTCGCCAGCTTCCGCATTGTTGCGGTTGCCACGATTGTCGTCACGACGAGGACGCTGACCACGGCCACGACCTTCTTCGCGCTGGTGACGTTGACCTTCATCCTTGCGTGCTTCACGAGCAGCAGGTTTCTCGGCGGGCGCTTTCACGTCGGCAGGGGCTGCATCGCTGCTGAACAGGCCGGTAATGCCTTTGATCAGCTTGCTGAAGAAACCGGCTTCGGCAGGGGCCGCAGCAACGGGAGCCGCTTGCTGTTGCGGTGCAACAGGGGCCGGTTGTGCCGGTTGGGCAAAGCCTTGCAGCAGCGGTTGCTCGCGCTCGATCACCTGAGCTTGTTTCGGTTGGTAGACCGGCTTGGCAATCTCGGTTTTCAGCTCGTAGCTGGCCGCTTCCGGGATCTCGTTCTGACGAATGCGAGTCACTTCGTAGTGCGGGGTTTCCAGATGCTGGTTCGGAATGATGTAAACACGCACATCATTGCGCTGTTCCAGACTGGCGATGGCGGCACGCTTCTCGTTAAGCAGATAGGCGGCAACATCTACCGGCACCTGACCGTGAACCTGCTCGGTGTTGTCCTTCATGGCCTCTTCTTCGATGAGACGCAGGATGGACAGGGCGAGAGATTCGTTGTCACGGATCACGCCTTGACCCTGGCAACGTGGGCAGATGTGGCTGCTGGATTCGTTGAGGGAGGGGCGCAGACGCTGGCGAGACATCTCCAGCAGACCGAAACGGGAGATCCGGCCCAGCTGGATGCGGGCACGATCCTGATGAACTGCTTCACGCAGACGGTTTTCCACTTCGCGCTGATGGCGAACCGGCGTCATGTCGATGAAGTCGATAACGATCAGGCCACCCAGGTCGCGCAGACGCAATTGACGGGCAATTTCGTCGGCCGCTTCCAGGTTGGTTTGCAGCGCAGTCTCTTCGATATCGCCGCCCTTGGTGGCGCGGGAGGAGTTGATATCGATGGAGGTCAGCGCTTCGGTCGGATCGATAACGATGCTGCCGCCGGAGGGGAGGCGCACTTCACGCTGGAAGGCTGATTCAATCTGGCTCTCAATCTGGAAGTGGTTGAACAGGGCGACTTCACCCTTGTACAGCTTCACACGGTTGAGGAAATCGGGACGTACCAGCTCGATATGGGCCTTGGCGCGATCAAAAATCACCGGATTGTCGATCAGGATCTCGCCCACATCGCGACGCAGATAGTCACGGATGGCACGCACGATGACGTTGCTTTCCTGGTGGATCAGCACCGGCGCAGCGCGCTCCTGAGAGGCCTTGTGGATGGAGTCCCAGTGGTTGAGCAGAACGTTCAAATCCCACTCCAGCTCTTCCGGAGACTTGCCCACACCAGCGGTGCGCACGATCAGGCCCATGCCTTCCGGCACGGTCAATCCACTCAGGGCCTCTTTCAGTTCAGTCCGCTCATCACCCTCGATGCGGCGGGAGATACCACCGGCACGGGGGTTGTTGGGCATCAGTACCAGGTAGCTACCTGCCAGGCTGATAAAGGTGGTGAGGGCTGCACCCTTGGTGCCACGCTCTTCCTTGTCGATCTGGACGATAACTTCCTGACCTTCGCGGACCACTTCTTTGATGTTGGGACGACCCTGATAGGAGTAACCGGAGGGGAAGTAATTGCGGGCGATCTCCTTCAACGGCAGGAAACCGTGGCGCTCGGCGCCGTAGTCGACAAAAGCAGCTTCAAGGCTGGGTTCTACGCGGGTGATCTTACCCTTGTAAATGTTCGCTTTCTTCTGCTCGTGTCCCGGACTTTCAATATCCAAATCGTAGAGCTGTTGTCCGTCAACCAGCGCTACGCGCAACTCCTCTTCTTGAGTTGCGTTGATAAGCATTCTTTTCATTGAGTTCTCATTATTGTGTCATTTTGATTTCCTCCATCTGGGTCCTGCCAGCGCCGGCCTCGGGTCTTCAGCATACTGGGGCAACCTCCCGGTTGGGGTATGCATGAGGCGCAAACTAAGGGCGTTCTGGTCATCACTTCTCGAGAAGGAATGAATAAGGATGCCGAAATGGAGACAAATAAACGGTGATGTTTGTGTTCTCCATGCGTTGTACCTCGCACCCGGGAACCGTCATGTTCTTGTATACACGGTGTTTCGGGATTGGGTGGCATACTTTTTGGCCACTTAGTACAAGGCTTGAACACAATGACAAAACCTTGTTTATTATCCCATTTAAACCTCTTTTATAGCAAGGCGCCATTTTTCAACAAACCATGCAGCCAAGGGGCGCTGGCAGTGTTAAAATCCGCGCCATGACACAGATACAACAACAAGTGCAGCTGCTCACCATCGAAGCTGAGCATGACGGGCAGCGCATCGACAATTTTCTCAAGACTCAGCTAAAGGGCGTCCCCAAGAGCCTGATCTATCGCATCCTTCGTAAAGGCGAAGTGCGAGTAAACAAAAAGCGCATCAAACCGGAGTACAAACTCTGCGCAGGTGACGAGGTGCGGGTACCCCCCGTGCGCGTTGCCGAGAAGAATGAGCTGCCTTCAGCCAACCTCGGGGTTATCCAGCGTCTGGAGAGCCAGATCCTGTTCGAAGACGATGCCATGATCGTGCTGAACAAGCCCTCCGGCATGGCAGTACACGGTGGCAGCGGTCTGAGCTTTGGCGTGATTGAAGGGCTGCGCGCCCTGCGTCCGGAAGCCCGCTTCCTTGAACTGGTTCATCGACTGGATCGCGACACCTCTGGGGTATTGCTGGTTGCCAAAAAACGCAGCGCCCTGCGCAGCCTGCATGAGCAGTTGCGCGTCAAGACCATGCGCAAGCAGTATCTGGCGCTGGTGCGTGGCAAGTGGCAGGCTCACGTCAAGGTGGTTAATGCGCCGCTGCGCAAAAACGATCTGCAATCCGGTGAACGGGTAGTACGGGTCAGTGCCGATGGCAAGCCCTCCGAAACCCGGTTCCGCATCGTGCGTCAATTTGCCGAAGCGACTCTGGTCGAGTGCAGCCCCATTACTGGTCGTACCCACCAGATCCGCGTGCACACCCTGCATGCCGGTCACCCGATCGCCTGTGACGATAAGTACGGTGAAGCGGCGTTTGACGAGAAAATGCGCAGCCAAGGTCTGAAACGGCTCTTTTTGCATGCTTGGAAGCTCAGCTTCACCCATCCGGCCGATGGTCGCGAAATGCAGGTAGAAGCGCCGCTGGCACCTGAGCTCGACAACTTCCTCAACGGCTTGCCACGCTGATGCAAGATATCCGGCTCGCCATTTTCGATTGGGACGGCACCCTGATGGATTCGGTAGGCCGGATTGTTGCCTGTGTGCAAGGGGCCGCCAGAGATTGTGAGCTGGCGGTACCTGCACCAGCCCAGATCCGGCAGATCATCGGATTGAGCCTTGATGTCGCCATGTCCCGTCTGTTTCCTTTAAGTAGTGGCAGTGGTAGTGCCTTTGATGAGCGCCAGATTGCCGCACTCATCGATCGCTATCGTCATCACTATCTGCACGATGCCACCCCCAGCCCGTTGTTTGCCGGGGCAGGGGAGTTGCTGCATGACTGGCAGTCACGAGGGCTGCAACTGGCCGTCGCGACCGGCAAATCGCGCCGTGGGCTGGATCGGGTATTGGATGAGACCGGGCTGCGCCCGTTGTTTATGACCAGTCGTGGGGCCGATGAGGCTCGATCCAAGCCTGATCCGCTGATGCTTGAGCAGATCCTGGACGAGCTGGGGCTGTCACCCCGTCAGGCCGTAATGATCGGCGACTCTGTTCACGATATGGCGATGGCCGAGGTGATCGCCATGCCGCGTATTGGTGTCACCTGGGGGGTGGATAGCCGCGATACCCTCAGTCGTCACGGGCCAGTGGCGGTGGTGGATTCTATGGCGGCTCTTCGCGGGCTGTTATAGATGCCTCTCTTTAAGAGACATCAATCTGATTGATAACAGAAGCCCGGTGTATTGATCGGGCTTTTTATATCCTCGATCTAGCTTATCTATTCGTCTCGTCCGCAATCAGGGCAGGGCAATACCGTGGCGCTCCAGCAGTTCGATCAGGCCGATCAGTGGCAGACCGATCAAGGCGTTAGGATCGCGCCCTTCCAGCCCCTTGAACAGTACGATGCCCATACCTTCGCATTTGAAGCTGCCAGCACAATCGAGGGGCAGTTCAGCCTCTACATAGCGGCGAATGGCGGCTTCGTCGAGATCGCGAAAGTGAACCGTAAACGGTTCAATCAATTGATGAATCTCATTGGTTGCAGCGTTAAGTACGCACAGGCCGGTGTAAAAGGTGACGCTGCGCCCCTGAGCCGCCATCAGCTGTGCTATGGCATTGTCTATGGTGCCCGGTTTGCCGAGGATGTGGCCATTGCAGACACACACCTGATCAGAGCCGATGATCAAGCCGTGATCACGATATTGGGCGATGGCATCAGCCTTGGCACGAGCCAGTCTGGCCACCAGCGCCTCGGCGTATTCGCCAGCCAGCGGTCGCTCATCCACATCGGGGGCGGCACATTCAAAGGGGAGACCAAGCTTCTCCAGCAGGGATTTGCGATAGCGAGAAGTTGAGGCGAGGATCAGATTCTGTGGCATAATCGAGTTACCGATGAAAGCAGGTACCGGCATTCTAGGGACTTGTGACGTTAAAATCATCGGCGGTAAGGACTTTTTCCTTTGACTATCAGTTGTTGGACCTATATTATTCGCGCCCTATGCAAAAGGTGAAGTTGCCCGTTAAGGTTGATCCAGTCCGTAGTGCCTTGAAGCTGCTCGACTATGTCGGGATAGTGGAAAAGTCGCAGATGCCCAGGCTGGAGGAATCAACCGCTGGCTTGCAGAGTGATATCGATGTATCACTGCACTTTGGTAAAGATGTCCAGAAGTTGACCGTTATGAAAGGCACTGCCCATGCCAAGGTTGACCTGGTTTGCCAACGTTGCGGAGAGACATTCGAACACCTCTGTGAAGCTGAATTTATCTACACTCCGCTGTTCGAAAGAACAAACGAGGAAGAACTGCCGGAAGCTTATGAGCCCATTGAGTTGGACGAAAACGGCGAGATAGATCTTCATCAAATCCTGGAGGATGAGCTCATCCTCTCGTTGCCTCAAGTCGCAATGCATTCTCTGGATGCATGCCCGAGAGGAAACATGGAGATGACTTGGGGTGAAATCGAACCTGCTGATGAGCGGCCGAATCCCTTTGCAGTTCTTGAAGAGCTTAAACGTAAGTGAATTTAGGAGTTAGCCTACAATGGCCGTACAACAGAACCGTAAAACCCGTGCCAAGCGTGGCATGCGTCGTTCCCACGATGCGCTGACCACCGCTGCCCTGACTGTTGATCAGACCAGTGGCGAAATTCATCGTCGTCACCACGTGACTGCCGATGGTTTCTACCGCGGTAAAAAGGTAATCGCTTAAGGATTGCCTTTGTCTACGCAAACTGTCGCGCTAGACATCATGGGGGGAGATATTGGCCCCTCGGAAACAGTGCCTGCCGCCGTGCAGGCACTGTCTCTTTTACCCCAGTTAAAACTGATCCTGGTCGGCGACCAGCACCAGACCTCCTCTCTGCTGCAGCAACATGGTTTGCTGAATCATCCCCGAGTCCGTTTCGTACATGCATCCCAAGTGGTTGGCATGGGCGATAAACCGATCGTGGCGCTGCGTACTCTGAAAGACTCCTCCATGCGGGTGGTACTCAATCTGGTGAAAGCCGGTGAGGCCGATGCCTGCGTCAGTGCCGGCAATACCGGTGCGTTGATGGCGATGGCCAAGTGCGTGCTCAAATCCCTGCCCGGGGTCGATCGGCCGGCACTTATCAAGGCGCTGCCGACATTGAGCGGCAAACGCACCGTGATGCTGGATCTAGGCGCCAACGTCAGTTGCGATGCGGATACCTTGCTGCAGTTTGCGGTGATGGGCTCCGTCGTGGCCGAAAAGGTAGAAGGCATTGCATCCCCCCGTGTTGCCTTGCTCAACATCGGCGAGGAGGAGATCAAGGGCAACGATCTGGTGCGCCACAGCGCCGAATTGTTGCGTCAGTGCCAAGCGCTCAATTATGTCGGGTTCGTCGAAGGGGATCGCATCTTCAGCGGCGACAGCGATGTGATCGTCTGCGACGGTTTTGTCGGCAATGTCGCCCTCAAGACGGCAGAAGGGGTGGTGCGGATGATGGCCCAGCTGGCCGGATATCCCCGCAAGAAACGCACTTTTCTTGGCCGGATCGCCGGATTTATGTTCAAACGGCGTTTTTCTTACCTGAACCCCGACCAGTATAACGGAGCAAGTCTGTTAGGATTGCGCGGCATTGTGGTAAAAAGTCATGGGCGGGCCGAACGGCGCGCTCTGTGTAATGCGATCCTGCTGGCCGCACAAGAGGCCAAACATCAACTTCCACTGCAAATAGCAGATCGCCTTGAAGCTGTCTTCTCTGACAGGGATCTATAAGAACTCTATGCATAGCAAAATTCTGGGTACTGGCAGCTACCTGCCGAGTTCAGTGCGTACCAACGCCGATCTCGAGCAGATGGTTGAGACCAGTGATGAGTGGATCGTGGAACGTACCGGTATCCGTGAGCGCCGTATTGCCGGGGCTGACGAGACCGTTGCCACCCTCTCTTACCAGGCCGCTCTGCGCGCCCTGGATGCAGCCGGTTTGACCGCTGCCGATCTCGATATGATAGTGCTGGCCACCACCAGTGCTGAAAATGCCTTCCCGGCTGCCGCCTGCGAGCTGCAGGGGCTGCTCGGCGTACCGGGCATTCCTGCCTTTGACGTGGCAGCGGCCTGTGCCGGTTTCACCTACGCACTCTCCATTGCCGATCAGTTCGTCAAATCCGGCGCCGCCCGCCATGTGCTGGTCGTCGGGGCCGATGTGCTCTCCCGCATGTGCGATCCGCAAGATCGCGGCACCATCATCCTGTTTGGTGATGGGGCAGGGGCTGTGATTGTCGGTGCCAGCGAGACGCCGGGCATTCTCTCTACCCATCTCCATGCCGATGGCCGTTATGGTGAGCTGCTCAAGCTGCCTCATCCCCGTCGCGGCATGCCGGGTGCTGAGCTCGAAGCCTACATGTATATGAAGGGCAACGATGTCTTCAAGGTCGCGGTCACCCGTTTGAGCGAGATCGTCACCGAAACGCTGGCCGCAGCTGGCATCGAGCCGAGCGAGCTGGACTGGCTGGTACCGCATCAAGCCAACTTCCGCATCATCAGTGCCACCGCCAAGAAGCTGGGTATGAGCCTCGATAAAGTGGTGCTGACCCTCGACAAGCACGGCAATACCTCTGCTGCTTCCGTTCCGGTCGCCTTCGACGAAGGGGTGCGGGATGGCCGGATCAAACCGGGTCAGCTGGTACTGCTGGAAGCCTTTGGTGGCGGTTTCGCCTGGGGCTCGGCGCTGGTTCGCCTCTGATCTTCGGCGGGATGGTGCGCCTATCATCCCGTCACCGATTTCATTTTTGTCTTATCTAAAAGGAATCAATGATGACCCAATTTGCCATTGCCTTCCCGGGACAAGGTTCCCAGTCCGTAGGCATGCTGGCCGAGCTGGCCGAACAACATGCCGTGATCAAGGAGACCTTCGCCGAGGCGAGTCAGGTGCTGGGTTATGACCTGTTTGCCATGGTGATGGATGGTCCGGTTGAAGATCTGAACAAAACCTGGCGCACCCAGCCTGCACTGCTGACTGCCTCTGTCGCTCTGTGGCGCCTGTGGCAACAGCTGGGTGGGGCAACTCCTGCCATGATGGCGGGTCACAGCCTGGGTGAGTACTCCGCGCTGGTTTGCAGCGGCGCACTCGATTTTGCCGATGCGGTCAAACTGGTCGAGTTGCGTGGTCTGGCCATGCAGGAAGCGGTACCGGAAGGCACCGGCGCCATGGCTGCTATCATCGGTCTGGATAACGAATCCATCGCAGCCAACTGCGAAAAAGCGGCACAAGGGCAGGTCGTCTCTCCGGTCAACTTCAACTCCCCGGGCCAGGTGGTTATCGCCGGTCACAAAGAAGCCGTTGAGCGCGCCAACGTGCTGATGAAAGAGTCGGGCGCCAAGCGTGCGCTGCCGCTGCCGGTCTCCGTGCCGTCTCACTGCGCGCTGATGAAACCTGCCGCAGAAAAACTGGCAGCTGCGCTGGACGGGATCGAGATCAAGGTTCCAACCATCGCGGTCATCAATAATGTCGACGTATCCTGTGAACAGGATCCGGCCGCCATCAAGCAAGCGCTGGTACGTCAACTGTTCAGCCCGGTTCGTTGGACCGAGACTGTCGAGCGGATGGCCAATGATGGGGTTACCCTCGAGATCGAGATGGGACCGGGCAAAGTGTTGACCGGGCTCGCCAAGCGCATCGACAAGCGCGTGGAAGGTATTCACGCCAACGATGCCGCCTCTTTCGAGCAGGCGCTGGCCCAGATCAAGTAAACAGGAGCAAGTGATGAGTTTTACCGATAAGGTTGTGTTGGTGACCGGTGCCAGTCGTGGCATCGGCCGTGCGATTGCCGAAACATTCGTGGCCCGTGGCGCGAAAGTGGTCGGTACGGCGACCAGCGAGAGCGGTGCCGAGGCAATCAGCGCCTATCTGGGCGACAATGGTTGCGGTATGGCACTGAACGTGACCAGCCAGGAATCCATCGAAGCTGTCTTCGCCGCCATCAAGGCGCGCTTTGGCGACATCGACATCCTGATCAACAACGCAGGGATCACCCGTGACAACCTGTTGATGCGGATGAAAGATGACGAGTGGAACGAGATCATCGATACCAATCTGACCTCGCTTTACCGTCTGAGCAAACCGGTGTTGCGTGCCATGATGAAGAAACGTCACGGTCGCATCATCAGCATTGGCTCCGTGGTGGGAACCATGGGCAATGCCGGTCAGGTCAACTATGCTGCCGCCAAGGCCGGTCTGGTTGGTTTTACCAAATCGTTGGCGCGGGAAGTGGCATCCCGTGGTATCACAGTGAACGCGGTTGCTCCCGGTTTCATCGAAACCGACATGACCCGTGCCCTGAATGACGATCAACGTGCCGGCATCATGAGTCAGGTGCCTGCCGCCCGTTTGGGTGATCCAAAAGAAATTGCCGCAGCTGTGGTATTCTTGGCTTCTGATGAAGCAGCCTATATCACCGGCGAAACCCTGCATGTTAATGGCGGGATGTACATGGTGTAATCAATTTGTCGTAAGATCTGTTCAAATTTGCGATAGTACGCCGAAGTTTGGCACATTTCGTGGTTTGACCAGCGGCAAGCTACTTGCAAACTCACGTCAATTGAATAAACTACTCCAACCAGACGCAAATAGCGTATTTTTAAAGGAAAATTCAGGTCATGAGCAACATCGAAGAACGCGTAAAGAAAATCATCATCGAACAACTGGGTGTTAAAGAGGAAGACGTTAAGAACGCTGCCTCCTTCGTCGACGACCTGGGCGCTGACTCTTTGGATACCGTTGAACTGGTAATGGCGCTGGAAGAAGAATTCGATACCGAAATTCCTGATGAAGAAGCCGAGAAGATCACCACTGTTCAAGCGGCTATCGACTACATCACCGCTAATCAGGAATAAGTTCCTGTTCTGAAAGAAGCGGCCCAAGGGCCGCTTCTTTTGTATTTGTTCCTTTTCAAAACACCTCTCGGAGACTACCTCAGTGTCAAAACGCAGAGTCGTGGTGACCGGCTTGGGGATGCTTTCCCCGGTGGGTAACACTGCCGAATCCAGCTGGCAAGCACTGCTCAACGGGCAGAGCGGCATTTCCCTTATCGAACACTTTGATGCCAGCGAGTTTGCAACCCGCTTCGCAGGTCTGGTCAAGGATTTCGATCCAGAGCAGTACGGTATCAACCGTAAAGACGCTCGCAAGATGGATCTCTTCATTCAATACGGCATCGCGGCCGGTATGCAGGCGCTGGATGATTCCGGCCTGACCATCAATGAAGAGAATGCCGAACGTGTCGGCGTGGCGATTGGCTCCGGTATCGGCGGTCTGGGTCTGATTGAACAGAACCACGAAAGCTTGGTCAACGGCGGCCCGCGCAAGATCAGTCCCTTCTTCGTTCCGTCCACCATCATCAATATGGTGTCCGGTCATCTTTCTATCATGAAAGGTCTGCAAGGGCCGAACATCGCCGTGACTACCGCCTGTACCACTGGTACCCATGCCATCGGTATGGCTGGCCGGATGATCGCTTACGGTGATGCAGACGTGATGGTCGCTGGCGGTGCCGAGAAAGCCTCCACCGCGATGGGGATGGGTGGTTTTGCTGCCGCCAAGGCACTCTCCAACCGCAACGATGAGCCGCAAAAAGCGAGCCGTCCGTGGGATAAAGATCGCGATGGTTTCGTGCTGGGTGACGGTGCCGGTGTGCTGGTACTGGAAGAGTACGAACACGCCAAGGCCCGTGGCGCCAAGATATACGCCGAGCTGGTCGGTTTTGGCATGAGCGGTGACGCGTACCACATGACTGCGCCTCCTGCAGATGGCAACGGTGGTGCTCGCGCCATGAAAAATGCTATCAAGGATGCCGGCATTGCTCCCGAGCAGATTGGTTACATCAACGCGCACGGTACCTCCACCCCGCTGGGTGATGTGGCCGAGCTGCGTGGCATGAAGTCGGTGTTTGGTGAGCACGCCAAATCCCTGATGGTGAGCTCTACCAAGTCCATGACCGGTCACCTGTTGGGCGCCGCCGGTGCCATCGAGGCGATCATCACAGTGTTGGCCCTGCGTGATCAGGTGGCTCCGCCCACCATCAACCTGGACAACCCGGATGAAGAGTGCGACTTGGATCTGGTGCCCCATGTGGCCAAGCCAGGTAGCTTCGAGTACGCCCTTTCCAACTCGTTTGGTTTTGGCGGCACCAATGGCTCACTGATCTTCAAACGCGTATAATTTGCCGCAGGGCAAAGACACAGGCCCGATACTGCCGGTATCGGGCCTTTTTTATCGGAGGGATCCCTTTGCTTATCAATGGCATGAAGCTTGATACCATCTCGGCCCATGATCGGGGGCTGGCTTATGGTGACGGTCATTTCACCACCATGGCGGTCAGGGAGGGTCGCGTGTTGCAGTGGCCTGCCCATCTGGCACGGTTGCAGCAGGCGAACAACCGGTTGGGCTTGGTTGAACCGGACTGGGATCTCTTGACCCGGGAGGTTGAAGAGATGGTGGCCGACCAGCCACAATGCGTGGCCAAGGTGATCCTGACCCGCGGCGAAGGGGGACGGGGCTATGATGGCAGCGGATGTCAGCACACAACCCGGATGGTCACTCTGGCGCCATTTCCCACTCACTATGGCCAGTGGCAACAGGAGGGGATCGAGATGGTGGTGTGCCGCCAGCGGATCGGCGATGCCCCCATGCTGGCCGGGCTTAAAACCTTGAATCGTCTGGAGCAGGTATTGCTGAAAAGCGAACTTGTCAGCCGAAATGCAGTCGAAGGGATAGTGCTTAACAGTCGCGGTTTTCTCATTGAAGGGGTCAGTGCCAATCTGTTTTGGCGTCGGGGCAAGACGGTGTTTACGCCCGATCTCGCCCGCGGTGGTGTCGATGGCATCATGCGCCGCCAGGTGATGGCGATGTTGAAACAGATGAGTATTGAGTTGCGTGTGGTAGAGGCTCCGCTGGAGTCACTATGGCAGGCGGAAGAGGTGTGGCTCACCAATACCCTGATGGGGATCGTGCCGGTCAATGGCATCGAGGATATTCACTATCCCCCAGCGGTATTGAGTCGCCGTTTACAGGAGCGTTTGGTCATTGAAGTTTAATCGGCTTTACACCCTGCTCGCGGGGGCGGCACTGACGGTAGCCGCTGCCGGGGGCTATGTACATTACAAATGGCAACAGGTAGAAACGCTCACCAACAAGGGGCCGACCCGGCTCTTTACGGTGGAGAAGGGCGCCCATGCGGCGCGCCTCATCGCCGAACTGGGGGAGGGGGAAACCAGCCCCTGGGCGGTACGGCTCTGGCTGCGTAGCCACCCCGAACTGGTGGCCATCAAATCGGGCACCTACGAAATCAAGGAAGGGGCCCCTCTCAAGGAGACCCTTTCTCTGTTCGCATCGGGCAAGGAGTTTCACTTCAGCCTCACCTTCGTCGAAGGTTCCCGTTTCGAGGATTGGCAGAAGCAGCTCTCCAGCGCGCCATACCTTGAGCGATTGACCGTCGAGCAATCAGAAGCCGACCTGGCGCAGGAGCTCGGCATCGAGAATGGCAAGCTGGAGGGGTGGTTCCTGCCGGAAACCTACGCCTATACCACCCATGCCAGCGATCTCTCGATCTTGCGTCGTGCCCATCAGGATATGGAGACTTTCCTGCAGCAGAGCTGGGAGAAACGTCAGGCCAACCTGCCTTACAAGACCCCCTACGAGGCGTTGATCATGGCCTCCATCATCGAGAAGGAGACCGGTCAGCCGGACGAGCGGGCACAGATCGCCTCGGTGTTTGTCAATCGTCTGCGTCTGGGCATGAAGTTGCAAACCGATCCCACTGTCATTTACGGGGTGAAGGATCGCTACGATGGCAATATTCGCCGTAGCGATCTGACCGACAAGAACCCATACAACACCTATGTGATTGACGGTTTGCCGCCCACGCCTATCGCTATGCCGGGCAAGGCCTCCATCGAAGCTGCGCTTAACCCCAAGTCGACCGATTATCTCTACTTTGTCGCCAAGGGGGGCGGTGCCCACTATTTCTCCAAGACCCTCGATGAACACAATCGGGCGGTTCGCGAATACATATTGAAGAAACCTTAATGTCTAAATTTATTGTGATCGAAGGATTGGAAGGGGCAGGGAAGAGCTCGGCCGTGCGTTATGTGACCGACTATCTGCAGCGCCACGGCATCAACCGGATCGAGTGCACCCGCGAGCCGGGTGGTACGCCGCTGGCCGAGCGGATGCGGGCCATCGTCAAAGAGGTGCACGACGAACGCCTCACCATCGAGGCGGAACTGCTGCTAATGTATGCCTCCCGGGTACAACTGGTGGAGACCCGCATCAAACCCGCACTGGCCGACGGTGTCTGGGTGGTGGGGGATCGCCACGATCTCTCCTCCCAGGCCTATCAGGGGGGTGGCCGTGGTATCGATGCCCAGCTTATCGGAGCCATCAAACAGGCGGTGCTCGGCAACTTCAAGCCGGATCTCACCCTCTATCTCGATATCGATCCTGCCCTTGGCTTGCAGCGCGCGCGCCATCGTGGCGAGCTGGATCGCATCGAACTGGAGCAACTGAGCTTCTTCGAGCGTACCCGAACTCGTTATCTCGAACTGGCCGCCAAGGATGATTCCATTGTGGTGATCGATGCGGCGCAAACGCCGGAACAGGTCAAAGCTGCCATCGAGCGTGCATTGGATCACTATCTGTCGAACGAGCCGCTATGTATCCCTGGCTGATCCCCGACTGGCATGCCCTGAGCCAGACGGCTCAGTCCGGACGTCTCGGTCACGCCTGGTTGTTGCTGGGCGATCCCGGTCTTGGCAAGGAGCAACTGGCCGAGCGGCTGGCACGTTTGCACCTTTGCCAGCAACCGGATCGCGGAGAGCCGTGCGGCCACTGCCACTCTTGCCAGCTGTTTGACAAGGGCAACCACCCGGATCTCGGCACCATAACTCGCGACAGCAAGACCATCGGGGTAGAGGCCATTCGCGAGATCTGCACCCGGCTGCAGGGCTCTGCCCAGCTCGGCCGTGGCAAGGTGGTGATCATTCCAGATGCGGAGCGGATGACCGAATCGGCGGCAAATGCCCTGCTGAAAACCCTGGAAGAGCCGGCCGGCGACAGCTTGCTGTTGCTGATTGCCTCCCAGGTTTCCCGGTTGCTTCCCACCATTCTCAGTCGCTGTCACAAACATGTCTGCCAGTTGCCAGCGGAAGGGGAAACAGTACGCTGGTTGGCCGAGCAGGGTCATCAGGCTACTCTGGCTCAGGTGCGGATCTGTCAGGGGGCCCCGCTGCGGGTACTCGACTATATCGAGCAGCAACAGGACGGTACTCGCCGCGAATTGCTGGAGCAGTTTGTCGCCCTGAGTCAAAGTCCGGTCAAGGCGACGGCACTGTGCAGCCAGCTTGGTCAGGAGACGCAGGTCAGGTTGCACTGGTTGCAGCTCTTCTTGTGCGATGCCCTGAAAACCCAGGCAGGATGCGGTCACCATCAGCTGGCAATGCCTGATCTGGCCATCTTGAGTCAACGGTTGGCGGAGCAGCACTCCAGCGAAAAACTGCTGGAGGCAGAACAAGATCTGGTTGCCCTGAAAGCGGCATGCCAGCCGGGTCAGCTCTCCAATCCCACCATCCATCTGATGAACTGGCTCAGTCGCTGGTTATAAGTACCGACAAGTAGAAAGGTTTTATATGTTACTCGTTGATTCCCACTGTCATCTCGATCGCCTCAGCTATGGTAGCAAGCAGACCAGCATGGCCGATGTGCTGGCCAAGGCCGCGCAACTGGACGTGGGATATTTTCTCTGTGTCAGTGTGACTCAGGCACAGTTCCCGACCATGCTCGAGGCGATCGCCCCCTATCCCCAGGTGTTTGCCTCTTGCGGGGTACACCCGCTCAATCAGGAACCCGGGGTGGATGCCGAGTTGCTGCTCAAGCAAGCTGCCGATCCACGTGTGGTGGCCATCGGTGAGACCGGTCTCGATTACTTTTACTCGCCCGAGAACAAGGAAGTTCAGCAAGCCTCTTTCCGCGAACATATCCGGGTTGCTCGCGCGCTGAACAAGCCGCTGATCATCCATACCCGCGATGCCCAGCAAGATACCTTGCAGATCATGCTTGAAGAGGGCGCTGATCAGGTTGGCGGTGTGCTGCACTGCTTCACCGAATCCCTCGAAATGGCAGAAGCAGCAATGGCGATGGGGTTCTATATATCCATCTCCGGGATCGCCACCTTCAAAAATGCGTCTGCCCTGCAAGAGGTGGTCAAGGCTCTGCCCCTCGACAGATTGCTGGTCGAGACCGACTCACCCTATCTTGCCCCCGTACCGCATCGGGGGAGGGAGAACGAACCCGCCTTTGTACGAGACGTTGCCCAGTTTATTGCTGACCTGCGTCATATTCCGCTAAATGAATTGGCAGAAGCCACCAGCCGGAATTTCTTTGAACTGTTCAAGCTGGCGAAAAAATAACCCCCAAGCCCCGTTATTCGGGGCTTTTTAATTTTCAAATATCAAGCTGATTACCCACTTGAATATCAACACCGAGCTACGTTATCTCTCACTTCTTCCTGCCAATTTTACTTTTTCGTTTTTGCTAAACTGGGTCGAATGATATTCCTATGTTTCCTTTATTCAGCGTGGTCAAAGGGTATTGAAATAAGATGTTCTAAGTAACGATAATATTCATTATCGATACTTGATGTGTGTGGAGGATCCTGTAAGATCCTATCAAACTTCATATGAATCATAGTGTTCCGTGGCATATCCATCCTTATCCAATCCGGCTCATCAGTCACTGCAGACTGTTTTCGATGCACAGCTAAATAGTCGGGCACGCCGCTTTTTGCGCAGTGCAAAAGCGGATTCCACCCTCAATGCCTATCAGGCGGATACCCGTATTTTTGTCTTCTGGTGTCAATTGCACGGGCTGGATCCGCTGCAAACGACCCATCACGACATCATGAATTTTCTCGCTGATCAGGCCGACGGCGTATTGGCCGACTGGGTATGGCTGGATAAAGAGGAGGGGAAGGGAGAACTGCGTAATGGCGAGCCTCGAAAACCAGCAACCCTGGTGAGACGGCTGGCGGGGATCCGTTATGCCTTCAAGCAGAAAGGCATTCACCCCATGCCCACCGAACATCCCGAAATCAAGGAGATGATGCGCGGTATTGTCAGGTTGGGGGATAACCGTAAACGCAAAACCGGCGCCCTGACGCTGCAACCATTGACCCAGGTGCTGGATGGCATCGACACCAATGACCTCGCGGGTTTACGTGATCACACCCTGATACTGCTGATGTTCAGTGGCGCCTTGCGCCGTTCGGAAGCGGCCCGAATTGAGGTGAGCGATCTCGATTTTATGGGGCAGGGGATCCGCCTTCGCCTCAAACCGAGCAAACATCAGCTGCATGAAACCGAGATCGCCCTGATCCCGGGCAAGCACTACTGTCCCGTCTCGGCACTGCAAAAGTGGCTACACAAAAGCCGGATCAGCGAGGGGCCGCTGTTTCGGCGCATGAACCGCTGGGGTCAACTGATGGCTGAACCACTCGGCCCCCAGGGCATCAATCTGATGATCAAGCGGCGAACCGGTCAAACCATCGACGATCTCTACGTCAGTGGCCATAGCCTGCGGCGCGGATTTATCACCTCGGCGGTGACTGCCGGCAAGCCAATGAACAAGATCATCGAGGTAACGCGCCACAAGGATATGCGAACCCTGCAGGAGTACTTCGATGACGCCCATAAATTCTCCGATCATGCCCTTGATGGCTTGCTTTGACACAACTGCGCTACTGCATTTTTTATGTTAAATGATATCTTGTTGATCTGATGATATATTTGCCGTGTAGCCAGCAGCCCAAGGTGGAAGGGGCATCTTCCAATGGATAATGGCATGTGATGAGAGATAACAAACTCGGAAACGTAATATCGCAAGGACATATGAGCCAAGAAATGACAGTGCGTGAAGAGCAAGAAGCGGGGCCCCAAAACAATGCCGAGCGGCAGCGCCAACATGTAAAACGCAAGCAGGAGACCCATACCCGGCTGCAATGCTGGATCAGCAATCGCCACGCCGAACGATTGGCCGCACTGGGTCTTCATCTCGAAGACAGTCAGGCATCACTCATCGAGCAGGCGATCGATCTGCTCTACCAACATGAGCTGGGTAGAGAACCTCCGTTTGAAAACAGAGTCGCCACACAGGTCGAAGAGACCGTTGAATAGACACAAGAGTGAAGTAACAGCGATACGTGAAGAGATAAAAAAAGCCAGGTACGAATTCCTTGTACCTGGCATAGGGGAATTGGCTCCTTGCAGAGCCGTGCGCTAACTGGTGTTCGGATTGCCTTAAGCTTAGACAAGGCTCAAGGCTTTTCAAGATCCGAAGAAAAGTTCAACCAGAGTGTGGGTATTTCAGACTCGTTCAAGTGCTTATGCACCGAACGGCCCTACGCATTGAACAGATTGTTGTCACGCACCAACTCGCGGGGGAGGGCATTCTTGACCCGACTACCCACCCATTTCCCCATCCCCAGGGTATGTCCCTGATAGCGGACGATCACCTCGCCAGTGCCCGCATCCTGTTCTGGCCAGACGTCCCGCCCCATCATGAATTCCCGCGCATTGGCGCTATCAAGCTCAACCACGCCCTTGCTCGCTGTATCGCCATAGGCCAGTGCCCACTCATGAGTGAGGCGATAGCCTTTTTTAAAGGTCTCGGCCAACTTGATGCCGATGCGATCGAAGCGCAACTTGCCCTGCACCTGATCAAACCGCTGGGGGAAGAGCCAGATCTCGTCATTGCGGCCAAACAGCTGACCCTGCGGTGCCACCCCGAAGTTGGCTTCAATCTCGCGCAACATGGGTTCCGCCTCTTTGGCAAGAAGCGGCGCAAAGGGGAATTTACCTAGCTTGCCCGGCTTGAACATGGTGTTGGGCACCGAGTGATGCTTGCGCAATCTGGCGACGAAAAAGCCCTCACTGTCGAAGATCTGGGGCCAAACGTGCAGGTATCCCTCGGATGTACAGGCCTGCTCTGCATGGGGGAACAGGTCTGCCAACGAATCAAAACTCAAGGCATCGCCAAACTTGTCCAGCAGGGATTGGCAGACCGCCTGATTCTCCTGCTCACTCAAGGTACAGGTGGAGTAGACCAGCACACCGCCCGGTTTCAAGGCATGGAAGGCGCTCTCCAGCAACCCTTGTTGCACCGCTGCAATCTCGTCGATGCTCTCGATGCTCCAGTTGCGCAGCGCATCTTCATCCTTGCGCACCGTCCCTTCGCCGGAGCAGGGGGCATCGAGCAGGATGGCGTCGAAGGTCTCCGGCAACCACTGGCCAAATACCTTGGCATCAAAATGGGTCATCCCCACATTGGTCACGCCGCAGCGCTGGATATTGGCGCTAAGCACTTTCAACCGGCTGCTGGAAAACTCGTTGGCAACCAGCATTCCCTGATTGTTCATCAAGGCGGCTATCTGGGTGGTCTTGGAGCCGGGGGCCGCCGCCGCATCCAGCAACATGCCATCCGCTTTGATCTTGTCGCTGGCAAAGAGTGCCGTCACCGGCAGCATGGAGCTCGCTTCCTGAATGTAGAAGAGCCCGCTCAAGTGCTCGGCGGTGTTGCCAAGGGGGACAGTTTCATCGCTGCGGGTCAGCCAGAAGCCGGTATCACACCAAGGTACGGGGTCGAGCTGCCAACCCAGTGGCTCCATCAGGGCGACGAAATCCGAGACGGCGATCTTCAAGGTATTGACCCGAATGCTGCGGCGCAGCGGACGTCGACAACTGGCCACAAAGTCTTCCATCGAGAGATGGGCCGGCATGATGGCCGCAATGTGGCGTAAAAAGTAATCGGGAAGGAAGGTGTTGTCGTGCACTGTGCCGTCTCGTTGACCGAAAAAGAGGGGCGATATCCTACCACAAGGCTAAGAATATTCTGAATCTGAACCCTATCAACAAGCACCGGAATATAAAAAAGCCCGGCACAGTGCCGGGCTTTGATGAGATACAAAGGGAAGAGATCAGGGCTGGATACGAGGGCTCCACTCTAACCACTCTTTCTCGGCCTTGCCGTAGAGCGGATAGCTGTGTCCTGCCTTGACGGTTGGACCCATTTCTCTCTCCGGCGTATTGAAAGCAATGCCGCCAGCCAGCAGGCTCTGCACCGTCTCCACTTCGATGGTGCCGCCGGTCAGCCCGATATCCGCCTTGACCCCGGAGACATTCCAGAAACGGGAGTTGGCCCGCACCAAATGGGCATACTCCTGATCCACGTTAACGTCGATCACCACCTCGCTACCATCCCGAGCCAGCGCCACCTTGGTGACACTGCCCACAACCATCTTGCGAAACAGCAGCGGGCTGCCGACGCTCAGGCCATTGACGGAGGGGCTCTTGAGGGTCAGGGCCAGACCCACCGGGCCGACCTGACTTAAGGGGAAGCGATTTTTGCCAGCGCCTTTACCGGGTTGTGCTTCTACAAACGCCCCCTTGATCAGGGTATCGAGGTGAGCGACACCGCCCAGCCCCAGCTTGGCCTGCACCAGAGTAAAGCGGGCGCCGGACTGCAGGAAACGCTCGGCATAGTGGCCATCGAGTTCGGCCTTGAAGATCACCTGACCCAGAGACGGCTCCAGCTCGATCTCTTCAATTTTGCCGATATCGACCCCACGATAGCGGATCGGGCTGCCAATCCCGAGCCCCGGGTTACTCTCTGCCACCAGTGACAGCTGGCGCACCTTGGCCTTGGCTTGCTCCCTGGAATCGAACAGTTGATGACTGCTGCGGCCATTGGCCAGCCGATCGAACTCGATGGCGCCGCGCAGCAGGGTACCGAGGTTGCCCACCTTGACCTGCACCCCATCGACCCGCACCTTGGTGTCGATGGCCGGTTTTTTCCAGAACTGGGGTTGCTGGACGAGGAGGGGAGCATAGACCCCATCAATCTCGAGTTCGATCTCGATCCCCTCTTTGGCGGCGCGCAGCTGTTTGACCTTGCCCGCTTCCAACCCCAGATAGAGCACAGGCGAGCCAATCCCAATGCCATCGGCCTGATCTGCCTTGAGCAACCAGCGCTGCGGCTTGGCATCACGGGTACCGAGCAGTGCCAACTCCTGACTCGGGTAGAGACGGTTAATCCGCTCGCCACTACTGGCTTGTATCAGCTTGATCCCGCCTCCCAACCAGGCACTGGCCGGACTGGTTTCTACTTTGATGCCACTCAGATCGGCATCGATCTGCAACGGGGCGGCGCGATAGAAGCGGGCACGGTTGAGCAGATGGCCATAGTTCGGCGCCATCACCAGCTCAACGCTGGCATTGCCGCGCGCATCCAAGGTGAGCTGGCTGATACGGCCCACATGCAATCCCTTGTACCAGACAGGTGCATCCTGATTGAGCCCCGCCAGATCGTCAGCCTGCAGCGTCACCTTGGTACCGCTCTGGGGGGCGCGATCGGTCAGGGTCATCTTCTGTACCGGTTTGCCCGCTACATAGTCGAGGCGAATGGCCGGGCCGGAGAGCAGGCGATCTGCATGCTGCACGCCGGTCGCGGAGAGGGAGACGCTCTCCCACACCAGTTGACTCTTGTCAGTAATGCGGTAAGCCTGCTCCGGGTTGATCAGCGCTGTGACCACACGGCCTTTGTCGGTGAGGCGAATGGGGTCGATACGACCAATCTCGATCCCCTCATAGAGGATGGGCATCCCCTCCTTGACCGGAAGATCGCCAGCCGCAATGTCGATACGCTCGCCACGCGCCGCTTCCGCCAGCCCTTTATAGAGGACGAAAGTCTGTCCCTTCTCCGGTTCCGGTGAATCTTTGGGCGAGTCAAAGGCAATGCCGCCGCTCAGAATGGAAGTGAGGCTGCCAGCTTCCACGCTGACGCCAGCCAGACTGAAGGAGCCCTTGATACCACTGATATTCCAGAAGCGGGTATCAGCTTTGACCAGATGCTCGAAACGCGGCTCGATCACCAGATCCAGAATGACGTTCTGATTGTCCTGACCCAGACGGGTATTGATGACGCTGCCCACCTCGATGCCGCGGAAATAGAGCTTGGCGCCAATCCCCACAGAACCCAGCGAATCGGCAGTCAGGTGCAGCATGCGCCCCTGAGCCTGATAGCCGGGAGGAGGGCCCTCCAGTGCATCGAAGGTCTCCTCCAGCGGATTGCTTTCACGCCCCGGTTGCAGGTTGATGTAGTTGCCGGAGACTAGGGTATCGAGGCCGGAGATCTCGGTGAGCGACGCCTTGGGGCTCACCAGCCAGAAGTCGGATCCCTTGCGGATCAGCGGTCTGGCACGGCTGTCAATCTTGGCCATCACCGCAATCTTGCGGCCATCTTCAGCCAGCTCCAGCTCTTGCACCACGCCGATGGCCACCCCCTGATAACGAACCTGGGTTTTACCCGGCAAGATGCCGTTGCCCTGGGCGAAGTTGATCTGGATAAGCTGGCCACGGCTCAATACCTGCTGATAGAGAAAGCCACCTGCCAGCAGCAGGGCTATCAGGGGTAACAGCCAGACCGGCGATAACCAGCGACGCTTTTCGATGACGGGTTCAGCCCCGATCATAGTGACTCCTTATTGGCTGGATTAAACAGCACATCAGACAAAAACAGAGAAATCATCAACGGGCCGCCTTGTCCCACAGTAAACGGGTATCGAGCATGCGGGCCGACATCATGGTCAGCACTACCACACCGGCAAAGGCGGTGGCCCCCGGGCCTGCGCGGACACTCAGCAGCACCCCCCGATCGACCAGCGCCACCATCAGAGAAATCACGAACAGGTCCAGCATTGACCAGCGACCGATAAAATCGATCACCCGATACATCACCAGCTGGCGCTTGCGCCGCACCGGTCTGGCCCGCTGCAACTGCCAGCAGATCCAGGCCAGCCCCAATATTTTTCCCACCGGCACCAGTATGCTGGCGGTGAGGACTATGGTGGCAATCCCGCTCATTTTGCTGCGATAGAGCATCATGATACCGCTGAAGATGGTATCTGACTGCAGCAACCCCTTGTTGTAGAAATGGGTAATGGGCAACAGATTGGCAGGCAGCAACATGAAGGTGGCGAGCGCCAGCAAGCCCCACGACCAGGCGAGGGAACGGGGGATGCGCACCTGCAATTTGCTGCTGCAACGGGGGCAGACTGCCCCGGCTTGATAGCGCACCAGCAAACCACAGGTATGGCAGCGGCAGAGCCCCATCTCACGGGCGCTGGTCATGTTCCGGCTCCTTTAACGGGATCCGCGCCCAGTAGGGGGCGGGGTCAAACAGGATCAGCAGGGTCATGTTGAGCAGCATCAGAATACCGAGGCTGAGCAAGCCGCCACCGAGGCGCACATCGGCGATGTCGATCAGTTTGAACAGGGCAACCAGCAGGCTGACGATATAGACCTCCAGCATGGCCCAGTGGCGAAACACCTCGACCAGCTTCAAGGTGACGGGAAGAATGTGCCAACGTTTGGCCAGACCCGAAGCCAGCACAAAGATCCCCGCCAATAATCCCACCGGCGCCAACACGGCGCACCAGAGCACCAGGCTGGCCACCCACCATTCGCCCTCGCCAAACAGCACCAGAATACCGCGCAGCAGGTCGGCATCGGTGTTGACCCCAGCCAGCCGCAGATAGATCAACGGCTCAAAAAATGCAGAGGGCAGTAGCAGAAATCCGGTGATGGTCAGGGCCATCAACTGGGAGGGACGAAAGGCATAACGGCCATAGAGATGCTGGTGACAACGCGGGCAGTGGGCATGACGACGCAGCGGCAGTGCTTTGCGCTGGATCAGCAAGTCGCACGCCGGACAGACAATTACGGAACCGGGCTCCATCATACAATTCAACCTGTTGAAGGAATTGGTGAAATTTACCCTAAAACCGGTTTCCTGTCTTGCCTGCGGCCGGAATGTTACGAAAGTATAATTGACGTTAACGTAAACGTGATATTAGATAGCCAGACTAGACAGGTGAAAGGAGTCATGATGTCCAGTTTGTCCCCCTCTGCAGGCCTGCGCTTTCGCACCGCCCTTGCCAACGAAAAGCCACTACAGATCGTCGGCACCATCAATGCCTATATGGCGCTGATGGCCGAGCGCAGCGGTTTTCAAGCCCTCTATCTCTCCGGCGCCGGAGTAGCCAATGCCTCCTACGGCTTGCCGGATCTCGGTATGACCTCCCTCAACGACGTGCTGATCGATGCCGAGCGGATCACCGCAGCGACCCGTGTGCCGCTGTTGGTCGATATCGATACCGGCTGGGGCGGGGCATTCAATATCGCCCGCACCATCCGCGCGTTCGAGCGGGCCGGAGTTGCCGCCGTCCATATGGAAGATCAGGTGGCCCAAAAGCGCTGCGGCCACCGTCCCAACAAGGCGGTGGTGTCGCTTGAGGAGATGTGCGATCGCATCAAGGCAGCGGTGGATGCCCGCGAGAATAGCGAGTTCGTCATCATGGCCCGCACCGATGCATTGGCGGTGGAGGGGATGGAGTCGGCTCTTGAACGCACTGCCGCCTATGTGGCCGCCGGGGCCGACATGATCTTCGCCGAGGCGGTGACCGAGCTGGCCCAGTACGACCAGTTCAAGCAAGCGGCCAACGTGTCGATCCTCGCCAACATGACCGAGTTCGGCAAAACCGAGCTGTTTGACAAAGAGCAACTGGCTGCGCACGGAGTCGACATGGTGCTCTACCCCTTGAGTGCCAACCGAGCCGCCAATCAGGCCGCTCTCAACGTCTATCAACATATTCGCCAGGATGGCCATCAAAGGGCTGTCGTGGAGACCATGCAGACCCGGGAGTCGCTCTACGACTTCCTCGGATATCACCACTACGAGCAGACACTGGATCGTCTGTTTACAGCCAAGGAATAGGAGGCAGCTTATGGGACAGCAAAAACCGTTGGGTGGGGCAGGTCTGCGCGGGCAGAGTGCGGGGGAGACCAGTATCTGCACAGTAGGCAAGAGTGGTACCGGTCTTACCTATCGCGGCTATGACATCAAGGAGCTGGCCGACAGCGCCCAGTTCGAGGAGGTCGCCTATTTGCTGCTCAAGGGGGAGTTGCCCGATGAGCAGCAGCTTGACGCCTACAAGCGCGAACTGTGTCGCCTGCGCACTTTGCCCCAGCCGCTGTTGGAAGTGCTGGAGCGCATTCCCGCCGATGCTCACCCCATGGATGTGCTGCGCACCGGCTGTTCCATGCTCGGCGATCTGGAACCGGAAGATGGTTTCGAGCATGAGCATGAAGTGGCGGATCGGCTGCTGGCGGCCTTTCCGGGCATTCTGATCTACTGGTACAAGTTCAGCCATGAAGGTATTCGTATCGCCCTCGACAGCGACGAGGAGTGTATCGGTGGCCACTTTCTGGCGCTGCTGCACCAGAAGGCACCGAGCGAGCTGGAGCGGCGGGTGATGCATGTCTCTCTCATCCTCTACGCCGAGCATGAGTTCAACGCCTCCACCTTTGCGGCGCGGGTTTGCGCCTCGACCCTTTCCGACATGTTCTCCTGTATCACCGCCGCCATCGGTACCCTGCGCGGCCCGCTCCATGGCGGGGCCAACGAGGCAGCCATGGCGATGATCGAAGATTGGCAAGACGAGACGCAGGCAAGGCGCGAACTGCTGGCCAAGCTGGCGGCCAAGGAGAAGATCATGGGCTTTGGCCACGCCATCTACCGCACCTCGGATCCGCGCAACGTCATCATCAAGGAGTGGTCGGCCAAGCTCGCCGAGGCGGTGGGTGATGATCGCCTCTATCGCGTCTCCTGCGAGGCGGAGAAGGTGATGTGGGAGGAGAAAGAGCTCTTTCCCAACGCCGACTTCTTCCACGCCAGCGCCTATCACTACATGGGGATCCCGACCAAGCTGTTCACCCCCATCTTCGTCTGCTCGCGGGTCACCGGCTGGTGCGCCCACGTGATGGAGCAGCGCGAGCACAACCGGATCATCCGTCCGAGCGCCGATTATGTCGGCCCGGCCCCCCGTCACTTTGTCTCTCTACAACAACGATAAGGAAGTCACGATGTCCGCCAACGTCGACGTCAACCACAGACCAGACCCCGATCAGGTGCTGGTCGATATTGCCGATTATGTCTGCAACCACCCCATTACCAGCAAGGCGGCTCTCGACACCGCCCGTTACTGCCTGATGGATACGCTCGGCTGTGGCCTGCTGGCCCTGCGCTTCCCCGAGTGTACCAAGCACCTTGGCCCCATCGTACCCGGTACTGTCGTGCCCCATGGTGCCCGGGTGCCCGGTACCCAGCTCTGCCTCGACCCCGTCAAGGCAGCCTGGGACATCGGTGCCATCATCCGCTGGCTCGATTACAACGACACCTGGCTGGCCGCCGAGTGGGGTCATCCCTCCGACAATCTGGGCGGTATTCTCGCCACTGCCGACTGGCTCTCCCGTACTCGCGTGGCCGAGGGCAAGGCGCCGCTCACCATGAGCGATGTGCTGGTGGCCATGGTTAAAGCCCACGAAATTCAGGGGGTGCTGGCGCTGGAGAACTCCTTCAATCGGGTCGGTCTCGATCACGTGGTACTGGTCAAGGTCGCCAGTACCGCCGTGGTGACTCATATGCTGGGGGGCACCCGCGATCAGGTGATCGATGCGGTCTCCCAGGCCTGGGTCGATGGCCAGAGCCTGCGTACCTACCGTCATGCCCCCAATGCAGGGTCGCGCAAGAGCTGGGCGGCGGGGGATGCCACCTCCCGCGCAGTGCGCCTCGCCCTTATCACCATGAGCGGCGAGATGGGCTATCCCGGCGTACTGAGCGCGCCCAAATGGGGTTTTTACGACGTGCTATTCAAGGGCAACCAGTTCGCCCTGCATCAGGGATACGGCAGCTATGTGATGGAGAACGTGCTGTTCAAGATCTCCTATCCCGCCGAGTTCCATGCCCAGACCGCGGTAGAGTGCGCCATGAAGCTGCATGGGCAGGTGAAGGGGCGGCTCGACGAGATTGACCGCATCGAGCTCACCACCCATGAGTCGGCCATTCGCATCATCAGCAAGGTCGGCGCCCTCAACAACCCGGCCGATCGGGATCACTGCCTGCAGTACATGGTGGCAGTACCGCTGATCTTCGGTCGCCTGATCGCCGAGGATTACGAGGACGATGTAGCCGCCGATCCCCGCATCGACGCGCTGCGTAGCAAGATGGTGGTACAAGAGGATAAACGCTACAGCCGCGAATATCTGGAGGCGGACAAACGCTCCATTGCCAACGCCATCCAGATCTTCTTCAAGGACGGCACTCACACTGCCAAGGTGGAGGTGGAGTACCCGGTCGGCCATCGTCGCCGTCGGGAGGAGGGGATCCCGCTGCTGGTGGAGAAATTCCAACACAATCTGGCCACCCGCTTCCCGGCCAAACGGGTCAGCGACATTCTGGCCCTCTGTCAGGATGGGCCGCGTCTTGCCGCCACCCCGGTACACGCCTTTATGGATCTGCTGGTGATCTGACCGGTCTTGCATTGGCCAACATATCGGCAAACAGTGATAAACGAAAAGCGGGCTCATCGGCCCGCTTTGTTATTCTGGCGGCTTATCCCTCGATAAGCCTCACCCCAGCACACGGCTGTCGCCGTTAAAAAGCGCCGTCATGATGGCCGTCTCGCGACTGGCGATGGTTTCGAGAAACTCGTTGGCACACCCCATCTGATGACACACCTGATAACCACGCTCGACAAAGGAGAAGAGCTCGCCAAGCCCCGCCAGATGGGCGGGACCTGACACCAGCTTGAGGGTCGCCCCCAGCAGTGGTTTTCTCGCCAGCCTGTCCAGCGTCATGCCAAGCTCGCTCACCAGCGCAATCTGATGTTCCCGGCGCGCCTGTTCACCTACGGCACGATAGGCGATGGTGTAATGGTCCGGTGTGATGGGAGCAATGCCACCAATGCGCCGTAGCGCCACCACCATCAGGTAATCCAGCTCTTCGGAGAGAGCGTCTAGCTCGATCGCCTGCGCCAGCACCTTGAGACCGGACTCCGGCAACAACCGCTCGGCGGTCGGCATCACCCGCATCACGTCCGCATCGCGGCGGGCACAATCCCCCGGGCCATAGAGATCGGTCAGGAAAAACTCGGCGGCAGGGCCGTAGCGGTCACTCTCCAGCAGATCACGATGGGTTCGCCCCAACCGGTCGGCCTGCCACTGGCGTAGCCGATCCCGATCCTGCTGATCTTCCGGGTGGGCACGCATCTGCTCGCGCAAGGCTGCAACCCGCTTGAGCTGGCGGTATAGCCGACCCAGGGTGCTATCGTCGTCGTGGGCATGTTCTTGATGCGTCATCTACAGCTCTCTGGCCTTGGGCCCATTGATGGGAATTGGGTGATACGAAGATACAAGTGAATGAAAAACAAGCAGCTTTTGCTGAAGGTTCCGTGACAAGTGTAGCGCGCACGGGGGAGGGAATAAATGCCATGCCCCGCTGATGGCCTGCATCCCTCTCGACTCTGTTAAGTGAGTCCCATTTATGTGAACCATCCTTTCATTTGTTGTGAACATGTGTTTAATATCAATAACTAACTTATGACCCAGAGTAACGACCATGTTCTTCAACTCGCTCGCTGGCAGCAGCGCACTCTCTACCATCCAGATCAGCCGTCAGCATCCGCTGGGATTGGCCGCCGCCCGGATCGCGGCCGAAGCCATCGCTGCGGACATGAGCGAGAGCTATCAACTCGATTGCGAATGGGCAGATGAAGAGGAGACCGAGCTTCGTTTTCGCGGCTCAGGGGTACATGGCACTCTCACCCTGGACGAAGATACCCTGGAACTGGAAGTGCATCTTGGTTTGATGCTGTTGCCTGTACGCAGCGTACTGGAGCAGGAGATCCTCGATTATGTCGACAATCGCTTACCTTGCCCCAAACGTGTTTGAAACTCTTCGTTGCACTGGTTTTAAATAAACCAGCTGTAAACGATGGCTGTTTGAAATAAGTTGGCAAGCCATATAGTTTGTCAGATTTATTATTCGGCGAGGTCTCAATTCTATTTTTTAAGTAATCTTTCATCTTTATTTCATATTTCGAGTCGGCACTCATTAATGTCATTCTGATTGCATCAAGTCTTCATCCGGATATGAGGGCAGGAGCAATTTGCCGCCTCGGTAAATTCATTTTGTAGGGAAACAACCATGCCACTGAGTGAATTTATCTCCTGCGTCGATACCGCCTGGTTACGCATGGACAGACCCAACAACCTGATGCAGATCATCGGTGTCCTGATGTTTGAAGGAGAGCTTGATGAAGCGCGTCTGCGGGCCGGATTGCGCCACACCATTTCGGTGCAACCCCGCTTCCACCAGCGGGCCGTGCTGGAGGGGGGCTCCTACTACTGGCGCCATGATCCCGATTTCGATCTCGATCAGCACCTCAAGCGAGTGATCCTGCCGGGTGAAGCAGGCAAGCTGGAGCTGGAGAAGCTGGTGGCCGATCTCGCCTCGACGCCGCTCAACCACCAGCGCCCCCTGTGGGATATGCACCTGACCGACACGTCGCTGGGTGGGCAAGCGCTGGTGGTGCGCATTCACCACGCCATGGGCGACGGCTTCTCGCTGGTGCGGGCCATGCTGACCATGATGGATAACACCCCGGAAGGGGCGCCGCGACCACCGTCACCGGAGCCACTGGATGACAGCGATGACGAGGATGAGGAGGATTGCCACCAGGGCAGCCGTCTGGTGCGGGCCGGTCTCAAGCTGACCGGTAGCCTCTGGTCCAAATATGTCGAAGTGGTCACCCATCCCACCAAGGCGGTGGATTACCTCAAGACCGGGCGGGATGTGGCGAGCGAGCTGTGCAATATCGCCACCCTAGGTGATGATTCACCCTGCCGCCTGCGGGGCAAGACCACCAGCACCAAGCGGGTGGCCTGGTCGGAGCAAATTGATCTGCCGGATATCAAGGCAGTGGGCAAGGTGCTGGGCTGCTCGGTCAACGATCTGCTGATCGCCGCCACCGCAGGGGCGTTTCGCCACTACCTGCAGGAGAAGGGGGATGATGCCAACAAGGTCAAGATCCGCGCCCTGGTGCCGGTCAATATGCGTGCACCGGACGATGAGGGGGCACTTGGCAACCGCTTCGGGCTGGTGGCCCTGGACTTGCCACTGGATGTTGCACACCCGTTGCAGCGGCTCTATACCGTGCGTGACCGGATGCAGGCGCTACGCACCTCGCTGCAACCCGTGGTGGTGCTCAACTTGTTACATGCCCTTGGCATGGCCCCCAATGCGGTGCAACAGCAGGCCGTCGAGCTGCTCACGGCCAAGGCCAGCGCGGTGATCACCAATGTGCCCGGCCCGCAGCAGACCCTCTATCTGGCTGGAGCAAAATTGCGTCAGCCGCTGTTCTGGGTGCCGCAATCGGGGGATATCGGCGTCGGCGTCTCCATCCTCTCTTACGATCACAAGGTGCAGCTGGGCCTTATCACCGACAAGAAGCTGGTACCGGATCCGGATCGGGTGGTCGAGCGGTTTGCGGTGGAGTTCGAGCAACTGCTGTTGCTGGTTCTGATGGAGCCGGAGCTACTGTTTGACCCCAACGGACTGGATGCGCTGCTCGGTTGAGTGTGCACTTGAGCGACCGGTAACGGCGTAGCCAACCGGTCAGCCCCCATCATAAAAGAGGCCAACCCGCGGGTTGGCCTCTTGTTTTGTTATCTATCCGTGGCAAGAATGGTGGTTAATCCTCCAACTCTTCCCGCGCCGCCTCTACATCGAGGCGCTCCATGGCATCCATGGGTTCGCACTCAGCCGCTTCGGCATAGAGGGCTTCGGCTGCTTTCAGGCGGCTCTTGCCGTGCAGCATCACCTGAGCGTTGGCGTACTCCATGCGGGCGATAGCCGAGTCGGGGATCAGCGCCAGCGCCTCCTTGAAGTGACGCTCGGACTCCTCCTTCTTGGCGCCATAGGTGAGGCCGCCGATCATGGCCCCCAACTTGTCGACGATCTCCGCATGCCAGGCGCCAAAGGCAATATGGGCCTCGGCGTGATCTGGCGCCAGCTCCAGAGTCTTCTCAAGGCTTGCCTTGATCTTGTCGCCAATTCCTTGCGAGAGGGCCTTGGAGATGGAGATCACCTGGCTGTAGCGCCCGAGGGCCAGCGCGTGGAAATACCAGGCGTTGGCGTTCTTGGGTTGACGCTTTTGCAGCTTCTCGGCATGGCTGGCCGCCCGCTCGAAGGCGGCGCGCTTGGCATATTTGTCTTCCAGCAGATAGCTGGCATGGATCACCAGTGCCTTGTTCGCCACATTGAAGCCCGCCTCACCGGCCGCTTCGCCAAGGGCGACGGCCTGGGCAAAATCCCCGGCATGATAGGCCCGCCAGGCATCCTGAACCTGTTCATCTTCAGGCCAAGGTTCGGCATCCCCCTGATGGAGTCGATCCCAGTTGTCCGCCAGCTTCTGGCCGGCATAGTCATAGGCCGCATCCGCGTAGGGGAAGGGGACAAATTCGAGTTGTGAAGTGGTCATGCTTGTTCTCCCTGTAGCATGTGAATCAAACCTTGTCGGTGTAGTGGTGGGCGAGGGCGCCCAAATGAGCGCGAGCATCGGCCCGCAAATAGGGTGCGACCAGCTGCATCACCTGAAAGACGCCGAGGGCAATATCGGCGTCCGCCTTGGGGTGCAGTGCCCGCTGATAAGAGATCCAGAATGTGCCCACCAGCGCCACATTGGCCGCCAGCGTGCGCATCTGTTGCGCCGTGCCCTCCATCAGCCCGACCGTTTGCAGATGGTTGCAAATGGCGATGGCAGTCTGCTCCTTGCGGCGCAGCAGGGCGGAAAAGCGGTGCTCTACCTGATGATAACCACTCATCAGGGTCGCGATATCGTAGTAGAGGAAACGGTACTGCCAGATGGCTTCAAACATCAGGTGGAGAAAGAGCCAGATATCTTCTGGCTCATCGGACGGGGTGCTGACCGCCTCCAGCAGGCGATCCATCTGCTGTTCAAATTCGCAGAACAGGGCGTTGACGATCTCCTCCTTGTTGTGGAAGTGGTAGTACAGATTGCCCTGGCTGATCTCCATCTCGGCCGCAATGGCCGAGGTGGTGACGCTGGGTTCCCCTTGTCGATTGAAGCAGGCGAGGGCAGTGGTCAGGATCCGCTCCCGGGTACGACGTTTGGGTTTGCGATCCATGCTACTCCTTTGGTGATGAACGACGCACGCCGTGGCGATAGCGTTTGGCAAGCCAGTGCTGCAGCTGCTCCAGCGACTTGTCGAGGGCGGCAACCGAGCCAATGCCGGGGGCCAGCAGGGTGCGATCTTCATCGGCCAGCGCGGCCAGATTGAGCTCGAGGCCATGCTTGGCCAGCACCGGCGCCAGCTCGTCACGGCGCTGCCAGAGATCGCGGCGGGTATGCTGGTAAGCGTGCTCGCAGAGACGGCGGCGATCCCGATAACTGAACACATTGGTGAAGAACATCTCGCCATCGGCAGAAGAGGGCTCAAACAGCAGGGCGTCGGCGTCCGGATATTGGTGTTTGTAGCGATCCATCCCCACATGCATACGGGAGTGGATGATGGCGCGAAAGGTCTGGGCCAGTACCACCGGCAGACCGCTGTCCACCAGATTGGTGGGCGCGCCGGCGGCCATGTCCGCATCATAGGGCACCAGCGGATTGATGCAGAACACCAGATCCGCCCCCTCTTCCAGCGCTACCGAAGCGTGCAGAGTCTTGATCAGCGCCCCGTCCACATAGTAACGACCGTTGATCAAGGAGGGCGGAAAGAGACCGGGCAGGGCGGCTGACGCCTGTACCGCCGCCGAGATGGGCACATCATCGAGCCCCGAGCTGCCGAAGGCGACCGGATGACCGGTGTCGAGTTCGGTGGCTACCACAAACAGTCGACTGCGCAACTGGCGGAAATCGTTGCTGCGGCCGGGACGAGAGAAAAACTGGGTCAGGGTGCGATCCACCCCGCGGTTGTCGAACAGTCCGGTCGGAATGGCCTTGGAGAGCCCCTGCAGCGATTCAAACAGGCTGCGCTTCCAGGGCGCCGCCAGATAGTAGGTCAGGCTCTGCCACGCCAGTGGCGGGATCGAGGTCAGGCGGTCGGCATATTCACGAAAGGCGGGGCGCAGCAAGGTGGCCGGGTCAAACATCTCCCCCGAATCATCGCTGAGCAGGATCCGCACCAGCTTAGCCGGCGAGATGCCGTTGGCCAGCGCCGATGCCACCACGGCCCCCGAACTGACGCCGACATAGATATCGGCATGGTCAAGGCGCAGGCCGTTGATGCTGTCAGAGAGGGCTGCGCAGGCACCGATCTCGTAGATGCCGCCGAGCGGCCCGCCGCCAGCAAGGGCAATTGCGATGGTACTCATAGCGTCGCCTCTCTATCCATGACATTCACCATGACAAGACCGGCCCAGCGCAGGGCATGGGCCGGTATCAATCACCTTCCGTCACCGCGAGGGATCAGGGCAGGACGCTCTCTGCTTTGGCTTTCACCTCTTTCACCGCATCTTCAGCGGCGGAGAGGAGATCGGCGGCCTGCTCAACCACGGCCTCTTTAGCCTTGGCTACCGGCGCCTTCTTTACCGGAGGCTTGCGGGCAGCGGGCTTTTTGGCGGCAGCCGGTTTGGCTTCAGCGGCAGGGGCTTCCTCTTCCTGCGCATCCAGCAGTTGCTGGACTACATCGGTCAGCTCGGCCATGCGCTTGGAGAGCTTGTCGATATCCTTGCGGGTCGGAATGCCGAGGCTGGCCACAGCGCGGGCCACGCGATCTTCAAACACCTGCTCCAGACGACCCCAGGTATTGGCGGTCTTGTCGGTCACAGCGGCAATCTTCTCATCTGCGCTCTGACGGGTTTTGGCCTGCAATGCTTCCCCTTCCTGCACCAGGGCTTCAAAGATCTTGCCACCCTCTTCCTGCGCCTTGGCATAGGCACCCAGACCCGCCAACCAGATCTGCTGGGTGGACTCCTTGATGGTGGAGGTGAGTTGGTTGTCGGTCACTGACCCTGCCAGCGCTTTCAATTTCTTAGCCATGATCTTCTCCTTGAATAACGACTGTTAAATGTAATGGCGACAACGAAACTGCAATCGGGTTGTGGCATTACTGATTTTTCGACTTCAGTCTAGGGACAAAAAATAGAGGGTTCTACCTAATAACGGAACAGGCACACCACCGAAATTAGGGTTTGCTCACGAACCGACAATCAAATTGCAGATTCCCATATGAATCGTGATATATCTAACAACCTAGTAACACCCTAATCAGTAGCAGGATTCTCTTTATGAACTATTTCATTACTGGCGGTAGTGGTTTTATCGGGCGTCGATTGATCAAAAAGTTATTCCAACAGCATCCCGACTGTACCGTCTATTTTCTGATGCGCGCCTCTCATCAGGAGAAATTGCCAGAGCTGTTCTCATTCTGGAATGTGGATGAATCGCGCGCAGTCCCGGTTTTTGGCGACATGACACAACCGCTGCTGGGGGTATCGGTCGAGATGCAGGAGCAGTTGATCGGCAAGATCGACCACTTCTTCCATCTGGCTGCCATCTATGATCTCAACGCCAAGGCGGGGATCCAGCAGCAGGTCAACACCGAAGGGACCCGTCAGGCTGTTCAACTTGCCGAGCGGCTGGGGGCGGGGCAGTTCCACCACTGCAGCTCCATCGCTGCAGCGGGCCTGTTTGACGGTCTGTTTCGCGAGGACATGTTCGATGAGGCCGAACACCTCGACATGCCTTACTTCCAGACCAAGCACGAAGCGGAAGGGATTGTGCGAAACGAGTGCACAGCTCCGTGGCGAGTCTATCGACCGGGGATCGTTGTCGGTGACTCCAATACCGGCGAGATGGACAAGATCGACGGCCCTTACTACTTCTTCAAGACCATTCAGAAGCTGCGCCGTCTGCTGCCGCCCTGGATGCCAGCCATCGGGGTTGAGGGCGGGCGCATCAATATCGTGCCGGTCAACTTCGTGGTCGATGCCATGGTGCATATCGCCCATCAAGAGGGCGAGGAGAACAAGACCTTCCACCTGACCGACCCCAACCCGATGCGGGTCGGCGACATGCTGAGCACCTTCTCCCGCGCCGCCCATGCGCCGGAGCCTGCGATCCGCATCAATGCCTCTCTCTTTAATTTCATTCCCCGCCACCTGACCGCCATGCTGATGACCATGGCGCCGGTGCGCCGCATCCGCGATGCCGCCATCGCCGATCTGGGTCTGCCCAAGGATGTGTTCCGCCTTATCAGTTATCCCACCCGTTTCGACAGTCGCGAAACCCAGCGAGTACTGAAAGGGACCGGTATCGAAGTGCCACCACTGCACAGCTACGCCTGGCGGCTGTGGGATTACTGGGAGCGCCACCTTGACCCCGAGCTCTTTATCGATCGCTCCCTGCGTGGTCGGGTAGAGGGCAAGGTAGTGCTGGTGACCGGGGCAACCTCTGGTATCGGCCGTGCAACCGCGCGCAAGCTGGCGGGTGCGGGGGCCAACGTCGTTACCATCGCCCGCGACGAGCAGAAGATTGCCGAGACTAAAGCCGAGTTTGCCGAGCTGGGGCTGACCATCGAGATCTATCAGGGGGATCTCTCCAATCTGGCGCAGGCCGAGGAGATCACCGCTCGCATCGTGGCCGATCACGGCGGCGTCGATATTCTGGTCAACAATGCCGGCCGCTCCATCCGCCGCTCCATCGAGGATTCCTTCGATCGCTTCCACGATCTGGAGCGCACCATGCAGCTCAACTACTTCGGCGCACTCAAGGTGATCATGGGGGTGCTGCCCACCATGATTGAGAAGAAAAAAGGGCACATCATCAACATCTCCTCCATCGGGGTGTTGACCAATGCGCCGCGCTTCTCCGCCTATGTTGCCTCCAAGTCGGCCCTCGATGCCTGGGTGCGTACCGCCGCCTCCGAGTTTGCCGATAAGGGGGTCAGCTTCTCCATCATCAATATGCCGCTGGTGAAAACGCCGATGGTAGCGCCGACCAAGGTCTATGAGCAGGTACCTATGATGACGCCGGAAGAGGCGGCCGATCTGGTGTGCGATACCATCATCAACAAGCATGTGCGACTGGCCACTCGCCTCGGGGTGTTTGGTCAGGTGGTGCATGCCCTGGCACCACGTGTCGCCCAGGTGATCATGAACACCAGCTTCCGCACCTTTGCCGATCCCAAGGATGGCGACAAATCCAAAGCCACCGCCGATCAGGTTGCCGTCTCGACCCTGATCAAGGGGATACACTTCTAACCGGATGATGGGATAAAGAGATCAACAGGGGCCTGAGCAATCAGGCCCCTGTTTTATTTGGAATAACAGTTGAAGGACGAATAAGGAGGGTCAGACTCGGGACAACAGATCAAGCAGCAGATCAGTCGTGCGACGGGAGTAGAGCAGAGAGAGATGGCCAATGGCAGGCAACTCGATATCTTCCATTCCCGCCAATCGTTGCCGCTCCTGCGGCATCACCACATTGTCGTGACTGGTGCGCACCGAGATGCCGGGTACGCAGAGAGGAACCGAGGCGAAACGCTGCAACCAGCCGGAACCGGGCTCCATCTCACGGGCATTGGCCCCAAGCCCAAGGGCGGCAAGCTGACTCCCCTGATGAGGCGTAGCCAGGGTGATCAGACGCACGACCTTGTCACCACCATGGATAGCCAGATAGTCGCGGCAGACCAGCCCACCCATGCTGTGACCGACCAGCACCAGCTTGTCAGCCCCGGTTTGCGCGAGCACATCGTCAATTCGCTTGGCCAGTAGCGGCACCATCTCATCGATATGACCAAATGGTGGCATCAATGTAATGGTGGCGACCACATGGCCTGCGGTCTCTAGCCGGGTGCGCTGGGTGCGCCAGATCCCGCGGCTGCAACCGTAACCATGTACCAGCAATACGGGACGCTGGCATGGACGCAGCCGATCGGGTGCCATCAGCAAAGGCTCGAATGGCAACAGCAAGGTGAAGGTGTAGAGGTAGGCCAGCATCTCCTGCGCCATCATCTTCACCCGGCGCCCGGGGCCGATAGCCGGGGAGGGGTAGAAGCGGGTAAACAGCCAGCTGCCGAGCACCACCAAACAGCGCAACCCAAGCAGGGCAAACACGACAAACAGCAGGGTCAGCAACCAAGAAAGTCCCACGACCAAGTGGGCGATACTCCCGAGGAGCAGCACCTCTACCATCAGCAGGATAAACAGGTGTCGTACGATCGTCATAAGGCCATGATCCGACCAGTCAGGCGTGGAAGTCAAATGGCACTTTGAGACAGCTTGATCCAGCGCGGCTTTTGTCGCTAACCCCCGGCGAACTCTTTTCCGATGAGGTTATTTGCAATACTGTATATCCATACATATACTCTATCCATCATCACCAAGAGGAGGCCATCATGGCTGTCGAGATCAAATATGTGGTTGTTCGTGGGGGAGTGGAAAAGATGACCTTTGCCAGCAAAAAAGAGGCCGATGCCTATGACAAGCTGCTGGATACAGCCGATGAGTTGATGACCCTGTTGGCTGGCGCCCCGATCGAGCTGGCACCAGAGCAGCAAGAGAGTCTGGCATTCTACTTGGCAGAACAGCGCGATGTGCTGCAAACCCTGCTGCGCGGCGGCAAGGTTCAGGCGGGCACGAAAGAGGAAGATGCCCCAGCAGCCAAGCGCAAGGAGAAGCCACTCAAGCAGGTGGCCTGATTGCACAGACCTGCTATTTCTCGGGATAAACAGCTCGCGGCATTCACTTTATTTGCATTTAAAACTAATTTTACGGCTATTTCCCCCGAGAATTTTCTAACAACGGTGCATATCTAATGCATAACTAAATAGCGTGCACCACTGAGCGACATCAGCCAGATCTATGAGGAAATCATGAGCAAACAGTGGAGAAAACGTTATCCAGATCGCTCCTGGTGACCTTAATCAGCAACAACAAGAGGTAGTACCAATCCCAATAGAAGCCGCATTCATGTATCACGAGCCCTTTTCTAGCAACTCGGCTCACAGTCTCATATCGACTCATCTCAGCATCAACAAGCAACAAGCAACAAGCAACACCATGATTCAACAACCATTATCCTTGCCGCCAGCCATGCCGCTGTTTGACAGCCTTATCTATCTGGAGGCCGGTAACCCACAGGTCAATCAGTACCTTGCCAACCTCAGCCTCAACGATGTTCCCGATGCAGGGCTGGTTTACGAACTGGCGGTCGATTGGCTGCTGGAGCAGCGCAACAGCGAAAACAACTACAAAACCTATCGCAGCGAACTGACCACTTTTTTGCACTGGTGCTTTCGAGAGGCGGCCATCAGCCCGAAAGATCTCACTCGCCGCATCATGATCCGCTATCTCGACTATTGTCAGTCCCCCCCTGACGAGTTGATCGCCTATCGCAACGTGGCGCAATTTGTCCTCGACAAGGAGTGGGGAGAGCGCTTGCCCAATCCGCAATGGCGACCGTTCCTCGGCAAGCGGGAGCTGGGCCGCACCTTGCCCTATCGTCTTAGCGAGCAGGCGATGAAGACCAAGCTCGCCATCCTGTCGGCCTTCTTCCAGTTCCTGATCCAGGAGGAGTACATGGACAGGAATCCCGCTCTGCTGCTGCAGCGGGTCAAACGGCCGCAACAGCAGGAGGCCGATGATCAGGTGCAGGCCTTCAGCGAATTGCAGTGGTCATACGTGATGCAGGCCGCCGATACCCTTGCCAACGACCATCCGGAGCAACACGAGCGCAGCCGTTTTCTCACCATTCTGATGTACGCCTGCTATCTGCGGATCTCTGAGGTTGCAGCCCGGCCGGGCTTTACCCCTGTGATGGGGCAGTTCAGGCGGGATCGCAAAACCGGCGTCTGGGGCTACTTTATTCCGCAAAGCAAAGGGGGCAAACGGCGTACCGTAGCGGTATCCCAAGCACTGTTGGCGGCACTTGAACGCTACCGCCGCTTCCTCGGTCTCTCTCCCTTGCCGACACCGGATGAACAGACGCCACTGTTCGTTCGCCATAAAGCGGCAGCCCACGGTCGCGAGCAGGGGGAGATCAACGCCAACCTCGGCATTCGCCAGCTACGGGATTTGATCATGGTGATCATCGGTAAAGGGGCAGAATTGGCAGAGCAGGATGGATTTGCCCAGGATGCAGCCGAAATGCGGCAACTATCTCCCCATGCGATCCGCCATACCGGGATCACCCATGACATCAATCTGCACGGGCGGCCGCTCTCCCACGTACAGGCCGATGCAGGACATGACAGCATCGACACCACTTCGAAATACCTGCACACCAGCAACAGTGAACGACATGAGAGCGCCCAGCAAAAGCCGCTAGACCGACTGAAGCAACAAATGAGAGATAACGTTCACAAAAGCTAACGAACAACGTGACATTAACCCTTGATTTGTATTGACTGCTCTTAGAAAACACAATGGCTTGTTTGGGGTGTCATAGAAGTTGGCTCGGCAATGTTGTACTTCTCTGGATGACAATCGGTTCAGGAAATATTTTTGGCACACATGGATGATTCAGAACAGGCACCTTGCCATCTGCGGGATACATATTTATCCCGTAGCAGAGAAGCAAAAAACGAAATTGCTTGCTGAAACAACGAGAACACCCGATGCCGGAAGCAATCATATTCGGTTGAACAGCGCCTTGTTATCACACTTGCATATCCAGTCATCATTGGTGATATTGATGTCAATATTAATGAGGTACCAAGGAGCAGGTATGCAAGTGGCAGTGGTGGAAAACACCTTCAGGATCGTTGGCAAAGGGTCGCTCATGGCCCAGTTCACCTTTATCTCTTCAGGCCCACTGCAAAGAGTTGCGTATTGAAGATTGCACCATTATCTATACCAATGGCCTCTATCACGGCCAGCCCAGAGCACTCTGGTCCTTAACCCTCCATCCCGATGATATGAACGAGCTCAAACGCATATTGCAGCAATTCAACAGCAACCTCTACTTGACCTGCCAGCCACCCACATTGGCCATCGCCAAACGTGCCTTGAATATGAATTGACCAAACTTCCAAAAAGAAATGCAAAATACTCTTCAAGCCGCAATCATACCAGCCACAACAATAAGCCGTGACGATTAAGGGGAGGGGAATCTATCGCGATAGTCGGCATTTTATGGCTGTTTTACAAGAAGGAGTATCAATATCTCCAGAGAGAGACATTTCAAGTAGGGGGGCAGATATTTCTAAGAATATTCATTGTAATAACGAGGGTTATAACTGTGAAAATCAAACATAATGTTCAATAAGTGAGGGGGATTCCGCACAACGTCTTGATTTAATAGTGGACTCTTGTCTCAAAATGGGACATTTCGGTGATGTGGGGCAGGGCGGTTGATGTGTTATTCTGTTATCGCTGCAAGAGCATCTGCAGGGGGAATCAACCAGATATTGTCCTTCTGCTTTGGGCAGTAAGATTGCTGGAGGTCTGTGTGTAGCCTCGATCCAGATCGATTTCCGAACCTTTTAGCTAAGGAAAAGCTGCGGGCTACTGCTTTTAACAAGCCTTGTTATCTCTCACAATGATGCCGATAACCCTATTTATCGGCGTCTTGTCCCTGACGAGGGATTTATGAACATTTTTGAGCTTAGGAAGCACGCTAGCGACTTTCGTCTGGCTTTGGAACGTTGAGACTGGGGTTCTATGCCAGCGAACTTCAGACAATTTCCGGCTGGGACGTGTGGGGATATCAGCGATATTCTCGCCGAATACCTTTATAAACAAGGAATCAATGACATCGATTACGTCAGCGGCTCAGCTGATAACCAGCAATCCCATGCTTGGTTAGAGGTCAGTGGATACATTATCGATATCACTGCAGACCAGTTTCCTGATTGTAGTGATCCGGTCATCGTGACTGATGACCACTCATGGCATCAACGCTTTGAAGAATCGGCAAGAAGACCGGCTGGTTTTCTAGATGGATTTAAATCAACCGACAATATGACCCTGAATATTACTCGAGATCTGAATATCGTCTATAAAGCAGCTCTCGCTTACCTATAAACATAGTTTTTGGCATAACAAGGAATGATGATGCAAAAATACCAATACTTCTATCCTGGGCAAGTCGTTACACTGTCGGGCGGTAGTTACCCCATGACCGTTAAACCTGCCGAAGATGAAGATGACAAAGGGATTGACGCTTGCTGTGTCTGGTTCAACACCGACATGGGCGGCGAACCTATAGAATGGACTTTCCCAAGCCGCATTCTGAAGTTGCAAGAAAATCAGGAGCAATATGGCTATTTGCATACTCGTTTTGAGCCTGGTGCAGCAGTAAGGCTTCGTAGTGGCGGGCCGTCGATGACAGTGCAGAATAGCCAAAGCCTTACCGGTGTGACCTTGGTGTTTTGCATCTGGCACGATAAGAAAAGCCGAGAACCTTTGATGTCTTCATTCCCATCGGAAATGCTCGTGGCAGTATAGATCATCAAAATCTGCTGTGACTTCGTATATAGGGGCCTCCGGCCCCTTTGTCATGCCCCTAAGCATTACTGCGCATAATGTATATTATGTTAAATCAATTGTCTTGTTTCCTGTCACCACTTATTGAACTGTGTATAATGGCAACAATTGATCCTATCTTCGACCGGATGTCTTAAGTGGCTGAATTAACATCAGAACAATTAAAACCCGCTTTTGCGATTGAACAGTTCCCCAAGCTTAGCGAGCTTGAACCTATCCCCTTTGCTGCGCTGCAACCCAGAGCCATTTCCGGCATCAAACGTCTTGCCAGCTTTGATGGTGACTGTCCGGTCATGCTGCTCAACGGGTTCCCCGGCGCAGATTACGAAGGCGTTTGCCAAACGTTGATTGCCGACTCCAATGGCAAGGATGGTGACCTGTTTGATCTCTGCTACACCGAGAATCTGAACAACCCCTACAAGCCTATCTGGCTGCGCCTGCAACCAGGCACCGGCGTTGAGTTTTGCGAAATGGTTGGCGAGCTGCTCAAGCTGTTGAGCCACCATCTCGATGCCGAACGCATCGTGACCCGCATCATGCGCAAGCAGAACAATGATCCGAAAATCGATGATTTCCTCTCCGATCTGGCGGCTCACGTGGCATTGGGTCTGGAATTCCAGCACCCCATTCTGATCAACTTGCTGATCCACCACGAAGCGCAGGAAGCGCCGGTAATTTATGGCCGTGATCTCAACTGGGATACCCTGTTTGGCTCCATCAACTACCAGACCGAGCAAGGCTCTGTGTATGCTAACCAGCACCTGCTGGAGCCTGGCTTGCTGCGCGAAGCCAACGGCGGCTACCTCATTTTGCAACTGGACGAGCTGCTGGATCAGCCGCACCTCTGGTTCAAACTGAAAAATGCCATGCAAAAAGGCGAGCTGGACTGGAACGCCTATCAGGAAGGGAAAACCCTGACCCCCTTCTTCGCGCCTGAAGCGACCCCCATCAAGCTCAAGCTGATCCTGGTGGGTGACCGACTCGACGTGGCCGAGTTCCAGATGCTGGATCGGGATATGTCCGAGCGCATCTTCCTGCGCGCGGATCTGGTGTCAGAGGTGAATATTGAAGAGGATCTGCAGGAATTTCTGCAGTACCTGGCCTGGCTGCGCCAGCGCTGGAGCCTGCTGGACTTCACGCCAGCCGCCCTCGCCGCCATTTGTCGTCATGCCAGCCGCCTCTGTGACCATCAGGAGTGGCTGTCGCTCTCCGAAGTGCAACTCTCCGCCATCATGCGGATGGCTGACAGTCTGGCCCGGGAGCTGGAATCTGATGTGGTCACCGACGAGCATATTCGCGGCGCACTGGAAGAGCAGGATTACCGCCTCAACTATCTGGTTGAGCAGTCCGATCAGGGGGTTATCGACGGCCAGATCCTGCTGCAAACCGATGGCGAAGAGATTGGCCAGATCAACGGCCTGTCTGTCATTCAGGTCTCCGGTCACCCCTATGACTTCGGTGAACCGGTGCGCCTCACTGCTACCGTACACCTTGGTGATGGCGATGTGGCGGATATCGAGCGCAAAGCGGAGCTGGCCGGTCATATCCACGCCAAGGCGATGATGATTATCCACGGCTATCTCTCCAACAAATTTGGTGCAGAGAACCCCTCCCCCCTGTCGGCCAATCTGGTGTTCGAGCAGTCTTACCACGAAATTGATGGCGACAGTGCCTCCCTGACCGGCTTGTGTGCCCTACTCTCTGCCCTCGCCCGCCAGCCTATCTATCAGCACTTCGCCGTGACCGGTGCGGTCGATCAGTTTGGCAATGTGCAGGCCGTTGGTGGCGTCAACGAGAAGATTGAAGGCTTCTTCCGGGTGTGCAAAATCCACGGCATCACTGGCAAGCAAGGGATCATTTTGCCGGGCACCAACATCCAGCAGCTGAACCTCTCTGACGAGGTGATTGCAGCGGTTGAAGCGGGCCAGTTCCACATCCACCCGGTGGATCATGTGGAAGAGGCCATCGAGTTGCTGACTGGCTGTGTCGCCGGTGAGCCTGATATACCCGATACCCTGTTTGGCCGTATTCAGGAGCGGTTGGACGAGTTGAACGGCTCCACTGCCAAAGTCGGACTGCTGCAATCCCTGCTGGGGCGCCTGTTTGGCCGCTGATGAAGTGATCGGAGTTGTTTAGCGAACAACTGTAAGCTAAATTGGCCCGGATTTGACCCATTTGAAGGAAATACCGCGTGACCGTAGACAATACCACCATGGAAGCCCGCCTTTCCCTGTGCGAACAGGGCAAGAACTCTTTTACCCGTGAAGAGCTGCTGGCTTGCAGCCGTGGCGAACTGTTTGGTGAGGGTAACAGTCAGCTGCCTGCCCCCAACATGTTGATGATGGACCGCATCGTCAAGATCAATGACAACGGCGGCGAACACGGCAAGGGCGAGATCCTGGCTGAGCTCGACATTACTCCGGATCTCTGGTTCTTCGATTGCCACTTCCCGGGTGATCCTGTGATGCCTGGCTGTCTCGGTCTGGACGCCATGTGGCAGCTGGTTGGCTTCTTCCTTGGCTGGAAAGGTGGCCCCGGCAAGGGTCGTGCTCTGGGCGTAGGTGAAGTGAAATTCACCGGCCAGATCCTGCCGACTGCCAAGAAAGTGACCTACAAGATCACCTTCAAGCGCGTCATCAACCGCAAGCTGGTGATGGGGATTGCTGATGGTGTGGTCGAAGTCGACGGTCGTCCGATCTACAGCGCCACCGACCTGAAAGTGGGCCTGTTCAAAGATACCACCGCATTCTGATCTCTCTGATTGGTGGTAAAACAACATTAACGCAAAGGGGCCACAACGGCCCCTTTCCTTTTGTAATGAGTGATGAAGTACCTGCTACTTCATGAAGAGGCCTGAGCCCCGCCCTTCCATGGCGTCACGCCAACCACCAAGCCAATGCCCTCGGGCATCCAGGCATTGATACGGACACGCTTCTTTCTGTTTGCCGACCACGCCAGCCTGATAACCACGAGCACGAGCTCTTTCCAGACGGTCCCGCTTCTGTCTCTTCATCATCTACGACCCTCTTCGTGGAACAAAAAAAGCGACCAATTCTGCATCGGTCGCTTTCATCTTTACTCCTGCGAGCGCACTCGGTCAAACAAAAACTTCCACCCTAACCGGGCTATGTGACACAAGGCACTGAACTGGATTAAGTTTTAATTACAGGGAACTTACTCCTTATTTTTGAGTCCTTCCAGCTCTTCCCAGCGAGCAAATGCCTGCTCCAGCGCGGCTTCAGCGGCATTGAGCGCATCGAGTTTCGGCTGGGTTTTATCTGCCGGCAGCGAGAAGAACCCAGGCTGGTTGATCTCGCTTTGCAGCGCATCCAGCTCGGCTTCCAGCTGCTCAAGACGAGCAGGCAACCCTTCCAGTTCAAGCTGCAGCTTGTAGGAGAGCTTCTTGCTTTTCTTCGGCGCTTCTGGCGCGGTGGCTACGACCGGCTCGGGCGCCTTGACCGGTGCACTCTTAGCCTGTTGTTGAGCGTTCTGCTGTTCGCGGGTCGCCATCATGTCGGCGTAACCACCCACGTAATCGCTGATGCGGCCATCCCCTTCAAACAGCCAGCAGCCGGTCACTGTGTTGTCGATGAAGCGACGATCGTGACTGACCAGCAGCAGGGTGCCGGGGTAGTCGGAAAGCAGCTCTTCCAGCAGCTCCAGAGTCTCGACGTCGAGGTCGTTGGTCGGTTCATCGAGGATCAGCAGGTTGCTCGGCTTGAGGAACAGCTTGGCCAGCAGCAGCCGGTTCTTCTCGCCACCGGAGAGCGCCTTGACCGGCGTACGGGCCCGCTTGGGCTCGAACAGGAAGTCCTGCAGGTAACCGAGGATATGACGGGAGCGACCACGCACCATCACCTCCTGCTTGCCCTCCCCGACGTTGTCCACCACCGTCTGCTCGGGATCGAGCTGCTCGCGGTACTGATCGAAGTAGGCCACCTCCAGATTGGTGCCCCCCTTGACGGTGCCACGGGTTGGCTCAAGCTGACCCAGCAACAGCTTGATCAGGGTCGATTTGCCGCAGCCATTGGGGCCGACCAGCGCAATCTTGTCGCCACGCAGCACTTGCAGATCGAGCCCCTTGAACAAGGTGCGATCGCCAAAATCCAGCCCCAGCCCTTCGGTCTCGAACACCAGCTTGCCGGAGCGATTGACCTCGTCCAGTTGCAGCTTGGCCTTGCCCTGCAACTCGCGACGCTGGGAGCGCTCCATCCGCATCGCCTCAAGTGCGCGCACCCGGCCTTCGTTACGGGTACGGCGAGCCTTGATACCCTGACGAACCCATACCTCTTCCTGGGCCAGTTTGCGGTCGAACTCGGCATTCTTCAGCTCTTCAACCCGCAGCCACTCCTCTTTTCCCTGCAGGTACTCGTCGTAGTTGCCAGGCCAGGAGGTGATGACGCCGCGATCAAGATCGATGATTCGGGTCGCCAGCTTGTGGATGAACTCACGGTCGTGGGAGATAAACACGATAGCGCCGCGAAAATCCTTGAGGAAATCTTCCAGCCAGTTGATGGCTTCGATATCCAGGTGGTTGGTCGGCTCATCGAGCAGCAACAAGTCGGGATCACAGGCCAGCGCACGGGCCAGCGCCACCTTGCGCAGCCAACCGCCAGAGAGACTATCGAGGGTCACATCGGGATCCAGCCCCAGCAGGGTCAACACTTGACTGATGCGGGTCTCGAACTGCCAGCCGTTCTGATAATCGAGCTGCTCTTGCAACTCGCTCATCTTGCGAATGTTGGCGTCTGACGGATCGCTCGCCAGCTCCATGGAGATGTGATGGTATTGCTTGAGCAGCTCCCCTACCCCGGCCAGCCCTTCGGCGGCATAGTCAAATACCGTCAGCTCGCTGGAAGCTGGCGGATCCTGCTCAAGGCGGGTCACTTTCAAATCTTGCTGCAGCACCAGACGTCCGTCGTCCAGCGGCAATTCGCTGGCAATGACCTTCATCAGAGTGGACTTGCCCGCTCCGTTGCGACCAACCAGACAGAGGCGCTCGCCCCGCTCGATGGTCAATTCGGCATTGTCGAGCAGCGGGAAATCACTGAACGACAGACATGCGCCGTGCAATGTTAAAAGAGCCATGTGTGTTCCTTATTTCATATGAAAAAAACGGGCAGCAGACTGGGTCTGCCCCCGTTTTATCGTCAAATCACTCTCACCCCTGACGGGCGGCCCAGCTTTTGAGCTCGACCAGCGTGAAGGGCCAGCCAAGCTCGCGGCCTGCCTCGTCACGCAGCACCGGAATGCGCACCCGATAGGCGGCAAGCCACTGCTCATCATCCATGATGTCGCACTGGCAGGTGGTAGCGGCAAGGCCTGCCTCCTCCACCAGCGCCCAGGCCTGCTCACACAGGTGGCAACCGTCGGTATGAAACAGGGTCAGCATCACGCCTCGCCTTGCTCCGGCGCATGAGTGATGATCCAGCAGTTGTGGATGTGCTGGTTACGTTCGAAATCCTTCGGTCGCGTCTTCTGGGTGATGTTCTGGGCCTTGAGACCAGTGGCCTCTAGACCGGCCAGATCCATCTTGAAGTGACGCTTGTTGTTGGAGAAGACCAGAGTGCCGTCCGCCGCCAGCAGGCGCTTCAGGTGCTGCATCAGCAACAGGTGATCGCGCTGTACGTCGAAGCTCTCGTCCATCCGCTTGGAGTTGGAGAAGGTGGGCGGATCGATGAAGATGAGGTCGTACTGCTCATCGGCTTCAGACAACCACTTCAGGCAATCTGCCTGGACAAACTTGTGCTGACGGCCCACCAGCGAGTTGAGACGCATGTTGTCCTGCGCCCAGTTCAGGTAGGTGTGAGACATGTCGACTGTGGTGGTATCGCTGGCACCGCCAAGACCTGCGTGCACGGTGGCACTGCCGGTATAGGCAAACAGGTTCAGGAAGCGCTTGCCCTTGGCCATCTGACCCAGCATGCGGCGAGTCTGACGATGGTCGAGGAACAGGCCGGTATCGAGATAGTCGTAGAGGTTGACCCACAGACGGGCACCGTACTCCTGCACTTCCATCCGGTGCTGCTCTTCGGAGAGCTTCTGATACTGCTGTTTGCCTTCCTGACGCTCACGCACCTTCAGGATCACCTTCTCGCCGTCCATGCCGGTCACCTTGATGGCGGCCTGCACCATGTCGAGCAGACGCTGACGGGTCTTCTGGGCGGGGATGTCCTTGGGCGCGGCATATTCCTGCACCACCAGATAGTCCTGATAGCGGTCGATGGCAGCGTTGTATTCCGGCAAGTCGGCATCGTAGATGCGATAGCAATCGATGCCCTCTTTGTTGGCCCATTTCTCTAGGGTTTTCAGATTCTTACGCAGACGGTTGGCAAAGTCCTGCGCGACCTCTTTTTGGGAAGCCACGGAGTCCAGTGCGATTTGATAATTGCGCAGCTGACACTCGAGGGCGCCGTTGAACAGGCGGTATTGCTTGTCGGCGCGCAGGCGCAGACAGCTCAGCAGCTCGGGCGATGCGGACAGAATGGAGACTTTCCAACCCTGGAAGCTACGACGCAGAGCATCGCCCAGCGCCTGGTGCACTTCCAGCAGCGCCGGAAATTCGCCAAGACGCTCGCCATAAGGTGGGTTGGAGATCAGCATACCGACCTGGCGGGCCTCCCCTTGACCTTCTTCCCCTTCAACAGGGGCAGGCATCGGCAGCGGGTTTTCCAGCTTGGTGACATCGGCTTGCTTGAAGGTGATGAGGTGCGCCACACCGGCCGCTTTGGCGTTATCACGGGCTTTGAGCAGCACACGCTGGTCGGCATCACAGCCAAACAGTTTTACTTCGCAACGCTGCATGCCGCGTTTGGCACGCACTTGTGCTTCCATCATCAGGCTCTGCCACAGCTCGCTATCATGCTGCAGCCAGCGATCGAAACCGAAGCGCTCGCGACGCAGCGCCGGCGCCATGTCGGCGGCGATAAAGGCCGCTTCGATCAGCAGCGTACCGGAACCGCACATCGGGTCCATCATGGGCTCACCGGCCCAGCCACTACGGGCAATCATGGCGCAGGCTAGGTTTTCTTTGAGCGGAGCTTCACCGGTGCCCTGACGATAGAAACGCTGATGCAACGCCGGGCCTGACAAGTCCAGCGTGATATTGGCCTTGCCTTTGCCCAGGTGCGCCATGATGCGAATATCCGGCGACTTCTTGTCCACGTCCGGACGCACGTGACCGCGCTTGGTGAAGCGGTCGACGATGGCATCCTTGATCTTCAGCGCGCCATATTGGGTATTGCGAATGGCAGGGTTGGTACCGGTAAAGTCCACCGCGATGGTAGAGGTACCGGAGAAGTGCTCTTCCCAGGGGATTGTGTGGGCGCCCAGATAGAGATCCAGATCATCGTTCATCTGGAATTCGGAGAGCACCAGCACGATACGGGAGGCAAAACGGCTCCACAGGCAGGCCTTGTAGCCAATCGCCAGTTCGCCTTTGAAATGGACGCCAGCCACGGTCTCACGGACCTGCTCTGCGCCAAGATTGGTCAGCTCGTCGGCCAACAGGTTTTCCAGCCCCTTGGGGCAGGTTGCAAAAAATTCTTTCATCACGCTCACGGGGAACCCATAAAAATAGTGCCGCATTATACCTCATCAGGCGGGCTGGAGCATGCAAAAGTCGGCGCAAACAGCAGGATGGAAACAGATTGATAGGTGGCGAAAAGGTAAAAGGCCCCATGACTACCCGATGGCGAGATCATGGGGCCAGACATCATTTAGCGGATCACTTCATACGAGCCTTGAAACGGGGATTGCTTTTGCAAATCACGAACAATTTGCCCCGACGGCGCACCAACTGACAATCGGGATGACGCGCCCGTGCGGATTTGAGTGAACAGACGACCTGCATTCAGGACTCCTTCTTGCTTGAAAATGCGCCAAAGCGCTTGTTGAAACGGGCCACACTCCCCTCGCTCGATACCTGCTTCTGCTTGCCGGTATAGAACGAGTGCGACTGGCTGGAAACATCGAGCGATACGTAGGGATACTCCTTCCCATCTTGCCACGTATAGCGGCGATCGCTCTTGATGGTTGAACCTACCAGGAAAAAGGCATCTGCCGCCGTGTCATGGAACAGCACCAAACGATAATCAGGATGAATATGAGGCTTCATAGCAACTCCATTTTGTTATGTTATAACAAAATGTAAGTGAGAATAGCTCTCGTTTCAAGCATAAAATGTCGTATGTAGAAAATCGCAGCAGTGAGTGATGTGTTGATAGCTAGGTGAAGGCACTACGCAAGCAGAACGAAACTAGAGGGAGGCACCATGCTTACAGCACGGAATACCAAGATACTGCGTGGTGCAAGTGGATGTAACAAGCCTCAAGAGAGGCTGGATCACAACTATGAAGATCAATCAGAATGGGCAAGATGTTCGCGGATCAATGAAGTATCAGAAACGAGGCACGATTGAGGTGACAACAGTAAAAACAGGCAGCGGTGTAATCACAGAGATAAAACGATTGATGAAAATATATCAACTAACCTGACGATATTGCTCGGTCACGGTAATACGCGGTTTCATCCGGTTATTCATCACCTTGATCACCCCGAAACGCGGCAAAGCTTTACTGGTGGTCAATACCAGATCGGCAGTGAGGTTCAAACAGACGCTGGCCTGCTCCCCTGCCTCAATGACCATAAATTCGCCGTTACCATGGGGTGTATTCATCAGGACCAGATCACCGTTTTGCGGGCTCACTTGCGGATGTTGTTCACTAAAAAACCAGCTTTGCGGCATCAGGGGTTTATAAAAACGACTGACCGCGATGGCATTAAGCACCAACTGAACCTGATGCGGAATACTCCACTCAAGTTCGGCTGCTTTATCCATCAACTGATAATAGAGGGCGGCATCATCGACACAAAAAGGCTGGGTCGCAAACGAGCTGGGCACCAATTGTCGCCCTTTATACTCGGTCGCAAATAACATGTTATCAGACAGGTCCAACATCAGACGGTCACTCTGGGCATCGTAGTGCCATTGCCAGCTATCGGTCGGTTGGATAAACATGTTGGAGCCCTTACTTGATAATTACCAGTTGACTTTATTCCATATGCAGGAAATCAGCAACGTCAAATAAAGGGCTCCTCCATCAATTTCTTAAATATTGGTCACAATCTCTTTGACCAGCCCCGGCCCTTTATAAATAAAGCCGCTATAAATTTGCACCAGACTGGCACCGGCGGCCAATTTTTCACGGGCGGCCATAGCACTATCAATACCACCCACCCCAATAATTGGCAGAGCACCATTGAGCGCCTTGGCCAGATGACGGATCACCTCGGTACTCTTGTGCTGCAGCGGACGACCACTCAGGCCACCCGCTTCACCGGCGTGGGGCATGTCATAAATCATCTCGCGCTCGAGGGTGGTATTGGTGGCGATAACCCCATCAATACCATTTCGTACCAGCGAAGCGGCCACCTGATCTATTTCTTCAAGGCTTAAATCCGGGGCAATTTTAACCGCCAGCGGCACATACTTTTTATATTGGGCGGCCAGCTCTTGCTGACGCACCTTGAGGGCGGCCAGCAATTCATCCAGCGCCTCGCCATATTGCAGCGAACGCAAACCCGGGGTGTTGGGGGAAGAGATATTGACGGCAATATAACCGGCATGATCATAAACCTTGTCCATGCAGATCAGGTAATCATCCTTGCCCTGTTCGATGGGAGTATCTTTGTTCTTGCCGATATTAATGCCGATGACTCCCTGATATTTGGCCTCTTTCACCTTGGCCACCAGATGATCCACACCCTTGTTGTTGAATCCCATCCGGTTGATGATCCCCTCTGCCGGAATAACCCGGAACAGGCGCGGCTTGTCATTGCCGCTTTGGGGTCTGGGGGTGACGGTACCGACTTCGATAAAACCAAATCCCATGGCGCCCAGCGCGTCAATGCACTCACCATCTTTATCCAGACCGGCTGCCAATCCCACCGGATTGGCAAAAGAAAGCCCCATGACAGTGACGGGGCGTTTCGGCAAATTCTGGCGGAAGAAACAATCGAGTGGCGTACCGAGAAGGCGGGGCAAATACTTCATGGAGAGATCGTGAGCCTGTTCCGGATTGAGTTTGAACAGGAAATGCCTGGCGATGGGGTACAACATCTTTGCTCCTTAAAGAAAGCCCCGGCAACTGGCCGGGGCTTTGGGTGTAATGTCGGTGTCATGCCTTAATCTGGCAATTAAAGTGCCCGACAATTCAACTGGAGCAGGTTCAACTCTCGCAAGGCCACCGAGAACTTGGCGAACTCGTGGGTACTGGTGGTCTTGAAGTCGGCCAACATGTGGGTCCAACGGGACAAGAGTTGCTCATGCTCCGAAATCCAGTCGGCCAGTATGGTAGCGCATTCTCCCTGATCTTTGCACCCTTCCAGTACCACAGAAGTGAGACTGCGTTGCTGCCAGTCAAGATCTTCGCGGAAGGAGGCTCGCGCCATCGCCTGCCAGTGGTTGCCGACCGGCTGATGGTTGATCTGGTCGAGGAACCAGTGCAGATCCAGTTTGGCTCCGAGGCGATAGTAAACGTTGGCGGCACGCAGGATATCGGTCTTGTGCTCCGCGGCAATTTGCGCCAGATCCAGGCTTGAGAAGAGGCTGCTCATATGGGCGACCTGACGGGCAATGGCCTCAGGCACCTGTTTCTCCATCCACTTGGCAACAGCCTGACGATGCTCGGCCACTTCGCTCTCATCCATCACCTCGTAGAGGTGCTTCCCTAAGGTCTCGAACGCCGGACGGAAGAAGGCGATGTTCTCGCTAATGCTCCAGCTGCGATTGCGGGCACGCAGGAACCAGCGGGTGGCACGGCGCACAATCCGGCGGCTGTAGAACATCAGCTCGAGCTGAGTCTGGGCATCCACCAGATTGTCGCACCCTTCGATATCGCGCCAAAGCTGGTTCATGCCAAACACTTCGCGGGCCATGGCAAAGCAGCAGGCCACTTCGGCGACCGAGGCTCCGGTCTCGTCCTTCATCCGGCTGGCGAAGTTGAGCCCCATGTCGTTAACCAGCATGTTGGCCACCCGGGTAGCGATTATCTCGCCGCGTAGCGGGTGATCGGCCAGCTGGGCACCAAACTGCTGCTGCACCTTGGCCGGGAAGCTGGTGACCAGCATGTTGGCGAGGAAGGGCTCGTCGGTCACTTCCGGGCAGTTGAGCTGCTCTTTCAGCACCATCTTGCCGTAGGCCACCAACACAGCCAGTTCGGGGCGGGTCAGTCCCTGCCCTGCCGCCATCCGTTCGGAAAGCTCCTCATCGGATGGCAGGAACTCCAACGCACGGTCGAGCTTGCCTTCCCGCTCCAGTCCCTGAATAAAGCGCTGCTGCTCTTTCAGTTGTTCAGAGCCGCGGAAGCTGGTGACCGAGATAGACTGGGACTGGCGATAGGCGTTGGTGATCACGATCTGCGCCACGTCGTCGGTCATCTCATACAGCATCTGGTTACGCTGCTTGAGGGTCAGATCCCCTGCCGCCACCAACTGGTTCAGCAGGATCTTGATGTTCACCTCGTTGTCGGAGCAATCCACCCCGCCCACGTTGTCGGTAAAATCGGTATTGATGCGACCGCCCTGACTGGCGTACTCCACCCGGCCGAGCTGGGTAAAGCCGAGGTTGCCCCCCTCACCCACAATGCGGGCCCGCAGATCGCGACCGTTGACCCGCAGAGCATCGTTACTGCGATCGCCCACCTCGGCATCGCTCTCGCGAGCGCTCTTCACATAGGTGCCGATGCCGCCGTTCCACAGCAGGTCGACATTGAGGCAAAGCAGTGCCTTGATGAGCTCGTTCGGCGCCATGCTGGCCTTGTCGGTGCCGAGTAGTGTCTGCATCTCGGGGCTGAGCTTGATGGATTTGGCCGAGCGCAGGAAGATGCCGCCCCCTTGTGATATCAGCTCGCGGTTGTAGTCATCCCAGCTGGAGCCCGGCAGATCGAACAGGCGCTGGCGCTCGACAAAACTCTTGGCCGCATCCGGAGTGGGGTCGACGAAGATGTGCATGTGGTTGAACGCGCCCACCAGCCGGGTGTGCTCGGAGAGCAACATGCCGTTGCCGAACACGTCGCCGGCCATGTCCCCAATCCCCACGCAAGTGAAGTCGGTGGTCTGGCAGTTGACGCCAATTTCACGAAAATGCCGCTTGACCGACTCCCAGGCACCACGGGCGGTGATGCCCATCTTCTTGTGGTCGTAACCGACCGAGCCGCCGGAGGCGAATGCATCGCCGAGCCAGTGACCGTATTCGAGGCTGATCTCGTTGGCAATATCCGAGAAGGTGGCTGTGCCCTTGTCTGCGGCGACTACCAGGTAGTAGTCATCCTCATCGTGACGCACCACGGATTTGGGCGGGATCACCTCGCCGCCGATGATGTTGTCGGTCACATCGAGCAGGCCACGAATAAACAGGCGATAACAGGCCTTACCCTCCTCCTGGATGACAGCACGGGGCGCCCCCACCGGCATCTGTTTGCAGTAGAAGCCGCCTTTTGCCCCCACCGGCACAATGACGGTGTTCTTCACCTGCTGGGCTTTCACCAGACCCAGCACTTCGGTGCGGAAGTCCTCTTTGCGATCTGACCAACGCAGACCGCCACGAGCCACTTTACCCCAGCGCAGATGCACCCCTTCCACCCTCGGCGAGTAGACAAAGATCTCGAACTTGGGTAGCGGCAGCGGCATGTCGGTGATGCTGGACGGCGCCAACTTGAAGGAGATGTAGGGCTTGATGTTGCCCGCCTTGTCCAGCTGGTAGTAGTTGGTGCGCAGGGTAGCGTCAATCATCTCCACATAGCGGCGAATGATGCGATCGTCATCGAGGTTAGCAACCTGATCCAGCTTGGCGGCAAGCTCCTCGTGCAGCTTGGCCTGTACCTTTGCGTCCTGCTTGCCGGCAGGATCCAGGCGCTGTTCGAACAGGGTAAACAGCAGTTGGGCGATATCGGGGTAGCGGGTCAGGGTCTCTTCGATATAGGACTGGCTGAAGGAGACGCCGGTCTGGCGCATGTATTTGGCATAGGCTCGCAGCACAGAGACCTGACGGCCGGTGAGACCCGCCCCCAATACCAGCCGGTTGAAGCCATCATCTTCCAGCTGCTTGTTCCAGATGGCGGCAAACGCCTGCTGGAAGCGCTGCTGGCTCTGGGCCAGATCAAAGGGCTGCTCGCCATGCAGCAGCATGGAGAAGTCGAGGATCCAGAACAGATCGCCGCCCGGAGTGCGAACCTGATACGGAGTCTCGCCGATCACCCGCAGTCCCATGTTCTCCAGCATCGGCAGCACGTCGGAGAGGTGAATGGGCTCGGTGCGGTGGAACAGCTTGAGCCGTACCCGACGATCGTTCTCCTCCTCCTGCGCGCGGTAGAACAGCATGCCCAGCGGCTCGGCTTCGCTCAGGTTATCGAGCGCCATGATGTCGGCCACGGCAGAGCCAGGCAGCACATCTTCCTTGTAAGCACGGGGGAAGGCGGTACTGAAACGGCGACGCAGCTCGTTGCCACGGGCCTCGCCATAGTGGGAAAGCAGCACGGAGTCGAGTCTGTCGTCCCAGCTGCGGGCCGCTTCAATCAGGTTGTTCTGTACTTCGTTCACATCCACATCCACGTTGTTGTTGTTGACCCGCACTATGTAGTGGGTCCGCGCCAGCACGCCTTCGGTGAAGTAGACGTTGAACTCCACCTCTTCATTGCTGCCAAAATATTTCTGCAAAATTTGCTGGGTTTTGATCCGCAGCGCCGTGTTGTAGCGCTCCTTGGTGACATAGACCATGCAGGAGAAGAAGCGACCATAGACATCGCGGCGCACGAACAGTCGCAGCATGTCCCGCTCCTGCATCTCCAGCACCCCAAGACCGGTGGCCAGCAGCTCCTCTTCACGAGCCTGGATCAACTCATCGCGGGGATAGGTTTCCAATACGTTCAGCAGCGCCTTGTAGGCGTGGGAGCCCTTCTCGTGACCGGAGGCGGCCATGATGCGCTCGAGACGATGGCTGATGAGCGGGATCTGGGTCGCGCTGGTGTTGTAGATGGAAGAGGCGTAGAGGCCGATGAAGCGATCTTCCCCGATCACCTTGCCATGCTCGTCAAAGCGCTTGATGCCGATGTAATCCACATAAGCCGGACGGTGCACCCGGGACTTGCTGTTGGATTTGGTGAGGATCAGCAGGTCAGAACTCAGAGCGGCGTGACGGGCGCTGGCCGGCATATTGCCAAGGCGCTGACCCACCTCCTTGATGGAGTTTTTCATCAGCCCAAGGCTGGAGCTCGCCTGCGGCAGGATCTCGTGATCCCCCTCCACTGCCTTGACGTCGTAACGGCGATACCCCATCAGGGTGAAGTTGTGGGCAGCCACCCATTTGAGGAAGGCAACGCAGGAGGCCACCTCCTCCTTGCTGACCGGGTGTTTGCGCTTGGGCAGTTCGTCAATGATCTCATTGAGCTTGGCCAGCATGGGCTGCCAGTCGCCCACTGCCAGCGCCACTTCACCAGCCACCGAGTTGAGCTCGGCAGCCAGCGCGGCCATCTGCTCCTCGCTGGTGAGGTGATCGATCTCGATAAGGAAGGCCGTTTCAACCGAGGTCTGCCCATCGGTGTTGTCGAGCGCCAGAATGGCGTCAATCTTGCCATCCGCTCCACGAATGAGGTGCAGCGGTTGGTGCAGCATCATGTGGGCGGTGATATTGAGCCGCTTGAGCGCCATCCGGATGGAGTCCACCAGGAAGGGCGAGTCCTGCAGGATCACCTCGACGATGGTATGGGGCGATTGCCAGCCGTGACGGGTCAGCTCGGGATTGTAGACCCGGATGTAGGGATCGGTACCGCTGCGATGATTGAGGGCATTCCACAGGCTCAGGGCCGCGCCGTAGAGATCGCTGTCATTGCGATCGTGCAGATCGGAGCTCGCCATGTTGCCGTAGAACTTGGCAACGAAGCGCTCGACCAGAGAGGCACTGTTTTTTGGCAACTTCTGATGGATCAGGCTGAGAACGTTTTCGAGCAGAACTGAGGTAGGGGCGTCTTTCAATGCCATTTTTATATTCCTTATCGGACGACATTAACCACCGACGCAGAGGCAACCACCCTGGTTACCCGCTGGTGCAGAGTTGTTGCGAAGTGTAATGGCTTGGCTAAGGGAAGGCGAGGAAAGGTGCTAACGAGATGTTAAAAACAAGGTGCAGATCACGGCTTAAACTGTGAGAAATTTTGCAAATAACCAAAAATACAGAAATTCCCACTACCTTTGTGCCAGTTTACCGGATAGATAGTGACATAAAGCAGATAAACAGTCGGTAATCTGTTCTATTTTTGTTAATTTATGCGTTCGAGACTGATAAAGCGGTAATCGTCCTGGGTTTTCAGCCGAAAATAGCCATGCACACCATTAATGGCGACAAAGGGCCGTATTTTTTCTATGCCAAGCTCCAGGGTCAATCCCTGTTCGCTGCGCACCACCAGCCGTCTGGCATGGCCCTGATACATCAGCATCACCTCGTCACTGCTCAATGAGAGCCGAAAAGTAAACTGCTTCACGCTTGCTCCTGATCACACGACAAATCACACAATGGGGGCAGGCGCATTCACGCCCCTGCCCCGTCGACGCTTACTGCTGCAGCGCCTTGCTGACCTTCTCGAACAGATCCCGTGCCAGCCCCTCAAGGTTGGCAAGACGGGTCAGCTCGGCGCGGATCAGGGCCTTGCGCGCCTCATCCAGTCGCTTGAACTGGATAAGCGGCGTGATGAGGCGGGAGGCCACCTGCGGATTGACCTCGTTGAGCTCGATCAGCAGATCGGTCAGGAAACGGTAACCGCTGCCATCCACCGCATGGAACTGCACCTGATTGCTCATGGCGAAGCTGCCGATCAGCGCCCGCAGCCGGTTCGGGTTGCGAATACTGAAAGTGGGGTGATTCATCGCCTGTTTCACTTCGCTGAGTACATCGGCAGCCGGTTTGCTGCCAATCAGCCGCAGCCAGTTGTCCAGCACCAGTCCATCCTTGGCCCACTTGCCTTCAAAATCGGCCAAAAGCGCAGCGCGACATGGCAACAGATAGCCGTTGGCCACCTGCAACGCCGCCAGGGTGTCGGTCATGTTGTCGGCAGTTGCATACTGCTCGCGCACCAGCGCATCGGCATGCTCCGCATCCAGTGCCGCCAGATAGCCGAGCACTACCCCTTTGAGGGCCCGTTTGGCCATGTCGGCATGCACCACCTGATAACCATTCAGACGCAGACTCTGATAGGTTGCCGCCAAGCGCGCGCCAAAGGCCTCGGCAAGACGGGTATGGATCGCGTCGCGCACCTGATGGATGGCATCGATATCGGCCACCTCGAACAGCTCGGCCAGGGTCGCCTCACCGGGCAGCGCCAGGATCTCCGCCTTGAGGGCCAAATCCAGTTCACTGTCGTCCAGAATGGCGACGAAGGCGGCCAGCAGGGTTTGGGAGAGCTCAACCCCCTGCCCATGCTGGACCCGTACCACCCCATCGATGACCGCCTTGTTGATCAGCATCTGGGCCGCATCCCAGCGGGCAAACTCGTTGCGGGCAAAGCGCATCAGAAAGGCGAGCGCTTCGTCGCTGTAGTCATAGTGCAGCTTGACCGGCGCGGAAAAGTCCCGCAGCAGGGAGGGAACCGGCTTGACCGGCACCCGATCGAATACGAAGGTCTGCTCCGCTTCCAGCACATCGAGCACGTTGCCGATGGCCTTGCCCTGATACTGCAGCGCAATGACGGCACCCTGCTCGTCATAAAGCTCGATGTCGAGAGGGATATGCAGCAGCAGCTTTTGCGGTTGATCCTGAGTCGGCGGGGTGTGCTGGCTGACATGGAGGCGATAGATACCGCTGGCGGCATCGTACTCGTCGGTCACGGTCAGCTCGGGGGTGCCGGACTGGCTGTACCAGCGACGGAAACGACCGAGATCCACACCGGAAGCATCCTCCATCGCCTGCACGAAATCATCGCAGGTGGCGGCCGAGCCATCGTGACGCTCGAAGTAGAGGTGCATACCGGCCTGGAAGGCATCTTCCCCCAGCAGGGTGTGCATCATGCGGATCACTTCCGAGCCCTTATCATAGACGGTCAGGGTGTAGAAGTTGTTCATCTCGATCACCACATCCGGGCGGATCGGGTGTGCCATGGGGCCGGCATCTTCCGCAAACTGCGGGCCGCGGACGGTACGCACGTTGTTGATGCGGTTGACGCCACGGGAGCCCAGATCGGAGGAGAACTCTTGATCCCGGAATACCGTCAGCCCCTCTTTCAGGCTGAGCTGGAACCAGTCACGACAGGTGACGCGGTTGCCGGTCCAGTTGTGGAAATATTCGTGACCGATCACCCTCTCGATACCGTGGTAGTCGCTGTCGGTGGCGGTGGCCGGATTGGCCAGCACGAACTTGGAGTTGAAGATGTTGAGCCCCTTGTTCTCCATGGCGCCCATATTGAAGAAGTCCACCGCAACGATCATGTAGATGTCGAGATCATACTCGAGGCCGAAACGCTGCTCGTCCCAGCGCATGGAGTTGATGAGGCTCTCCATGGCAAAACCGGCGCGATCCAGGTTGCCCTTGTCGACGAAGATCTCGAGGGCCACCTTGCGGCCGCTCTTGGTGGTGTAGTGGCTGCGTTCCACATCGAAATCACCGGCCACCAGCGCAAACAGGTAGCTCGGTTTGGGGAAAGGATCCTGCCACTGCACGAAGTGACGGCCGCCATCCAGATCACCACTGTCGACCTTGTTGCCATTGGAGAGCAGGAAGGGGAACTGGGACTTGTCGGCGGTAATGCGGGTGCTGTAGCGCGCCAGAATGTCGGGGCGGTCCAGATAATAGGTGATGCGGCGAAAGCCCTCCGCTTCACACTGGGTACAGTAGGCATCGCCAGACTTGTAAAGCCCTTCCAGCGCGGTGTTGGCGGCCGGATCCAGCTGGGTGACAATGGTCAGCACACATTCGGCCGGCAGGTTGAACAGGGTCAGACTGCTCTCGCCTTGCTCGTAGTGGTCACAGGGAATGCCATCAATGGCAACGCTCTTGAGAGTCAGCTGCTCACCATCGAGGACGAGCGGCGCATTGTGCTCGCCGTTGCGACGAATGCGGGTGATGGCGGTGACCTGGGTCAGTGGCTCCTGCAGTTGGAAATCGAGGTCGATGGTGTCGATCCAGTAGAGCGGCGCCTGATAATCCTGGCGATATTTGGCCGTCATGGCCTGGGAGTGATCGGTCATTATTGTCTGCTTCCACGCTTGTTAAAGGCGAGAAAGAGGCTGTCACAACCAACTGGCGGGGTCAAACAATTTGCATTACGCCAGATAAGCCAGACAAAAAGAAAGGGCGACCGCAGTCGCCCTTGTGCATTGGAGGTCGCTTTGTCAGCTGCGTTTGCTGACCTTGGCCAGATCTGCCGTGATATTGGCCGCTTCGATGAGATACTCATCCGGCGCTTCAAAATCAGCGGGCAGCTCATCCAGACTCTTCACCGCCGGCTTGCCAAGACGTGCCAGACGCTCGTTGGTACGTTTGAGCGCTTTCTCATCCTGTTTCGCCTGCTCTGCAACACGCTCCGCCTCGTTGAGGGAGACCGACTTCTTGTCTTTCTCCTCCTTGTAGTCGGCGATGTCTTGCATCACATAGGCAAACTCGGGATCCTTGGCGATCCGGGCATCGTGCGCCGCCTGCAACTTGGGCAGTACGCTGGCGAAGTTGCCGAGTTTCTCGTAGTTGGCGGAGGCAATCTTGTCCCACGGCAACGCATTGAACTCACGGCTTTCGCCCGTCTCTTCCGGAGCAACCGGTGTCGGGAAGCTGATATCCGGCGCAACGCCCTTGTTCTGGGTGCTGCCACCGTCGATCCGGTAGAACTTGGCGATGGTGTACTGCACGTGACCCAGCGGCTGCTCGTAGAAGTCATAGACCTTGGCGAGACTGCGGTGCTGCTGCACCGTCCCCTTGCCGAACGAGTTTTCACCCAGAATCAACGCGCGGCCATAATCCTGCATGGCTGCAGCGAAGATCTCGGAGGCCGAGGCACTGTAACGGTCGATCATCACCGACATGGGGCCGCCGTAGTAGACGTTGCCATCGTCATCGCCATTGACCGTGATACGGCCCATATGATCACGAATTTGCACCACGGGACCGCTGGCAAAGAAGAGACCGCTCAGGGCGGAGGCTTCGGTCAGGGCGCCACCGCCATTACCGCGCAGATCGATGATCAGACCATCGATCTTCTTCTTGTTCAGGCTGGAGAGCTCCTTGATCACGTCGTCGTGCAGATTGACGTAGAAACTCGGGATCTCGATGACGCCAATTTTCTTGCCTTCGGCGTTAATCACCTTGGACTTGGCAGCCCGGTCTTCAAGGCGCACCTTGTCGCGAGTCAGCTCGATCTGCTCGGTCTTGGCGGTTGCACCCTTGCCGCGCTGGATCTCCAGCTTGACCTTGCTCCCCTTGGGCCCCTTGATGAGCTCGACCACGTCATCAAGACGCCAGCCGATCACATCGACAATCTTGCCATCTTCCTGCCCTACCCCGGTGATCTTGTCATCGGGTTTGAGGTGGTTGGATTTGGCTGCCGGGCCACCGGGCACCAGAGAACGGATGACGGTAAAGTCATCTTCCGCCTGCAACACTGCACCAATCCCCTCGAGCGAGAGGTTCATCTCGGTGTTGAAACGATCGGCACTGCGCGGTGAGAGGTAACTGGTGTGCGGTTCGATGGCGCGAGCGAAGGAGTTCATGAAGAGCTGGAAGACATCTTCGCTCTCGGTCTGGGACATCCGCTTGATGGCGTTGTTGTAACGCTTGCCAAGCAGCTCCTTGATCTCGGGCCACTCCTTGCCGCTGAGCTTGAGACTCAGGGCATCGAACTTGACCCGCTGACGCCACAGCTCGTTGAGCTCTGCTTCATCTTTGGGCCAAGCCGCCCCTTCCCGATCAAACACATAGTTGTCGGTCTGGGTAAAATCGAAAGGAGTATCAAGCAGTTTGAGGGCGTATTCGAACCGCTCATAACGCCGCTGCTGACTCAGGTTGAACATCTCGTAGGCGGGAGCCAGACGGCCTCTTTCGAGGTCGGTGTCAAAACCGTTACGGTACTTTTCAAAACGGCTGATATCAGAGGCCAAAAACAGGTTGCGGCTGTAGTCCAGATTCTCCAGATATTTATCGAAAATCACGGAGGAAAAGGCATCGTCCAGCTTGAACTGTTTGTAGTGCGAGCGGGTAAACAGATTGGTAATTCGCTTGCTGGCCGTAGCATGTTGGCTCTCTTGAGCCAACACAGGCAAATCACTCTCCTTGAGCACCGGCTCGATGGCCTGTGCAAGCCCGGCAAGCGCCAGGCTACAGGCAACGAGGGAAAAACGAATTACGCCATGCTTCAACATTTGTCTCCTTAGAGAACCAAGTGCTCTGATTTGACCCGCACCATCATGCCGGTCTGCAGTTGGACCTGTACATCGTCCTTGGTTACTTCCTTGATGGTTGCCGGAACCGGGAATTTACCCATAACGACGCGCACATCCTGGCCCACTTTCAGCGTAGCGGCATCCACTTTAACCAGCGGAGCGTCAGCGACCGGTGCCTTGGCGGCAGCTTTCGGCTTGGCAGCTACATCAGCTTTCTCGGTTTTGCGCACAGCAGGACGACGGGGCTTCTTGGCCTTCTCATCCTTCTCTTTGGTATTGGTACGACGGCTGGCGAATACGCGCTCTTTGCTCTCTTTCAGAGCTTGCTTGGCGTGTTCGATGTGCTCTTCGGTCAGCAGCTCGCCCGGGTTGCCATCCAGATCAACGCGAGCCTGGCCAGCTTTGAGACCGTGCAGGTAGCGCCAGCTGGAGGTGTATTGACGCAGTGCGGAACGCAGCATGGTCTTGGAGACTCTGGCATCGTCAGCAAGACGCTCGGCCAAATCCTGGAAGATGCCAATCTTGAGCGGCTTGGCCTCTCCTTCAGCAACGAAGCAGGCCGGGAATTTCTCGACCAGGTAGGCAACGATCTCTTTACTGTTCTTCAGCTTCTCAGTGTTTTCCATGTATAACCTTGGCTTTCATATAAACGCACGGGCACGTCCCGAGCACAACAAAGGCCCCATTATAGAGAGCTTGGGGCCTTTTGCGAACCATCTAGCAATGACTTAGAGCATGCTTTCCAAAATTTGCACCGTTTCTTCGAGGCCAATCCGGTCTTCCTGGTTGAAACGGTTAAAAATCGGACTATCGATATCGAGTACCCCGATGATCTCGCCACCACGGCGCACCGGGATCACGATTTCCGAGTTGCTCGCGCCATCGCAAGCGATGTGACCATCGAACTGGTGGACATCGTCAATGAGCTGGGTTCTCCCCTCTGCCACTGCCGTACCACACACCCCGCGGCCGACCGGGATCCGCACGCAGGCCGGTTTGCCCTGAAATGGCCCCAATACCAGGGTCTCGCCCTGCAACAGATAAAAACCGACCCAGTTGATCTCCGCCAGCTCCTGATTCAGCAGTGCGGAGAGGTTGGCCAGATTGGCAATCAGATCGGTTTCCCCCTCCAGCAGCGCCTTGGCCTGCTGGTTGAGGGTGCGATAAAATGGTTGTTTTTCAATCATGATTAAATGAACTTCACTCCCTGATGGTTTGGGGAAGGTAACGCCTGGCCGGGAAATTTCAAATATTTTTTCCACTCCCCGCTCCTTGCGCCGTTATTCCCGGGCAACGGAAAGCGCCAATTGCTGGCGTTGACCATTACTCCACTCGATATTTAACAACCAGATCATGACGGGTGATGTACAACTCCCCACCTGGGTTACCCCCTGCCACTGTCCGTCTATTTGTTCAAAGTTCACCGGAATGGTGCCCATAAACATATCTTTGCCTTCGAGTGTCGCTTTCACCGGTTTGATGGCCGGATCGCCGCCGCTAATAGCGATGACAAAGTCATGTTCAGCGCGCAGCGGTAATTCCTTGATGGCGACCGTCAGCGACTTGTCACCAATCAGCGCGCTGCAAGGGGTGTGGGAAAGATCACAAATCTGATCTTTTGTCTGGTCAGCAGAGACGCTGTTATCGACCGAAAACCAGGTGCGATAGGCCATCAGCGCCAATAACAGCGCCAATACCAGTACGAGGTGCAAAACTTTACGTGCGGTAAGTCTCTCTTTCATCAAAAACAGCCCGATTAAGATGCAATTAAAATAGTTTTTTGTGATCTCGAACAAGGTAAAAAACTGCCATATCGAGACCGGACGGAGCCAAATATATCACTGTTTATACTGTTATTTTACCTGTCACTTCAGTATCATTCCCATGCAGTTTTCATTTAGCCATCTTTTGCTTTTCCTTTCGTTAACAGATGTTAACAACTGGTCGGCGGTGGCTGATGAAGCCAGTCCGGTTCTCCGGATACAAAACCAAACAACAGCAGCATCGGAAGCGGAATATAACGATGAGCCATACAACTAACCATCCTGAGTACAACTACACCGTTGTTCGCCAGTTTACCGTCATGACGATTGTCTGGGGAATTGTCGGCATGTCGGTTGGCGTACTGATCGCAGCCCAGTTGATCTGGCCTGCCCTCAACTTCGAGACCCCGTGGCTGACTTACAGTCGTCTGCGGCCCCTCCATACCAACGCAGTGATCTTCGCCTTCGGCGTCAGTGCACTGATGGCCACCTCCTTCTACGTGGTGCAGCGCACCTGTCAAACCAGACTGTTTGGTGGCCCGCTGGCAACCTTCGTCTTCTGGGGCTGGCAAGCGATCATCCTCTCTGCCGCCATCTCTCTGCCGCTGGGTTACACCTCCGCCAAAGAGTATGCCGAGCTGGAGTGGCCGATTGATATCGCCATCACTGTGGTATGGGTCGCCTATGCCATCGTCTTCTTCGGCACCCTGATGAAACGCACCACCTCCCACATCTATGTGGCGAACTGGTTCTTCGGCGCCTTCATTATCACCGTTGCGGTGCTGCACATTGTCAACAACATGGAAGTGCCCCTCTCCGGCATGAAGTCCTACTCCATGTACTCCGGCGCCATGGACGCCATGGTGCAGTGGTGGTATGGCCACAACGCGGTAGGCTTCCTGCTGACCGCCGGCTTCCTGGGGATGATGTACTACTTCGTGCCCAAGCAGGCGGGTCGTCCGGTTTACTCCTATCGCCTCTCCATCGTCCACTTCTGGGCGCTGATCTCCCTCTATATCTGGGCCGGTCCGCACCACCTGCACTACACCGCACTGCCTGACTGGGCTCAGTCGCTGGGCATGGTGATGTCCCTGATCCTGTTCGTACCCTCCTGGGGCGGCATGATCAACGGCATCATGACCCTCTCCGGTGCCTGGCACAAACTGCGTTATGACCCCATCCTGCGCTTCCTGATCGTCTCCCTCTCTTTCTACGGCATGTCGACCTTCGAAGGCCCGATGATGGCGATCAAAACCGTCAACGCCCTCTCCCACTACACCGACTGGACCGTTGGTCACGTTCACTCCGGTGCGCTGGGCTGGGTTGCCATGGTCTCCATCGGTGCTGTCTATCACCTGATCCCGAACTTGTTCGGCCAGGGCAGGATGTACAGCGTCAAGCTGATCAACGTTCACTTCTGGCTGGCGACCGTGGGCACCGTGCTCTACATCGTTGCCATGTGGATTTCCGGCGTGATGCAGGGCCTGATGTGGCGTGCAGTCAACGAAGACGGCACCCTGACCTACAGCTTCGTTGAAGCGTTGCAGGCATCCTATCCCTTCTATTTCGTGCGCTTCCTGGGTGGCTGCTTCTTCGTCACCGGCATGTTGCTGATGGCTTACAACGCCTATCGCACCATCACTGCGCCCAAAGGTTCTCTGGAACCTGTCGCCCAGCCAGCATGATTGAAGAGGTCAACCCATGAGCAACAATAACCGTCACGAAATATTTGAAAAAAGCGTTCCCATGCTGGTGGTCGGCATCATCTTCGCCATCAGTCTGGGGGGCCTGGTTGAAATCACTCCGCTGTTCTTCCAAAAGCAAACCACCGAGCCGGTGGAGGGCCTCAAGCCCTACACCGCTCTGCAGATGGAAGGACGCGACATCTTCATTCGCGAAGGCTGCACCAACTGCCACAGCCAGATGATCCGTCCGTTCCGTGCCGAAACCGAGCGTTACGGTCACTACTCGGTCGCCGGTGAGAGCGTCTGGGAGCACCCCTTCCTGTGGGGCTCCAAGCGTACTGGTCCGGACTTGGCCCGTGTCGGTGGCCGCTACTCCGACGAGTGGCACAAGGTTCACCTGATCAACCCGCGCGATGTGGTACCGGAATCCAACATGCCCGCCTACCCCTGGCTTGATACCAATGTGCTGACTGGCGAGATGACCGGCAAAAAACTGGCGCTGTTCCGCGATCACTTCGGTGTGCCCTATACCGACGCCGATATTCAGGGTGCTGGCGAAGCCGTCAAGGGCAAAACCGAGCTGGATGCGCTGGTGGCCTATCTGCAATCACTGGGTCATGCCCTGAAATAAGGAGGCGAAAATGGACTACGGCACATTTCGCGGTCTGTATACCCTACTGTTGATGGCCATCATGATTGGCATCATCGTCTGGGCCTACAGCAAACGCCGCAAGACCTCTTTCGACGAGGCTGCCAATCTGGTTTTTGCCGATGATGAGCAACCCGGTGCTGATAAAAAGAACGCAGGAGCGAAACAATAATGAGCACTCTGTTTAGCATTTTTGTGACTGTCATCAGTCTGGGAACCATCCTCGGCTGCTTCTTGCTGCTGATGTGGTGCCGCAAGGACAAGATGGGTGTTGAAGAAGGCAAATCGATGGGTCACTCCTTCGATGGCATCGAGGAGATCAACAACCCGCTGCCGAAGTGGTGGACTTACATGTTCCTCTTCTTCATCGTCACCGGTCTGGTCTATCTGGTCGCCTTCCCGGGGCTTGGCAACTTCAAAGGCCTGTTGGGCTGGCAAAGTTCCAACCAGAACGTGCGCTCGTTGGCCGAATCCAAGGCTGCAACCGAATCGGCCAAGGCTGAAGGTCGCGCGGTGGAGTATGACCGCGAGGTCGCCAAGGCTGACGAGATCTACGGCGCCAAGTTCCGTGAACTCACCTACGAAGCGGATGGCAAAACCTATCGTGCCATTACCGAGATCGCCAAGGATCCGGAAGCCCTCAAAGTGGGGCAGCGTCTGTTCCTGCAGAACTGCTCCCAGTGCCACGGCTCCGATGCCCGTGGTGGCCGCGGCTTCCCGAACCTGACCGACAGCGAATGGCAATGGGGCGGCCAGCCTGATCAAATCAAGACCACCATCATGGGCGGTCGCCAGGGGATCATGGCTGCCTGGGGTGAAATCCTCGGCAAAGATGGCGTTCAGGAAGTGGCCTCCTATGTGCTTAGCCTCTCCGGTCGCAAGGTCGACCTGGTGGAAGCGAAGAAAGGTGAAGCACGCTTTGCCATCTGCGCTGCCTGCCACGGGGCCGATGCCAAGGGCGGTGTTGCCGTCGGTGCGCCAGATCTGACCAACAACACCTGGCTCTACGGTGGCTCCCGCGAAGTGGTGGTGCAAACCATCACCCACGGTCGTCACGGCGTGATGCCAGCCTGGAAAGATATTCTGGGTGAGGACAAGGTTCACCTGCTGGCCTCCTACGTTTACAGCCTGTCTCATCAACAGTCTGCCAAATAAGGTTCGCCCGTAACGTTGTAACATGTGATAAACACGTGATTACACAGCAAAAAGCCTCGACTCCTCGAGGCTTTTTGTTATCTTGTGTTGCGTAAAAACCATCTTCCACGTTAATCATTCGTTTCATGGCAGTAGCAATCATGACCCAACATCTATCCAAACCGTGGTATCGCCAATTCTGGCCCTGGTTTATCATCGCCCTCCCCACTGCCGCCGTGGTCGGCAGTATCGCCACCGCCATCATCGCCAGCAAGGATGGGGTCAATCTGGTGGCCGAGGACTATTACAAACAAGGGAAAGAGATCAATCAGGACTTGAGCAAGTTTGACCGCTCCGAAGCACTCAATATCCGCTTTGGGCTGGAGGTTGACGGCAACGAGCTGACCCTCAAACCCATCAGCGGTGACATTCCTGCCGGGCAAGCTCTCTATCTCTCATTGTTCCATCCGACCTTGGCCGGTCAGGACAGCGAACACATGATCACCGCCGATGCGAGCGGCACCTATCGCCTCCATTTCGACAAGCCGCTGGTCGGCAAGTGGCACATTCGGGTCGATGCCTTTGATCATGAGTGGCGATTGCAAGAGACCGTCCAGCTGCCCACCCTGGCCCCTGTCGAACTCGACCCGAAAGGACGCTAAGCCATGACCGGCTGTTCTCACTGTGGCGAGCCGGTGCTCGTCAGCGCTCCTGCTGCTTGCATTCTGCATTCAGGGAGGCATAACGCATGACCCCCTGTTTTCACTGTGGCGAGCCGGTACCCGCCAATAGTGGCTATTCCCTCGAGATAAAGGGGATTGTTCGCCCCATGTGCTGCCCCGGTTGTCAGGCGGTGGCAGAAACCATCATGGAGTGCGGCCTCGCCAGTTACTACGATCACCGCACCGCTCCCGGCACCAAGGGCGATCTGGTGCCCGAGGAGCTGGCCGCCCTCACCCACTACGATCTGGCAGAAGTACAACAGGATTTTGTCACCGACAGCGGTACCCTTCGCGAAATCCAGCTGACAGTTGAAGGGCTCACCTGCGCTGCCTGTGCCTGGCTGATCGAACGCCACCTGATGACCCTTGGCGGCCTGCGCTACATCAACGTCAACACCACCACCCACCGGGCCCGCATCAGGTGGGATCCGGACCAGCTCTCCCTGAGTGACATTCTCAAGGGGTTCGCCCAAATCGGCTATCGTGCCTACCCGTTCCAGACCCATCAACAGGAGGCGCTCTACGCCAAAGAGGTGCGCAGCTATATGTTCCGGCTGGCACTGGCAGGGCTTGGCTCAATGCAGGTGATGATGTGCGCCGTGGCCCTCTACATGGACCTCTTCATCAGTGTTGAAGATGAGTTCATGGTCTACTTCAAGTGGATAAGCCTGCTGCTCTCCACCCCCATCATGATCTACTCGGCCCAGCCCTTTTATGTGGGTGCCTGGCGCAGTCTGAAACAGGGTCACCTGTCGATGGATGTGTCGGTGTCGCTGGCGCTGATCGGGGCTTTTATCGCCTCCATGTGGGCCACTGTGTTCAATACCGGTGAGGTCTATTACGACTCCATCACCATGTTCGTCTTCTTTCTGCTGCTGGGGCGCTTTCTCGAGTTGCGGGCCCGGCGCAAGGCGTCGGAATCGAGCTCCAACCTGGCGCGACTGGTGCCCATCATGGCGACCCGCATCGATGATGAAGGGGAGCATGAGGTAGCGGCCAAGACCTTGCAGGTCGGCGATCGGGTACGGGTGCTGGCTGGCGCCACCTTGCCGGCGGACGGCATCATTGTCGAAGGACAAGCCAGCCTCAACGAATCCATGCTGACCGGTGAACAGCTGCCCCTGCTCAAACAGCCAGGCGATCAGGTCTATGCCGGCACCATCAACACGGATGCCCCGCTGCAGATCCGGGTCAGCCACCGCATCGAAGAGTCGCGGATCGCCCAGATCATGCGGCTGCAGGATCATGCCCTCGACGACAAACCGGCCATCGCCCAGATGGCGGATCAGCTGTCGCGCCACTTTATTCTGGTGCTGCTGATCATTGCCGCCGCCGTCTGGACCTTCTGGCACTTCCATCAACCGGATCAGGCATTCTGGATCGCGCTGGCCGTGCTGGTTGCCACCTGCCCCTGTGCCCTGTCGCTGGCGACTCCGACGGCACTGACCTCGGCCACCGCCAATCTGACCCGCAACGGCATTCTGCTACGCCGCGGTCATGTACTGGATGTGCTGACCAAGGCCAACCGGATCGTGATGGACAAGACCGGTACCCTGACCACAGGTGAGATCAGCCTGACCGGTACCACCACTTTGGCAGAGATGGACGAGACGCAATGCCTCGCCATCGCCCGGGCCATGGAGGCGCAATCCGAACACCCCATTGCCCGCGCCTTCCGGCTGCCCGCCGACAGTATCAGTGTGCTGCCATCCGCCCGCGAGATCACCCCGGTCATCGGTCACGGCATCACAGCGCTGGTGACTGGCGTACGCTACCGCATCGGCAGTGCCCGCTGGCTTGGGCTGGATCCGGCGCAAGAACGCGGCCGCGGTCTGGCTATCTATCTGGCCGACGAGCAGCAGGTCTTGGCCCGCTTCAATCTGGAAGATACCCTGCGCCCCGATGCCAGGGCGCTGATCGCGGCATTCAAGGCAGCAGGTCTGCAAACTACCGTGCTGACTGGCGACAGCTCTTTGCAGGCAGACGAGATTGCCCGCGAGCTGGGCGTGGATGAGCTGATCAAGGGGGTCTCACCCGATGGCAAGCTGGACTACCTCAAGGCCCGGGAAGCCCAAGGGGATATCAGCATCATGGTGGGCGATGGCATCAACGACGCGCCGGTACTGGCTGGCGCTCACGCCTCGTTTGCCATGGCTGGTGGCACCGATCTGGCGAAAAACAGCGCCGATGCCATCCTGCTGGCCGATGACCTGAGCCGACTGCTCGAGGCCAGAGTGCTGGCAATGCGTACCCGCAAGATCATCATCGAGAACTTCGCCTGGTCCATCGGTTACAACCTGCTGGTGTTGCCGCTGGCGGCCTGCGGCTGGCTGCCCCCCTATCTGGCGGCGGCGGGCATGTCGCTCAGTTCACTCATCGTGGTAACCAACTCCATGCGCCTCAACCGATGAGGCTGGTGGCGGAAAATAGCTGAAAATGTGGCCTGCCTCCGATGCAGGCCACATTTCTCACTGATAGCGGCTGGCCCCCTGCCCGAACAGGGTTACCATAGGGGACGCTTGCCAAGGATGAACGCCAAGGTACCTCTCATGAATATAATTTTTGTCCTGATCCCCATCGCCATACTGTTTGTGATCATCGCCGGGGTCGTCTTCTTCTGGGCCATTCGCTCCGAGCAGTTTGAAGATCTCGACCGGCAGGGTTCCAACATCCTGTTTGACGAAGAGCAACCTGCCCACAAACCCGCAAAGCCTGCTGACCATGACTCACAACCTTGATCTGGCCGGCGCCCTGCTGGTCGGACTGGCAGGCTCTGCACACTGTATCGGCATGTGCGGTGGCGTCTCCGCCGCGCTCTCCATGGCGATCCCCGCCAACAAGCAGCATTTTTGGGGACGACTCGCCTATCTGCTCAACTACAACCTCGGTCGGATCCTGAGCTATGTCATCGCAGGTGCACTGGTGGGTGGCCTGCTCGCCACCACCAGCGAGCTGGGCGCTGGCAAACACGCTATTGCCGGCTTGCGCCTGGTAGCGGCGTTATTGATGATTGCGCTTGGCCTTTATCTGGCGGGCTGGTGGCAAGGGATCTTGCTACTTGAGCGGCTCGGCGCAAGACTTTGGCCCCGTATCAAACCGCTGGCGGGCAAATTTCTCCCCTTCACCTCGCCTTTGCAGGCACTGCCCTTTGGCATGGTGTGGGGTTGGCTGCCTTGCGGGCTGGTCTACTCCATGCTGACCTGGAGCGCGGCGGCCGGTTCGGCCAGTGGCGGTGCGCTCATCATGCTCTTTTTTGGTCTCGGCACCCTGCCCACCCTGTTTGCGTTGGGCGGGCTTGCCGATCGCCTGAGATACTGGCTCACCCTGCGCAGTTTGCGCCTTGGCGGTGCCCTGCTGCTCATTTTGTTCGGGGTGCATACCTTCTGGATTGGCATTGCTTCCTTTTGAAACCCTATCCAAAACGGATGAGTTGATGGTAAACTTGTTTGATATAAATCAATTATTCGTATGAGCCTATGATCCCGGAAAAGAAACCTGGCAGACGTATCCAGAGCGGTGGCTGTGCAATTCATTGCCAGGATTGCAGCATCAGTCAGCTCTGTATTCCCTTCACTCTGAACGACAACGAGCTTGATCAGCTGGACAGCATCATCGAGCGCAAGAAGCCGATCCAGAAGGGTGAAGAGCTGTTCAAGGCTGGCGATGAGTTCAAATCACTCTATGCCATCCGTTCCGGGACCATCAAGTCTTATACCATCACCGAGCAAGGGGATGAGCAGATCACCGCGTTCCACCTCGCTGGCGATCTGGTCGGTTTTGATGCCATCCACAAACAAGCACACCCCTCCTTCGCCCAGGCGCTGGAAACCGCCATGGTGTGCGAGATCCCCTTTGAAGTGCTGGATGATCTCTCCGGCAAGATGCCCAAGCTGCGCCAGCAGATCATGCGTCTGATGAGCAACGAAATCATGGGCGATCAGGAGATGATCCTGTTGCTCTCCAAGAAGAATGCCGAAGAGCGCCTCGCCGCCTTCCTGCACAATCTGTCGGTACGCTTCTCCGAACGCGGCTTCTCCGCCAAGGAGTTCCGTCTATCCATGACCCGTGGTGACATTGGCAACTATCTGGGGCTGACCGTTGAGACCATCAGTCGTCTGCTCGGCCGTTTCCAGAAGTCCGGTCTCATCAGCGTTAAAGGCAAATACATTACCGTACTGGATCAGGTCGCGCTGGGCATGATGGCCGGTGCAACTCGCCCGCCCTGCGGCTGATTTTTCCGCTTACCCTCTCACTTTTTTCCTGCTTTCCCTGCCGGATCCTTTCCTCTGGAATGTGATCCGGTACGTTCCCCATACCCTCCTCCTGCGCTAAGCTGTAATGGCTAAGATTCTGCTGTCATTGGACTTTTCCAAGGAGGAGAAGATGGTCAAATATCAGAATATTCTGGTGGTTATCAATCCAGAAGAGGAGCGCCAAATCGCCCTCGAACGGGCAGTCAAAGTCGCCGAGCTGGACGAAAACGCCCATCTGACCCTGCTGCTCACCATCTATGACTTCTCGTATGAAATGACCGCCATGCTCTCGGTGGACGAGCGGCAAGAGATGCGCGACGGCGTCATTTCACAGCGACGTGAGTGGCTGGACGAGATCCTGACCCCCTATCGGGCACAGGGGATCGAGTGCGAAGTGAAAGTGGTCTGGCACAATCGTCCCTTCGAGTGTGTCATTCAGGAGGTGCTGGAGCAGCGCCACGATCTGGTGGTCAAAGCCACTCACCATCACAGCTTCCTGCAAACCTTCATCTTTACCCCCACCGACTGGCACCTGCTGCGCAAATGCCCCTGTCCGGTGCTGCTGGTCAAAGAGGGTCACTGGCAACGGGGCGGCAACATCATCGCCGCCATCAACTGCTCAAGTGACGATCCGGATCAGAAACTGCTCAACGAACGGATCACCCAGGAGGGAAGCGACATCGCCGAGCTGCTGGGCTCCAATCTCTATCTGGTCAACACCTACCCGGGCACCCCGGTCAACGTGGCCATCGAGCTGCCAGAGTTTGATCCCAACGCCTACAACGAAGCTATCCGCAAGCACCACGAAAGCCTGCTGCTAAGCCATGCCGACAAGTTCGGTATCGGTCATCTCTGGACCCGGGTTGCAGAGGGGCTACCGGAAGAGGTGTTGCCGGATATGGCCGAAGAGCTCAAGGCGACCCTGATGATCATGGGCTGCGTCGGCCGTACCGGGCTTTCTGCAGCTTTGCTCGGCAATACCGCCGAACATGTGATTGACCGCCTCTCCTGCGACATCCTGATCCTCAAACCGGCGGACTACAGCTGCCCGGTCGACAGTCGTCGCAATCAATCATAAGGTGCCTGGCACCTTGCCCTCCCCCGGGACATGGCTATAATAACGCGCTTATTTGTGTCCCGGGTTTTACGAGCATGCTAGAAGAGCTGAACGCCAAAGAAAAATACAGTTTTAACAAACTGCAGAAGCGCCTGCGGCGCAACGTGGGTCAGGCCATTGCCGACTTCAACATGATTGAAGAGGGCGACAAGGTCATGGTCTGCCTCTCAGGCGGCAAGGACAGCTTCGGTATGCTCGACATACTGATGAGCCTCAAAGCCAGCGCCCCCATCCATTTCGATCTGGTTGCCGTCAACCTGGATCAGAAGCAGCCCGGTTTCCCCGAGCATGTGCTGCCCGAGTATCTGGATTCCCTCGGCATCGAGTACAAGATTGTTGAAGAGGATACCTACTCCATCGTCAAGGAGAAGGTACCGGAAGGCAAAACTACCTGCTCTCTTTGCTCACGGCTGCGCCGCGGTATTCTCTACCGCACCGCCCAAGAGCTGGGTTGCACCAAGATTGCCCTTGGCCACCACCGCGACGACATCCTCGAGACCCTGTTCCTCAACATGTTCTACGGTGGCAAGCTCAAGTCCATGCCGCCCAAGCTGGTGAGCGACGATGGCAAGAACGTGGTGATCCGCCCGCTGGCCTACTGCAAAGAGAAGGATCTGATCCGCTACGCCGACGTCAAAGCCTTCCCCATCATTCCGTGCAACCTGTGCGGCTCGCAGGAGAACCTGCAGCGTCAGGCCATCAAACAGATGATGCAGGATTGGGATCGCCGCTTCCCCGGTCGTATCGAAACCATGTTCACCGCCATTCAGGACGTGATCCCGAGCCACCTGCTCGACCACAAGCTGTTTGACTTCAAGAGCATCAACCGCGACTCCGGCATCATCGATGGCGGCGACAAGGCCTTTGATCCGCCCGATATGCCAAAGGCGCCGCTGCTGGATATCGACGAGATGGACATGCTGGATGTGATTGAAGTGCGCTAAGCCGCGCTCACATGGCAAACGCCACACAATAAAAAAGGAGCGATAATCGCTCCTTTTTTGCTTTCTTGACCTGCCTGTTACCAACGTGACAACACCATCGGCATCAGTCCTTGTGCAGCCAGGGGGTCAGTCGCAGCACGTCACCCTGCAGGCGCAGTTGCCCGGCAGCGAACGCGGCCAGTTGCTCATTGCTTAGCAGCAGGTGGCCTTCCTGCCAGGGCAGCGCTTCCTGACGGGCGCCATCAATCAGATAAGCAGTGCCGCTCTGCTGCACCAGGGTAATGCGTACCCCTTCCATCTTCGGCAGGAAGTGCTTGCCGACCATGCCCGCCATCTTGTCGAGCAGCGACTGCATCTGCTGCTGACGGGCCGCCAGCTCCGCCAGCGGCAGTTCGGGGCCATTTGGTGCGTCGGCCATCACCTGTACCGTCATATCGCAAGTGGCGTGCTCTTCTTTCAAGCCGACGGTCACGATCCCCTTGTCGAGGTTGAGATCCTCATCAAAAGGCAGGCGCAGTTCGCTATCGACCGTTACCTCGCCCGCCACTTTCTTGCTGTCGGTTGCAACCCGGGCAAAGGTGAGGCCGCAGCGCTGACCATTTTGCGGATCGGTCAGATAAAACCCCAGTCTGGCGTGACCAAACTCCCCTTTGGCAAAGGTCTTCATCTGGCTGTAGAAGGTGCTGTATTGCAGATCCAGCACCGGCTCAGCCAGCGCCAGCCCTGGCAGCAAGAGCGTGGCCAGCAGACTCTGGCGCAAAACCTTGGTCACTCCATATCGACGGGTCATTCAACGTCCTTTTGCATCATGCATTGAAATGGTTGGGGCCTTCTGTCACCTCGTTAACCTCTACCCCCACCCCGCAGAGATCCCGATAGAGGATCCCCTTGCAGTTGAAATAGAGCGGTGCCACCCAGATAAGCCCCAACCCCATGGGGATCAGAGCCAGGAAGAAGAGCGCGGTCATCACGCCGTGGAACAACACAATGCTGGGCCAGCCGCGCGCAAAGAGCTTGAGAGAGACCAGAATGGCCTGGGGCGGCGTCAGGCCGCGCTCCAGCACCAGAGGTACGGTAAAGAGCAGCCCCATGCCGATCAGGGCCGAGGGAATGAATGAGAGTACGGCGGGCAATCCCAGCTGATCGAATAGCGGGCCAAACAGGCTGGTGAGCAGACTGCCAAGCAGGCTCAACATGCCGAGGCGTACAAAGTGGCGGAAGAAGTCGAACACCTGGTTGGCACGGGCGCGCACCCCGACCGACTGCTGCAACCCCAGCATATCGAGGGAGCTGGTCATGGGGGCCATCACCACCGTCATCAGCAGGCTCAGCACCATGGCCACATTCATCTGGCTGTCATCCCCCAGATAGGGCAACAGCAGCACATTGCTGAGCAGGATCCAGATCGCCGTCACCCCGACAATCGCCAGCAGCAGGCCAAATCCGGTACGGCGGGTCTGTTGCCATCCCTCCTGGATGACCCCTTTCAGATCAAGGCGGTAGCCCTGGTTCAGAGACTGCTCAAGGGAGCCGCCAATACGCATTTTATTACTCAATTGACTATCCAATATCGAAAACGACCAAATCAGGTGGCACATTATAGCGATTTGGTCTGCTATTCGTAGCCGTTTTTCCTGCACACTTGCGGCTAATTCGGGCCAAAAAGCCTTTAATTTCATGTGTCGGCTGCATAGAATGCGGCCCTCTTTCAACACGATGGCCACTGGCTGGGGTGAGACTGGCGGATGATGAACAATCCACAGGTAATTGTCGCGCTGAACAAGATCAGCAAAAAATACGATGGCAAGGTGATCCTGAGTGACCTTGACCTTGAAATCTATGACGGTGAATTTCTTACCCTGCTGGGCCCCTCCGGCTGTGGCAAGACCACCCTGCTGCGCCTGCTGGCCGGGCTCGAATCGGTCGACGGCGGCACCATCCATCTGGCCGGTGACGAGATCACCCATATCCCCGCCGAACACAGGCACATCAACACCGTGTTCCAGAGCTATGCGCTCTTCCCTCATATGACGGTGTTTGAAAACGTCGCCTTTGGCCTCGAGATGCAGAAAGTACCGGCCAGCGAGATCCGCCAGCGGGTCGAGGAGACCCTCGCCATGGTGCAGCTCACCGAGCTGGCCAACCGACGCCCGGATCAGCTCTCCGGCGGCCAGCAGCAACGGGTCGCCATCGCCCGCGCCGTGGTCAACAAGCCCCGCTTGCTGCTGCTCGATGAATCCCTCTCGGCGCTCGACTACAAGCTGCGCAAGCAGATGCAGAGCGAGCTCAAGGCGCTGCAGCGTCGCCTTGGCATCACCTTTGTCTTCGTTACCCATGATCAGGAAGAGGCGCTCACCATGTCTGATCGCATCCTGGTGATGGAGGGCGGCAAGATCATCCAGCGCGGCACCCCGCGCGATATCTACGAATCGCCAGCCAACCTGTTCGTGGCCCGCTTTATCGGAGAGATCAATGTGATGGATGGCAAGCTGATCAATCAGCGCGATCCCGGTATCTGGCAGGCTGAGGTGGAGGGGCGCGAATGCCTGCTTCATACCACACTGCCGTTCCAACCAGACGACAAGGTGCTGGTGCTGCTGCGCCCGGAAGATCTGCGCATTCTCGATCAGGATGACGATCAGAACGGCGCGCTGCGGGGCAATATCCGCGAGCGCAACTACAAGGGGGCGACGCTGGATTCGGTGATCGAACTCGAAAGCGGCAAACAGCTGCTTATCTCCGAGTTCTTCGACGAGGATGACCCCGACTTTGACTACCGTCTGGGTCAGGAGGTGGCGATCCACTGGGTCGACAGCTGGGAGGTGGTGCTGCCCTATGAGCCTCACTAATCTGCGGGTACCGCACAGCTTTGCCCACAATGGCTTTCGCAACGGGGCCATCGCGCTGATCCTCGGCTGGCTGACGCTGTTTGTCTTCCTGCCCAACCTGATGATCATCGGCGTCAGCTTCCTGACCCGTGACGAGTCCGAGCTTATCGCGCCGCTCTTTACCCTGAGCAACTATGGCCGCCTGCTGGACCCCCTCTATTTCGAGGTGCTGCTCCACTCCCTCTGGCTGGCGTTGCTCGCCACCGCCATCTGCTTGCTGGTGGGCTACCCCTTTGCCTGGCTGCTGGCTCATCTGCCAGCGCGTATCCGCCCGCTGCTGCTGTTTCTGGTGGTGGTGCCGTTCTGGACCAACTCCCTGATCCGCACCTATGCGCTGAAAGTGCTGCTCGGCACCCGGGGGCTGATCAATGGCTGGCTGCTGGATCTGGGGCTTATCGAGCGACCTCTGCAGATGATGTATACCGAGGTGGCCGTCATCATCGGGCTGGTCTATGTGCTGCTCCCCTTTATGGTGCTGCCGCTCTACTCCAGCATCGAGAAGCTGGATGGCCGTTTGCTGGAGGCGGCGCGTGATCTTGGCGCCAACGGCTGGCAGCGGCTGGTGCGGATCATTCTGCCCCTCACCCTGCCCGGCATCATCGCCGGTTGTCTACTGGTGTTCCTGCCCGCCATGGGGATGTTCTATGTCTCCGACTTGCTGGGGGGCGCCAAGCACCTGCTGATCGGCAACCTGATCAAGACCCAGTTCCTCAACAGCCGTGACTGGCCCTTTGGTGCGGCCATCAGCGTGATGCTGACGGTGCTGATGGCGCTGTTGGTCTACTGCTACTGGCGGGCAGGCAAGCTATTGAGCAAGAAGGGGGAGCTGGCATGATGCGCGCACTGAAAGCTCTGTTCCTGCTGCTGGTGTTTGGCTATCTCTATGTGCCCATCGGGGTGCTGATCGCCAACTCCTTCAACCTGTCGAAATATGGCATCGACTGGCGCGGCTTTACCCTGGGCTGGTATGAAAAGCTGTTTGCCAGCGCCAGTCTGATGCAGGCGGCCCAGCACTCCCTGACCATCGCCGCCCTCACCGCCACCGCGGCCACCCTGATCGGCACCCTCACCGCCGTGGCGCTGTTTCGCTACCGTTTTCGCGGTAAGCAGTACGTGAGCGGCATGCTGTTCGTGGTGATGATGTCCCCCGATATCGTGATGGCCATTTCGCTCCTGACCCTGTTTGTGGTGACCGGCATTGCGCTGGGCTTCTGGTCGCTACTGATCGCCCACATTACCTTCTGCCTGCCGTTTGTGGTGATCACCGTCTACTCGCGGCTGTGCGGTTTTGATGTGCGGATGCTGGAAGCCGCGCGGGATCTGGGGGCTGGCGAGTGGATCATCCTGCGCCGCATCATACTGCCGCTGGCGCTGCCGGCGGTGATGGCGGGCTGGCTGCTCTCCTTTACCCTGTCGCTGGACGACGTGGTGGTGAGCTCCTTTGTTACCGGCCCTGCCTACGAGATCCTGCCGCTCAAGATCTACTCCATGGTCAAGGTGGGCGTCTCCCCCGAGGTCAACGCCCTGGCCACCCTGATGCTGGTCGCCTCCCTCGGGATGGTGCTGCTGGCGCAACTGTTACTGCGTAAACGGCAGGGTTGATCCTGCCCGTTTCGTCCCCGCCACCTTTGGCGAACTCTGTCACGGTGGGCCGCAAGGCCCCATAACCCCAAGGAGTTGTTGATGACAATCCAACACAAGGCCGGCGCCATGCTGGCAGCCGCCCTCACCCTCACCACCCCGCTGCTGAGCCAGAGCGCTCACGCGACCGACGACAAGGTGGTCTACTTCTACAACTGGTCGGAATATGTGCCGGATGGCCTGCTGGAGCAGTTCCAGCAAGAGACCGGTATCAAGGTGATCTACTCCACCTACGAATCCAACGAGACCCTCTACGCCAAGCTGAAAACCCATGGTGACGGCTATGACGTGGTGGTGCCCAGCACCTACTTCATCTCGAAAATGGCCAAAGAGGGGATGTTGCAGCCGCTGGAGCGCGCCCAGCTGCCCAACTTCAAGCACCTTGACCCGACCCTGCTCAACCACGAGTACGACCCGGACAACCGCTACTCCATCCCCTATATCTGGGGCGCAACCGGCATCGGCACCAACACCGACATCATCGAGCAGCCGGTTACCAGCTGGAAGCAACTCTGGGCACCGGAGTGGAAAGAGAGCCTGCTGCTGATGGACGATGCCCGCGAGGTGTTCCATATCGCGCTGGTGCAGCTGGGCTACAGCCCCAACACCCAAGACAAGGCGCAAATTGCCGAAGCGTTCGAATACCTGAAAAAGCTGATGCCCAACGTCAAGGCGTTCAACTCCGACAACCCGGCCGACCCCTTTATCGCCGGTGAGGTCAATATCGGTATGCTGTGGAACGGCTCGGCCTACGGCGCCCAGCGCGAATACCCCTCCATCCAGATGACCTACCCCGAAGAGGGTGCGGTACTCTGGATGGATAACCTCGCCATCCCGGCCAAGGCCAAGCATGTCAAAGAGGCCCACGCCCTGATCAACTTCCTGATGCGCCCCGATGTGGCCGCCAAGGTGGCCGAGGCGATTGGCTACCCCACCCCGGTCAAGGATGCCATTCCCCTGCTCACCCCGGCGTTTCGCAACAACCCCATGGTCTTCCCGAGCGACGAGATCAAGCGCAAGGGCGAATTCCAGTCCGATGTGGGTGATGCCTCCCGCCTCTACGAGCAGTACTTCCTGCAGCTGAAAGCCATGGTGGCCAAGGCCGGTTAAGTCGGCGGTTAATCGGCCCTTATGGGCTTAATGGATTAAGGGGGCAATATTTGCCCCCTTCTCTTTTTAACCACCAGCGCAATTTTTAAGCACAACAGTCATAGACACTGAGAGGCACAGGCGCGCATCGATTAACAGCAAAATATATAGATAGTCATCTTTAAGCCAGACAGACCACAATTTTTGTAAGTGCTCCACTGCAGCCGGCTTCAGAGCAAATTTGTAGGGAAATATGAGGGGGGCGATGTATTTCTCCATTTAGAAGGGAGGAACTCATAGCGACCCCACTGTGGAGATATAGGCAAAACGGATGTGTTTATGGGGAATAACTGTGCAATTTTATCGAAACAGCTAACGTCCGATTACGATTCGCTAATCTAACTAACAGTCTTTATACCCCCTTTTCATAGGACAAATTATTATTTAGTGGATCGCCATATGCACTCTCTAAAACAGTATTTTGTTTAGCGCTTGACATTTTGTCCTCCATAACGAATTTAAAATTAACTATCGATGGTAGCGGTTTATTATGAACTTTATAGTTACGTCTATATGTATTTACTTCTCTTTGATTCAGTCGCTTACAAACAACACCACCTTTTAATTTTTTAAGACCAACATCTGGTCGGCACGAAATATTTATACTCCCCAGTTTTAACTCACTCCAATTGCTGTATGCTGAAGATAAAAAATACCCTTGACGATTATGTTGATCTGAAGGGTTAGCTTTCAAATTAGCCTCCAACTCGGAACCTGCCTTCACTATAAAATAGCCAACAGAATCTAACACCCAATTACATCGGTCAGGCAATAAATAGTCTTTTGACACTTTTACACTGAATCTGTTTGATTGATATTTCTTAATGGGGTTATCTATTTGCCATCCCCTGAGTCTAGTATTTGCAGGTATAACACCGAACGCATAAAAAGTTTTGCTGCAAGTAGAGTCAGTTTTATTAGATGCAATGAAAGTACTATGAACAGCTAATTGATAGCCCTTATCAAAAGGAAACTCACCCTGAATAGTAAACAATTCTGTTGGGGTGGGATTAATCTCTGGCTCAATATAGGGCTCTTTAAGCCACCAGTACCACCCTCCGCCTATCACGGCCAAAGCTACAAAACCCGATATCAGTTTGGTTTTATTTTTGATATTGCTTGAGTTTCCCTTTTCATCATCCATTGATCACCTCTTTATTTTCCTTAACCTACTTCCTACCTTTCCTTAAGACTCTCAATTTCGCTGAGTTTCACTCCCCTTCTCTTAGTAAACAACATGGCTACTGCATATATATTTCCAACTACCTACATGTTGTTTTATAACCGGATTAAAGCATGATAAAACATTATAGCCACCATGAAAGCCGTGGAAAGTTTGTAGAAGAACATGGTATCAAACACAAACGATTGCAGTCATCAAAAAGTTATCTAAAAAGGCCGTTTTCTGTTTGATGATCTAAATGAAGATCAGTCTTGTTAGATAGGATTCATTGTAACGACCCAAAAATTAGAATATCTGATGACGATCATATCGTGCAAGAGCGGGAGAACAACCAAGGACGCTATTGTGCCCCAGTCCTTTCAGTACCAACCGCCCATCCTCAGGTATCAACTATCCCATCAAGTTCAACACCATCTGATTTGCACCCTTAGCCGAGGAATTTATGAAATGGTCAAACAAACCGATTAATTCTGCGCTTTTTCATCACCTCTAAGGGGTGTAGATTGGTTGAGGGGGCAAACGTTGCCCCCTCTCTTTTTTCATGACCCCTCGAGGTATCACGAAAACACATTTTTCGCCGATATCGCGGGTGGCCTGAGCCAATCAGGAGTATTCATGTCCGATCTGACCCTCTATTTCGCTCCCGGCACCTGTGCCATGGCCGTGCAGATTGCCCTGCTGGAAGCGAATGCCCCGTTCCAACCCCGTCTCGTCAACCTCGCCGCAGGGGAGCAGCGTGATCCTGCGTATCTTGCCATCAACCCCAAAGGGCGGGTGCCTGCCCTTGTCACCGAGCAGGGCACCCTGACCGAGACCCCGGCACTGCTGCTCTATGTGGCGCAGCGCTTCCCCGATGCCAAACTGGCGCCGCTGGACAACCCGTTCCTGCTGGCCCGCATGCAGGAGGTCAACAGCTTCCTCGCCTCCACAGTGCATGTCTCCCACGCCCACGGTCGCCGTGGCAGCCGCTGGGCCGATGACGAGCAGGCCATTGCCGCCATGCAGCAGAAAGTCGCCAGCAATATGCGTGACGGCTTTGCCCAGATTGAGCAGCACTATCTGGCAGGCCCCTGGGTGCTGGGCGAGCAGTTCAGCGTGGCGGATATCTATCTGTTCGTGGTCGCGGGCTGGCTGAAAAGCGATGAGGTCGAGATCAGTGAATTCCCCAAGGTTGCCGATCATTATCAGCGCATGCTGAGCCGTCCGGCGGTCGCCAAGGCACTGGCCAACTAACCATAAAATCAATAGCTCGATAAATAACAAGGGTGTCAGGGCTCTGCTGACACCCTTCCTGCCGCCTCCCCTGCACTTCTTCTCCCGCCTTTGAGATCGTTTTCACATTTCCGTGGTTTTGCCGTGGCCCTTCCTTAGTAAAAAGCCTATCTTTGCGCCATGACGCAACCGGTTGCGTAACCGGTTGCCTAACGGTTCACAGATTGACGGGCCAAGGCCTGATGAGGTGCTGTATGAAACGAGGCGTACTGCTCAATGCTCCCCTGAGTGCCCTGGTGGCACGGATGGGTCACACCGACGAGATCACCGTCTGCGATGCCGGCCTGCCCATTCCGACGGGACCGGAGCGGATCGATCTGGCGCTGATGGCGGGGACGCCGAGCCTTGAAACCGTGCTGACCGCCCTGCTCACCGACTTGGTGGTGGAGAAGGTGATCATGGCAAGCGAGATCAAGCAGATCAGCCCCGCCGCCCATCAGGCGCTTGTGGATCAGCTGGAGGCGCACGCCGCCGCCCAGGGCAAGCCCATCACCATCGAGTACTGCCTGCACGAAGCATTCAAGGCTCGCTCCCAGCAGAGCAAGGCCATCGTGCGCAGCGGCGAGGTGACCCCCTACGCCAATCTCATTCTCTGCGCCGGCGTGGCGTTTTAAATTCCCAAGGAAGCAGCTATGAGCAACGCCAATATGCTCCCCTCGCCCATTCTGGCTCTTTCCGGAATCGTCAAGACCTTCCCCGGGGTGCGCGCCCTCGATGAGGCGGGCCTCAAAGTCTATCCGGGTCAGGTGATGGCCCTGCTCGGTGAAAATGGCGCCGGCAAATCCACCCTGATGAAGGTGCTGACCGGCATCTATCAGGCCGATACGGGCAGCGTCAGCTATCGCGGTCAACCGGTTCACTTCAAGGGGCCGCGCGACTCTCAGGATCAGGGGATCAGCATCATCCATCAGGAGTTGAACCTGCTGCCGGAGTTGTCGATTGCCGCCAACATCTTCCTCGGGCGCGAACCGCGCACCCGTTTTGGCAGCATCGACCACAAACAGCTGCGCGAGCGGGCGAGCGGCCTGCTGGCGCGACTTGGCGTCAAGCATGGCCCGGATACTCGGCTCGGGGATCTCTCCATCGGCGAACAGCAGATGGTGGAGATTGCCAAGGCGCTGTCGTTCGATGCCAGCGTCATCATCATGGACGAACCCACCGATGCGTTGACCGATACCGAGACCGAGCAACTGTTCAAGGTTATCCGCGAGTTGCGTGAGCAGGGTTGCGGCATCGTCTATATCTCCCACCGCCTCAAAGAGATCTTCGAGATCTGCGATCGGGTCACCGTGCTGCGCGATGGCAAGTGGATCGGCGAGAAGGCGGTGAGCGATCTGGATGAAGACAGGATCATAGAGATGATGGTGGGTCGCCGTCTGGAAGAGCAGTATCCGCGCCTTGAACGCGAGCTTGGCCCTGTCAGTCTGCAGGTGAAGGATCTGACCGGTCCCGGCGTGCGCGGGGTGAGCTTCTCCCTGCGTCAGGGGGAAATTCTGGGCTTTAGCGGCCTGATGGGCTCCGGCCGTACCGAGCTGATGAAGCTTATCTATGGCGCCAGCCCCGTCAGCAGCGGTGAAATCACGGTCGATGGCCACGCGCTGGTGCCAACCAGTCCGGCCGATGGTCTTGCCGCCGGTATCGCCTATATCTCCGAAGATCGCAAAGGTGATGGACTGGTGCTGGAGCTCTCGGTGCGGGAGAACATGAGTCTGTGCGCCCTCGACGAGTTCATCAGCAACGGCAAGATTGACGGCAAGGCCGAGCGGCAGGCGGTGAGCGACTATGTGCGCCTGTTCAACATCAAGACCCCGAGTCAGGATCAGCTGATAAAGCTGCTCTCTGGCGGCAACCAGCAGAAGGTGGCCATCGCCAAGGGGCTGTTGACCCGGCCCAAGGTGCTGATCCTCGACGAGCCGACCCGCGGCGTCGACGTGGGGGCGAAAAAGGAAATTTATCAGCTGATCAACCAGTTCAAGAAGGAGGGGATGAGCATCATTCTGGTCTCCTCCGAGATGCCGGAAGTGCTCGGCATGAGTGATCGCATCATGGTGATGCACGAAGGGCGCATCAGCGCAGAGTTCAACACCCGCGATGCCAATCAGGAGAAGCTGATGGCGGCGGCAGTCGGTAAACAGTGGCAAGCAGAGCAAGAGGCAGCACAATGACAACCCAAACCCTTCCCCGCCGCGGCATCATGAACAAGGCCTGGTGGATCGAGAACAAATCCCTGGTCGCGCTGCTGGTCCTGATTGGTGTGGTCTCCTTCCTGAGCCCCAACTTCTTCACCGCCGACAACCTGCTCAACATCCTGCGCCAGACCTCGGTCAACGCCATCATGGCGGTCGGTATGACGCTGGTTATCCTCACCGCCGGTATTGATCTGTCGGTCGGCTCGGTACTGGCCCTGTGCGGTGCGCTGGCGGCGACTATGGTAGCGATGGAGCTGCCGATCTGGCTGGTGGTGCCCCTCACTCTGGGTGCCGGCGCCCTGCTGGGCGGCGTCAGCGGCCTCATCATTGCCAAGGGCAAGGTACAGGCATTTATCGCCACCCTGGTCACCATGACCGCCCTGCGCGGCATCACCATGGTCTATACCGAGGGTCGCCCCATCTCCACCGGTTTCAGTGACGGCGCCGATCACTTCGCCTGGCTCGGTACCGGTTACCTGTTCGGTCTGCCGGTGCCCATCTGGCTGATGGCCATCGTCTTCCTGCTCGCCTGGTTCATGCTCAACCACACTCGTCTGGGTCGATACATCTACGCGCTGGGCGGCAACGAGTCTGCTACCCGCCTCTCCGGTATCAATGTGGATCGGGTGAAGCTGGCGGTGTATGGTCTGTGCGGCGCGCTCTCGGCGCTGGCAGGGCTTATCGTTACCTCTCGCCTCTCCTCTGCCCAGCCGACGGCGGGCATGGGTTACGAGCTGGATGCCATCGCCGCTGTGGTGCTGGGTGGTACCAGCCTGATGGGCGGCAAGGGCCGCATCATGGGCACCCTGATAGGTGCGCTGATCATCGGCTTCCTGAACAACGCCCTCAACCTGCTCGACGTATCCTCCTATTACCAGATGATCGCCAAGGCCAGCGTGATCTTGCTTGCCGTGATGATCGATAACAAAAGCAATCGTTGATAAGACAAGCCACACACAAGGAATGAAATGATGAAAAAGCTCAATACCCTGCTCGCTGCCGCCATCATGTCCGTGCTGGGCACCGCCCAGGCCGCCGATCAAACCCTGGCCATGGTGGTCTCCACCCTTAATAACCCCTTCTTCGTCACCATGAAAGAGGGGGCCGAAGCCAAAGCCAAAGAGCTTGGCTACGAGCTGGTGGTGCTGGACTCCCAGAATGACCCGGCCAAAGAGCTCTCCAACATGGAAGATCTCACCGTACGCAAGGTCGGCGCCATTCTGATCAACCCCACCGACTCCGAAGCGGTCGGCAACGCCATTCGTCTGGCCAACCGCGCCAGAATTCCGGTACTGACCCTGGACCGCGGCGCTGCGCAGGGTGAGGTTAAGGCCCACATTGCCTCCGACAACGTGGCAGGCGGCAAGCTGGCCGGTGACTTTATCACCGAGAAACTGGGTACCGGTGCCAAGGTGATCCAGCTGGAAGGGATCGCCGGTACCTCCGCCGCCCGCGACCGTGGTGAAGGCTTTGCCTTGGCCGTGGCAGCCAACAAGCTGCAGGTGCTGGCTTCCCAGCCTGCCGACTTTGACCGCACCAAGGGTCTGAACGTCATGGAAAACCTGCTGGCTGCCCACCCGACCGTTCAAGCAGTCTTTGCCCAGAACGACGAGATGGCGCTGGGTGCCATCCGCGCCGTGCAGGCCGCCGGCAAAGAGGTGATGATCGTCGGCTTCGACGGCACCGACGATGGCAAGGCCGCCGTGGCCAAGGGTAAACTGGCCGCCACCGTGGCCCAGCAGCCCGCCCTGATTGGCGCCATCGGCGTGGAAACCGCCGACAAGGTGCTCAAGGGTCAGCCGGTGGAAAAATCCATCCCGGTTCCGCTGCAAGTGGTCAGCAAGTAAGTTGATGGGGGGAGGTTCGCCTCCCCCTTTTCACTCAAGGTTTACGGTGCCTCCCGGCCTGGATCCGGCTTTCGTGTCCATGCCAAGATGCATCAGGAGTACTCAACATGAATCGTCTCGTCGTTCTGGGCAGTGTCAATGCAGACCATGTGCTGCGCGTTCCCCACTTTCCTCGCCCAGGTGAAACCCTGACCGGCCACAGCTATCAAGTGGTGCCCGGTGGCAAGGGCGCCAACCAGGCGGTGGCCGCCGCCCGGTTAGGTGCACAAGTCTCCTTTATCGCCCGCATCGGCGATGACGCCATCGGCCACCAGATGAAGACCGGCTTTGCTAAAGACGGCATCGACGTGAGCGCCGTCGAGCTCGACCCCAAGCTCCCCACCGGGATCGCCATCATCTATGTGAGCGATGAGGGGGAGAACAGCATCGGCATCTCAGCCGAAGCCAACGGCGCCCTCACCCCATCCGTGGTGAAAGGCCATGAAGCGATGATCGCCGACGCCCACACCCTGCTGTTGCAACTGGAAGTGCCACTCGAGAGCGTCCATGAAGCTGCACGGCTGGCCCGCGCCCACGGCACCCGGGTGGTGCTCAACCCCGCCCCCGCCCGCCCGCTCTCCGCTGAGCTGTTGGCTCTGGTCGACCTTATCACCCCCAACCAGACCGAAGCGGAGCTGTTGAGCGGCGTCAAAGTCACCGATGAAGCGAGCGCCCGCGAGGCGGCCGCCCGCTTCCACCAGATGGGGATTGCGGACGTGATGATCACCCTGGGGTCGCAGGGGGTCTATTGCAGCAACGCACAGCAGCAACAGCTGATTCCGGGCTTTCGAGTCAAGGCGGTGGATACCACTGCCGCGGGCGATACCTTCAACGGCGCCCTACTGGCGGCGGAACTGGCCGGTGCCGATTTCCACAGCGCGGTGCGCTTTGCCCACGGGGCGGCGGCACTCTCCGTCACCCGCTTCGGCGCCCAGAGCTCCATCCCGAGCAAGCAGGAGGTCGACGCCTTCCTGCTTGAGCAGACTGCACAGGGGCACTGATGGCCAATATCAAGGAGGTGGCGGCGAGGGCCCAGGTCTCCACCACCACCGTATCCCATGTTATCAACGAGACCCGTTTCGTGGCCGAGGAGACCCGCGAGCGGGTCTTCGCGGCCATGCGCGAGCTCAACTATGCCCCGAGTCTGGTGGCCCGCAGCCTCAAGGTGAAGGAGACCAACAGTATCGGCATGCTGGTCACTACCTCCAGCAACCCCTTCTTTGCCGAGGTGGTGCGCGGGGTGGAGCGTTACTGCTTCGAGCAGGGCTACAACCTGATGCTGGGCAACACCGAAGGTCAGGCGGAAACCGCCCTCTCCTACCTCAAGATGATGCTGCGCAAGCGGGTCGATGGCCTGCTGATCATGTGCAGCGAAGGCCAACAAGAGGTGTTCAATCAGCTCGACTGGCTCAAGAGCCTGCCGGTGGTGGTGATGGATTGGGGGCTGGTCAGCGAAGATGTGGATCTTATCGCCGACAACTCCTTCCACGGCGGTTATCTCGCAACCTGCCATCTGATTGAGCTGGGCCATACCGCCATCGGTTGTATCACAGGCCCCCACAGCCGCGCCCCCGCCAACCAGCGCCAAGCTGGCTTTGAGCAGGCGTTGCAGGAGGCGGGTATCACGATCAATCAAGCCTGGATCCAGGAGGGTGATTTTGACTGCGCCAGCGGCCATCAGGCGATGACCCGTCTGCTGGCATTGCCCGAGCGTCCCACCGCCCTCTTTGTCTGCAACGACATGATGGCAATGGGGGCCATCAGTGCCGCCCATCAGGCGGGGCTGGTGATCCCGCGGGATATCTCCATCGTTGGCTATGACAATGTGGCGCTGGCCGAATTTATGTCGCCGCCGCTCACCACCGTCAACCAGCCCAAAGAGGAGCTGGGGCGCCTCGCCGTCACCCGCCTGCTGGCGCGGATCAACGGCGAAGCGGTGGAGAATCACCTGATCACCGTCGACCCTGACCTGGTGATCAGGCAATCCTGCGCCCCTCGCCCCTGATTTTCAGGGGCAACAAAAGAACAAGGCGACCCCGAGGTCGCCTTGTTTCATTCTGTCTCTTGCCGGTGCAATACCGCTTTTTGCCCTCAGGCCAGCGACCTCGTTTCCCTGGTTGCCAGCACTTGCAGTGGCACCAACCCCAATCGTCGGGCCAGCGGTTGCAACAACTCGCCATCTTCATCACCCTGCGGCAGCCAGTAGCGGACAGGCCAGCCGGCTGCCAACTGCGCCGCGGTGGTGCTGCCAATCTCTCTGAGCGCCAGAGAGCAACGCTGCTGCTGCAATCCCGCCAGCAAGACACCATCCGGCTGCAGCGTTGGTATCAGCAACACCAGCGGCGTGCGGGAAGACCCCGGCAGATAGGCCAGTAGATGGGTCAGCTGGGCCTGGTTGTCGAGCGGGACCAGCAGTGCCCGACCATCGGCATACTGCGCCTCGTGCGTTTGCAGCACCCGGGCCAACACGGGCCCCAGCACACCGCACTCCTGCAGCCAGCGCATCTGGCAGGGCACTCCCTGCTCACGCCACTCAAGCGCCAATTGCCACATGTCGTTGCCCTGCCCGTCCGTCAGCGCCTGCAATGCCACTCGCAGCGGTGCAGGCTCGCGCCCCGCTAGCCACTCTCGCAGCTGATGAAGCTGCTGCTGACTCAACTGCAACTGCTGCAGCATGGCAGGCTCAAACCAGCTGATCGCCCCCTCCTGGCTACGCTTGGCCTGATTAAGGGCCAGGATCGCCTGATCCAGCAACCGGGCGGCATCCTGTTGCTGTGCCTTGGCTACCCCGAGCCGACAGGCAAGATCGAAGCTGCACTCCCGGGTCACGAACTCGAAATGGAGCAGATCCACCAGCTCATGAATGGCGGTTTCCAGCGCATCATTCGCCTTGGTCAGCACCACGGCAAATTCATCTCCGCCGAGCCGGTAAGCGTGGCTGCCATGGGCCTGCAGCAGCTTGTTGGCCACCATCTGCAACAGCCGATCACCGACCTGATAACCCAGCAGATCATTGACCTGCTTGAAGCGCTTGAGATCGAGCACCACCAAAGCGCTCACCTCGCCAGCATGCAGAGCGCGAGAGAGCTGTTCCTGCAGGGCACGGCGGTTGCCAAGCTGGGTCAGGGGATCGAGCAGGGCAAGCCGGCGGTTCGCCAGATTGGCGCGAATGAGGGCTGCGACCAGAGCGCCACCGGTCAGCAGCAGGATCAGTTGCCAGATCTGCAGCCAGAACAGGCTGTTGCGGATCTGGCTGACCGAATGCTCCCGCTCCTGGCCGGAGAGGATCTGATCCCCTATCTGTTCGATAAGACGGGTCTGGCTGGCGATCGCCTCCTGCAAGCGGGCAAGCTCAGCCCCCTCGCGCAGCGCACCAGCCTCCATCTGGGGTTCGAGCTGCTTGATCTGCTCGAACAGGGTGGCCAGCACCTTGCCGAGTCCGTGCCGCTGGCGCATCTCGGCGGTCTCGCTGCTGATGAGGAAGATGTCGAGCCGGTTCCACAGCAGATCGTAATCGAGGCTCAGGGTCTCCATCGACAGTCTGCCAGCCCGATAGAGCTGCAGGTCGTAGAGGAAACGCTGGGATTCGAGCATCACCTGGCTGATGTTCCAGTGGACATTGCGGTAGAAGGTATCGACCAGCTGCTCTTGCCGATACTGCAGATAGAGGCTGCTGCCCGACGAGAGCAGAAACAGCAGCGACACCGCAACCAACAGCAGATTTTGGCGGGATAGCCCCATCAATCGACGATCTCGATGCGGGTCACCTGCCACACCATGCAGTTGTGAATGGCAGGCACGTCCAGCTTGGGATAGGTGGTGAACGGGATGAGCAGCCAGAGCGGCCCCTTGTTGCGCCGGGTCAGCGGTTTGCCGTCCTCCTGGCGCACCAGGGTCAGCGGCACGCCGTCGAACAGTGCCAGATCCACCACCTGCTGATAGCCGTTGAGGGCCGAGACGGCGATCTTGCGGGCATCCGGGATCCCTTGCGCCGCCAGCACGGCTGACAGGGTCGGTCCGCGATAGTGGTGGGCACCCTGAGTCCAGGGGGTAGTGGTGGTGAATTCGGTCTGTGGCAAGGCGGAGAGGGCCGACTCATCGAGAGTCACCTGCTGGCCATCTGGCAGTACCAGGGTCATCAGGGGGATGGAGGCCGATGCACTGGCACTGGCCAGCATCAGGAGAAAAAAAGCGATCCATTGCTTTACTGCGGTCATGGTAATTTGCGCCAAATGCGTCCCATTTTTTAAATGGTTGCCAGTGTGGCGATTTCACCGAACCATTGCAACTGTCCCGTCGCACACTAGCTCAGGGACCGCGCATCTCCATCCAGTTGTGTCCCTCGACTTGCCTCGGTTGATGAATGCCGCACGCCTCCAGCAACTCATCGACATAGGCGGGCACCAGCAGGGAGGCTGGGCCATAACGTTTCTCGTCAAACTGGCTGCCCACCTCGCTCGGCTCGAGATTGAGCTCGATGGTGTGCGCCCCGTTCAATCCCGCTTCATGGACAAACCCGGCGGCAGGATAGACAGCGCCAGAGGTGCCGATGGAGATAAAGAGATCGCACTGGGCAAGCGCGCTGTAGATGCGATCCAGCCCGAGCGGCATTTCGCCAAACCAGACCACATGGGGACGCATCGGCTGGGGGAACTGGCAGCAGGAGCAGAGCTCGTCCTGATGGAGATCGCCACGCCACTCGATTACCTGACCGGACTCGGGGCAGCGGGCCTTGAGCAGCTCGCCGTGCATATGGATAAGGTTCTTGCTGCCAGCGCTCTCGTGCAGATTGTCGATGTTCTGGGTGACCAGAGTCACCGAACCGGGCAGCAGTCGTTCGAGGCGGGCCAGCGCATAGTGGGCCGGATTGGGGTGAACCTGGGGCTGTTGCAGCTGTTTGCGGCGGGAGTTGTAAAAGCGCAGCACCAGTTCGGGATCCCGGGCATACCCCTCGGGGGTCGCCACATCCTCGACCTTGTGCTCTTCCCACAAACCGTCGCAGGCACGAAAAGTCTTGATGCCGGATTCGGCAGAGATCCCCGCGCCGGTTAGGATCACGATATGTTTGTATGACTGCGCCATAAGCTGCTCCGTCTATCCCCGCATAATAGTGTGACCTTAGCACAGGGAAAAAAGCGCCACTATTCGCCCTTGGTCTTAAAAGCTTGGCGTGGCTGTGCGGGCAACCACTCATCCAGCACGGTCAGATCGAGCCTGACAAAAACCATCTCCCGCCCGGTTACCAGGGTCAGCGGCAGACCAAGGCGCTTGAGCAAAGTGAGCATGGGACGATTCTGGGCCAGCACCTCCGCGGTCCACTCACAGATCCCCTCAGCTCGGGCCAGCAGTGCCAGCGCCAGCAGAATGCGCCGTCCCGCTCCCTTGTGCTGGAAATGATCTGCCACGATGCAGGAAAATTCGGCACGCTCCGGATGGAGTCGACGCCGGATGGACTGAGCCTGAGCCAGCGGCTCACCGGCAAGATCGGTCAGCAACAGCGAGATCTGGTGTTCGGGATGGTAATTGAGAAACTGGGCCACCTGCTCCGGCGGTGGCCTCCGTTTGGGGCGCATAAAACGCAAGTAGATGCTCTCCTCACTGAGCGCATCATAGGCGGCCAGCATACGGTCAGGATCCACCCCCTGCAGCTCTCGTAGCAGACAAGGTTGGTCGGCGACCTGCATCGTCAGTGGCAGTACCGACCGCGAAGCCGGATGGGGCCAGCCTGCCAGCCCCTTGCAGAGACGCTCCCGATGGATGGGCCAGCAGAGATAACGGGGCACGGGTTACCAGCGCCCCGCAATACCCTGCTCCCGCCACACCTCGGCGTCGAGCAGATTGTAAGGATCATCGAGATAGACGGCGATCCCCAGCTCTCTGACTCGGGCCATAAAGCGTCCCAGCAGGGAGTCCATGGCCAATGACTCTATTTCGGGTAAAAGCGCCTGCCCCAGCAGCAAAGCGCTCAACGGCAAACGCTCCAGCAGATCGAATGGCAAATGCTGGCTGTTATCGAGCAGCAACGCCAGCTTGCTCCCCGCCAGACTCGCTTGCAGTACCAGCGCAAACCGCTCTCCATTGCTCAACAGGTGATCCCGACGATGGATCAATAATGTCAGCTCTGTGGGGCTACGTGACTGATCCGTCAACCACTCTTTAAGTGCCTCCCAGCGGCCGGGTAAACCCGTTACCGCCAGCCAGACCGGATGAGGAGTCGCGGGGCTGGAGAGCAGCCCAAGCTGACCCTGCACTTCCCCCTGCCAACGACGAATTGTTCGACGTTGGCCACTCAGCCGACGCTGACGCAGAGGCCCCAGATAGAGTCCGCGCAGCAACCTGAGCAACTCGTTGCCATCGAGTGGCTTGGCCAGTGCAGCCAGCACATTGAAACCGGCATCGTGCAGCAGACGGCGGGCACCGTCGATCAATGTCTGCTCGTGCGCCGACAAGAGAATGATCGGCAACCCGCTGCGCTGAATTTGCGGCTGGCTCATCAGCAGGCTGATGGCATCCTGCTCCACCAGACTGAGATCACACACCAGCAGACTGATGTCGCCAGCCTCCAACGCAGCAAGACAGGCAGTTTCATCCTGCACCCACTGGCAGGAGAGCCCCAGTTCGGCGATAGCCTGCTGTAACTGCATCCCCTGAAACGGGTGATCTTCTAGCAGCAGTACCCGCTTGGCCGCCAGCCAGTTGTTCCAGTCACGGTAACTGGCGGCAAGTCCTCCCAGCCAATCTTCACCAATGGCATAAATTCCCTGATGATGCTGCAACTCGGGGAAATAGTCCGCCTGCTGGTGAGCGGCAGGATCGTAAAGGGCAATGGCTCCTGCCGCAAACAACCCTTCCCACTGCCAGCAGGCGTCCGGTTGGGTGCGCTGCAAAGTGACATAAGAGGGGAGTGTCGTGCTCTTTGCCAGCTCATGGGAGGCCCGATCAAGCGCATAGAGCAAGACAGGGCAAAAATCTGCCGCCTCGTGCTCTTCCGAGTCGAGCAACGCCAGCAGTTCTTCATCAGTAATGATCATCTTGGGTCCTTTTCGAGAAATGCTGGCTGAACTCATCCAACGCCCGGTTCAAACTGCTCTGGAGAGCTGGATGGGGGGCTTGTTGCCACTCGTCAATCACCGTCACCAGCGCCGTGGCTCCTACCATTCTGGCGGCCCCCTTCAGCTTGTGTAAAGCAGCATTCACGCCAACTTCATCTTCTTCTGTGCAGCAGCGTTCAAGTTCGGCCAAATCATCACGGGTAGCCTTCAGATAAAGGGCAGCCAGTTCATCGGTCAGCAACGAGGCAACCGGCGTCGGGGCGACAGCATTGCTCCCCTCTTTGCCAATATGGCGCAGCAAGGTCGCCAGCACCTTGAGGGCGACCGGCTTGTCCAGATGACCATCGCAACCGCAGGATTGCAGCTCCCTTGCCGCTTGCTCACTGAGATCTGCGGTGATCACATAGACCGGAAGACGGGCCCAACGCGCGGATTTACGCAATTGCCTGCACAGTTCGGCCCCGTTCATCACCGGCATCTGCAGGTCTGTCAACACAAGATCCACCTGGTGCTTCACCAGCATCTCCAGCGCCAGCTGCCCATTGGCGGCACTGACTACGCTTGCACCCAGTTGCCCCAGTTGCATACAGATCAGCTCCCGGTTGACATCGTGATCCTCAACAAGCAGTACCCGCATACCAAGCCCAGGCTGCATCTCACCCACAGGTTGCTCTGATGTCATCCGTGGCTGGAACAGGCTGATCATGGTGCCCGGCACCCAGGACTCCCCCTGCCATGACCAGTGATACAGACTATCCTCGTCTCTCTCGGCCTGCAGCAGATCAACCGCACGACTGGCAACATGAATACCGAGCCTGGACAACCAGGGCGTGACCCCCAAAACCTCATCGTGAGGCAGTGAGAGGGATAACTGGCGTACTCTTGGCTGCCAATCGATATCTTGCTGAACCTGTTGCAACGGCAACTCGCAGAAGAAGCGGCTACCACCGCCCGGGCGTCCCTCGACATCGATCAACCCGCCCATCTGCTCGAGCAGCTGCTTGCAGATCGCCAGACCAAGGCCGGTGCCCGGCGCCCGCAACTGCCCTTCAACAGCAAACTGTTCGAATGGCATAAAGAGAGTAGGACGCATCTTGGCGGTGATCCCCGGCCCTTCATCATCGACCCCGAAGCGCAAGGTCGATGCGACTACCTCGACCCACAGCACCACTTCCCCACGCAGGCTGAACTTGATGGCATTGGAGAGCAGATTGTGGAGCACTTGCCGTACCCGATGGGGATCGAGAGTCAGCAAGGCTGGCAAGGCAGGGTCAAGCCGCAATCGTAATTGCAGCCGTTTGGATCTGGCCTTACTCCAGTGCACCGCCGCCACGTGCTCGCACAGCTCGGCGAAATCGGTGGGCTGGGGCGAGAGGGAGAGTTTGCTGTTTTCGTTGCGACTAAAGTCGAGTACATCGTTGAGCAGGCCGAGCAGCTCATCCCCCGCCTGACGCACCCGCGCCAGCGCCGAATCCTGTTCTCTCGACAAAGGGGTGCTGGCCAGCCACTCAAGCAAGCCGAGCATGGCGTTCATCGGTGTACGGATCTCGTGGCTAATCGCCGCCAGGAAACGGCCCTTGGCCTGCACCGCCTGCTGCGCCTGTTCATGGGAGTGCTGCAATGCTTGATCCTGCTCGACCCGGGCAGTGGCATCCTGCATCACCGCATAAATTCGCCAACCATGCGGTTGACTGCGGCCACGGCCATAGAGCTGCAACCAGCGCAGACCCTTGGTCGGATGGTGATAGCGCAGGGTGAATGCGAAGGGTTTGCCAGCCTGCAACATGGCGAACATCTCACGGCTTACCCGGCGGCGATCCTCGCGCTCAAGCATAATGAGCACCCGTTTGGGCTCACGGCGGATCTGCTGGCTCGCCAGCCCCAGCAGCTCGTAACAGCCTCGGCTGATAAACTCGATGGCCCCTACCCGTCCCCGCTCGAACATAAACTGCAGCACCACGCCGGGGACTGTATTGGTCACGGCACGCAGGCGGCGCTCTGCCTGACGTAGAAAACGGGCCTGCTCACGCAGCACACTGATATCCGACAGGGCGATGAGATCGGTGGCAGGTGCTTGCTTGTCCAGCCGCAGCGGATGCTGGGCATAGGCGAAGACCTGCTCCCCCAGCACCAGCTCCCCTTCGCTCTTTTGCGGCTGAACCGGCGGCAGCATCAACTGCTGAGAGTAGCGCAGGGCCAGACGTCGCCCCTGTTTATTGGATTTGATCACCTTGCCCTGGCTGTTGCGCAGATAGACGGGCACCGGCAACGCCTGAAACATGGTTTCCCGCAGCTCGCTCTCGATGGCCAGCGCCTTCTCGGCGGCGTGACGCTGGGCCACTTCCCTTGCCAGTTGCTGGCGGGAACGCCAGATCCCGCCGATGACAATACCGCTGATCAGCAGTGCCATGGCGATGGAGCCAAACCAGGCGGCGTAGCTCACACCGGGTTGCTGCACGACGAGCAAGCGGCGCCAGCGCTGGTTAAGTTCGTCAATCTGGGTGCTGGTAAGGGCCATCAGGTTGCGATCCATCACCCCGGCCAGTTCGGTCTGACTCTTGTTGATGGCAAAGCCAAGACTGAAGCGATCTTCCAGCTCCTCAATATCGAGCCCTTCCAGCAAGTTGGTACGCTGGGGATATTGCAGCTGATATAGCTCGCTCAGCATGGCGTCAGCCTTGCCTTGCTTGATCGCTGCTAACCCCTGCTCGAGGCCGTCGGTGCGAAGCCACTCCTGATCACCAAGCAGGGCGAGCAAGGAGGGATCGTAGAGGGATTCAGGTACCAGAATACGCTGCCGCTTGAGCTGGGTGATGCGATCGGCAGCCAACTTGCGCTTGCTGATCAAGGCAAACCGATTGGTGGAGATCGTCCGACTGAAAATGAACTGATCCGTCAATGCCGGGGATTCCGGCAAGCCGGCCATCATATCCGCCTCACCAAGGCGCAGCTTTTCTACGGCCTCCGCCTTGCTGGCTGCAGGTACCAGCTTGTATTTCAGGCCGGTCTCCTGGGTGACCCAGCGCAGCACATCCGCGCTCCACCCTTTCGGCTCCCCCAGATCATTGACACCGCTATAGGGCATCAACTCGGGATTGACCACAAGACGAATGGTGCGCCCGCGGCCGGATAACCAGGCCTGCTCGGTATCGCTGAAGTGGGGTTGGTTGACGTAGAGCGACCCCTGATCGAGATAACGGGCCAGATCGGTATAGATAGTACCGGCGGGCATATGACGGATCAGGGTGTCCACCAGATTGGCCAACTCAGGCTGATCACGCATCATCAAGCGATAGCTGATGATCCGATCCTCACCAAACAGGCGGCGCAGGCGCAAACCATCGGCAGGAAACTCGCGCATCAGATAGCGCAGTTGCAGATAGTCCCCCAGATAGGCATCACCCTTGCCACTCTGCAGCGCGTCGTAGACCTTCTCTCCGCTTTTTAGGGAAATAATGCGTGCCTGTGGATAGAGCTCGTGCAGCAGGCGGGCAGAGTCTGCCAGCGAGTAGACCAGAAAGCGTGCCTGTTTGAGATTTTCACCCTTGTAGAGGATGGCGGCATCGGTCTCCATCATCGGACGACTTAACCGCATGCCCTCCACGGCCTTCTTGCGGGTTCCGACATAGGGAATGATGTCGCAGTCACCCTCTGCGAGCCCGTTGCGCAATATCTGCCAATCGGGCAACTCTTTGAGCACGAGGGGAACCGGGAACAGCTCCTGCAACCGGGCGAGACGATCCTTGAGCAGACCCCCCTCGGCCATCAGGTATGGTGGAGGAAGCGTCGCAGGATAGCAGAGCGAGAGCTGACTCAGTGAATTTACATAAGCTTGGGTCGCCGGCGCCAACGGCAGCACTGTGGTCTGCAAAGGCTTGGCGTGCAATGGCAGTGCCAGTACGGCACCCAGAAGAAAAACGGGGAATTTGGTCATCTGAAAACAAAAGCCAGGCATCTGCCTGGCTTTTTATCACTCGTTGGGTTCAACATTTTCTACCCTGGCCTTGAGCTTCTGGCCAGGCCGGAAGGTCACCACGCGGCGGGCGCTGATAGGAATATCCTCGCCCGTCTTGGGGTTGCGTCCGGGACGCTGATTCTTCTCACGAAGGTCAAAGTTACCGAAGCCTGAAATCTTGACTTGTTCACCACGCTCAAGCGCCTGTCGGATTTCCTCAAAGAAGGCTTCCACCATATCTTTGGCTTCACGCTTGCTCATCCCGAGCTGGGTGAACAGGTGCTCTGCAATGTCGGCTTTGGTAAGCGCCATAGATCAATCCCTCAAGGATGCATTCAACTCTTCACCAAGGGCCCGCACGACATTGTCTACGGTCTCGGCAATCTCTTTCTCCTCCAGGGTGCGCTGGGTGTCTTGCAATACAAGACTGATGGCCAGGCTCTTCTTGTCCTCTGCCATACCAGCACCCTGGTATACGTCAAACAAGTTTATTCCAACTACCTGATTTCCGCCAACTTTTTTAATTACCGCAAGCACATCACCTGCCAGAACCTGACGATCGACTACCACGGCAATGTCGCGACGGTTCGCCGGGAACTTGGAAACTTCGGCCGCAACCGGCACCTTGGCAGGGGTCAGCTTATCCAGCTCCAGCTCAAACATCACCGCGCGGCTCTTGAGGCCCAGCTTCTTCTCGAGGCTCGGGTGGATCACGCCGATGTGGCCGATGATCTCGCCATTGCGCAGGATGGCTGCGCTCTGGCCCGGGTGCAGGGCGCTGTGCTCGGTGCGCTCGAAGGTAAAGGTGGCCCCTTCGGCGGTCAAGTCCAGCACCGCTTCCAGATCTCCTTTCAGATCAAAGAAGTCGGCTGCGCGGGTTTTGATATCCCAGTGTTCGTCGCTCTGGTTGCCAGTGATGATACCGGCCAGCATCGGCTCCTGACGGATACCGTTCTCGGCGCTTTCATCCTTGATGAAACGCAGACCCTGCTCGAACAGACGCACACGCGGCTGCTGACGATTCTGGTTGTAAACAACGGCTTGCACCAGACCCGGGAACAGAGAGACACGCATCGCGGACATTTCGACCGAGATCGGGTTCGGCAGCACGATGGCATCGCTCTGCGGGAACAGGGTTTGCTGGGTCTTGGGATCGACGAAGCTGTAGGTGATCGCTTCCTGGAAACCGCGGTCAACCAGCAGGTCGCGCACGCGCTTCAAGGTCACCTGACCTTCTGCCTGCTCCACCATCGCCAGAGAAGCGGCGGGTTTCAGGTTCGGGATGTTGTTGTAGCCGTAGATGCGAGCCACTTCCTCAATGAGGTCTTCCTCTATGGCGATATCGAAACGCCAGGAGGGTGCCAGCGCAGTCCAACCGTCAGCATCCACAGTGACCTGCATGCCGAGGCGGGTCAGGATCTCGACCACCTGAGCGTCAGCCACGCTGATACCGATCACCTTGTCGAGCTTACTGCGACGCAGCTTGATGGGGGCCGCTTTCGGCAGATGGGCATCGGATTTGACCTCGATGACCGGACCCGCTTCGCCGCCGCAGATCTCCAACAGCAGACGGGTGGCTCTGTCCATCACCTTGGCTTGCAACTCCGGATCCACCCCGCGCTCGAAGCGGTGGGAAGAGTCGGTGTGCAGACCGTAGGCACGGGCACGGCCGGTGATGGAGAGCGGCGCGAAGAAGGCGCACTCCAGCAGGATGTCGGTAGTGGTCTCGGATACACCAGTGCGGTTGCCGCCGAAGATACCGGCCATGCAGGCAGGACCTTTGGCATCGGCAATCACCAGGGTGGTATCTTTGAGCTTCACTTCGTTGCCGTCGAGCAGGGTCATCGGCTCGTCAGCGTGGGCGCGACGTACCACCAGTTCCCCTTCCAGGGTAGCCAGATCGAAGGCGTGCATCGGCTGACCGTATTCCAGCAGCAGATAGTTGGTGATGTCGACGATGGCGTCGATGGAGCGAATGCCGCCACGGCGCAGCTTCTCTTGCATCCAGAGCGGGCTCTGGGCCTGCAAGTTCAGCCCCTTGATGACGCGGCCCAGATAACGGGGGCAATCAGCTGGTGCTTCAACCCGGATCGGGAAAGTTGCATCAATAGTGGCAACAGCTGGTGCCCAGGTCGGCTCGACCACGTCGACGCTGTTGAGCACGCCGATTTCACGGGCCAGACCGGCGATACCGAGACAATCGGCACGGTTCGGAGTCAGATCAACATCGATGGAGACGTCGTTCAGATTGAGGTAGTCACGAATATCGGTACCGATGGGGGCATCGGCCGGCAGCTCGATGATGCCATCGGCTTCAACGTCGATACCCAGCTCACTGAAAGAGCAGAGCATGCCGTGGGACGGCTGACCACGCAGTTTGGCTTTCTTGATGGTGAAATCACCCGGCAGGGTCGCCCCTACTTTGGCCACACACACTTTCAAGCCCTGACGGCAGTTTGGCGCGCCGCAGACGATGTCCAGCAACTCGGCCTCACCCACGTTGACCTTGGTCACCCGCAGCTTGTCGGCGTCAGGATGTTGGGCGCACTCGACCACTTCACCCACCACCACATTGTTGAACTGGCCAGCCACCGCTTCCACGGCGTCCACTTCCAGACCGGCCATGGTGATCTGCTCGGCCAGCGCGTTGTCACTCAACTCGGTGCGGACCCACTCCATCACCCAGGATTTACTGAATTTCATGTTCTCTCGCCCTTACTTGAACTGCTTGAGGAAGCGCAGGTCGTTTTCGAAGAAGGCACGCAGGTCGTTGACCCCGTAACGCAGCATGGTCAGGCGCTCAACGCCCATGCCGAAGGCAAAGCCCGAGTATTTTTCCGGATCGATGCCGACCGAACGCAGTACGTTCGGGTGAACCATGCCGCAGCCCAGCACTTCCAGCCACTTGCCGTTCTTGCCCATTACGTCCACTTCAGCGCTCGGCTCGGTGAACGGGAAATAGGAAGGACGGAAGCGAATGGTCAGGTCTTCCTCGAAGTAGTTGCGCAGGAAGTCGTGCAGAATGCCCTTCAGCTCGGTAAAGCTGGCATGCTCGTCAACCAGCAGGCCTTCAACCTGATGGAACATCGGGGTGTGGGTCATGTCGTAGTCGTTACGATAGACGCGGCCCGGTGCAATGATGCGGATCGGCGGCTGCTGATGCTCCATGGTGCGGATCTGCACACCGGAGGTGTGGGTACGCAGCATCAGATCAGGATTGAAGTAGAAGGTATCGTGATCGGTACGCGCCGGGTGATGAGCCGGAATATTCAGCGCATCGAAGTTGTGAAAGCCATCTTCAATCTCGGGACCACGGGCAACCTTGAAGCCCATCTCGCCAAACAGGCGCTCGATGCGCTCGATGGTGCGGGTTACCGGGTGCAGACCGCCATTCTCGATGCGACGGCCCGGCAGGCTGACATCGATGGTCTCGGCAGCCAGCTTCTGGTTCAGCACAGCAACTTCGAGCGCTTCACGACGCTCGTTCAGCGCATCCTGAACCTGCTGTTTGGCCTGGTTGATCACGGCGCCCGCGGCGGGACGCTCTTCGGCAGACAAGGCACCCAGGCCCTTCATCTGCTCGGTAAAAAAGCCCTTTTTACCCAGATATTTGACCCGGATTTCGTCGAGGGTCGCGATATCGCTCACGCCCTCAATTTCGGCTCTGGCTTGGCCGACTACTTCTTCAAGCTGTTGCATGTCTTCCTCGTCACCACTCCCGATACAGGAGCCTTTAGGCTAAATAAGGTCAAGAGGGGAATAATACAAAAAAAGCCCCTTCGCTGACCATAGTTAAGGTGGGCTTTTCTCCCTACAAATCATTTTGTTATATCAAGCGAGTCTCATCGATTTACCGTCACTCTTTAAATAGTAGAATAAAGACATGGTTTGTTGGCATACAATCCATTTATAGAACTAGTGATCTCCCACATGTCACTTTGTATGGAGAAAACTGTAGCGCGTGTAAAACAGTGGACAAAACGTGGACGGGAGAAAGAAAAACGTGATGTAAAACCGTGAATGACATGTCTAGTCCTGAAATAGGTTTACACATTTTCAACTAGCATTTTTCTACTCAGAACCCCCTATGTACCGCATCGGGGGTTCTGTATTTCAACGCATGATGCGGCCGCTCCATGTTGTAAATATCCACCGCTTCACGCACCATTTCCCGCGCTTGCGTCAAATCCTGCGGGCTTTGCAACAATAACTCTC